>SVQM01000067.1 GCA_015065335.1 Oscillospiraceae bacterium | reverse complement strand
CGGCATCTGTACTACGTGCCGCAGGAGATTCAAAGAGCCCTCTTATTTATCTCTCGATCGCCGGTGTTATAAATGTATTACTTAATTTGTTTTTCGTTATCGTTCTTGACATGAACGTTGCGGGTGTTGCTCTTGCCACAACGATTTCTCAAGGCATTTCGGCGGCTCTCATGATCGTTGCACTTATGAGACGCACCGACGGATGCAGATTCACTTTTAAAATGATGAGATTCTACAAGCCTCAGCTTATCAAGATGATCCGCATCGGTATTCCCGCAGGTATTCAAGGATCCATCTTCTCTTTCTCGAACACTATCATCCAGTCATCCATCAACAGCTTCGGTGCCGCAGCTCTGTCGGGCAGCTCCGCCTCGTCCAACATTGAGTCCTATGTATATATGTGCCTTTATTCCTTCAATCAGTCCGCTGTCACTTTCATCGGACAAAATCAAGGCGCAAGGAAATTCGACCGTGTACGGAGATCACTTTGGGTATGTCTCGCCTGTGTTGCGACAGTAGGCATAGTCGGAGGTGTTGTCGCATACTTCTTCGGACCTGAGCTTCTCTCACTTTTTAGTATATCTCGTAGTGATACCGTAGCATTTACTCATGCGATGACTCGTCTCGGATTCATCTGTTTGCCCTATTTCCTTTGCGGTATCATGGATGTCACAACAGGTGCACTCAGAGGAATGGGATCATCTGCTGTTCCCATGATAATATCGATCGTAGGTATATGTGCATTTCGTGTGATCTGGAATTACACGATCTTCGATACATATCCCACTCCGGAATGTCTTTATGTCTCATTCCCCATTTCATGGGCGATAACTTTCGTTTGTCAGTTTATTGCGTTTTTCATAGTTTATAGAAAACACAGAAAATCCGAGCTTTTTGATGCTTAGATATGATACTTCAAAAACCGTTTCCGACACGTCGGGACGGTTTTTTTCTATTCGAACAAAAAATTTGATAATATTACCGTAAAGTATAGATTTTCGGATTTTATTATGTTAAAATGGGTGAAACGGTCTTAACCGTAAATCTCTCCCACAATACAAAGGAGAACAAAATGAAACGTAAGATATACAAAGGTGCAAATCTCAATGAAATCTCCTTCCCTCTCGGTGGTATTGGTACCGGTTCCATCGGTCTCGGCGGAAACGGCAGACTTGTCGACTGGGAGATCTTTAACAATGCAGCAAAGAACAGCATGAACGGCTTCTCTCACTTTGCCATTAAAGCCGAAAAGGACGGCAAGGTTATCGATGCACGTGTTATGCAGGGCGACTATACAAAAAATTACACCGGTCAGCCCGGTCTTACCTTCGGTCACGGAATTCCGAACACCACAATGGCGGGATTCCCTCATTTCAGAAACTGTACCTTCCGTGGCGAGTACCCTATCGCTCAGGTAAATCTCGATGAGCCTTCCTTCCCAGGTAAGGTAACTCTTACGGCCTTCAACCCCTTCATCCCCCTGAATGCCGATGATTCAGGTATTCCTGCGGCGTTCTTTGAATACTCCGTTAAGAATACCTCAGACGATGAGCTTGACTATATTGCGGCAGGCACCATAAAGTTCCCACGTGAAAAAGGTTTTTCCACCGTATTCACCGACAAGGGATTTACCGGAGTCTCCACCTCCAGCGAAAAGAATGAGGTTGGTGACACATGGTACCGTGAGCTTACTCTTGCCACCGATGCGACCGAGGATGTTGCTATTCAGCAGAACTGGTTCCGAGGAATGTGGTACGACAATATTGAGACATACTGGTCAAACTTCATCTCTCCGGGACTTCCCGCACCCAGAAAGTACGACACCGCCGGTGACAACGAGCACGCTTCTCTCTTTGTTAAGAAGACTGCGAAGCCCGGTGAAACTGTGACATTCCGTTTTGTTATCTCATGGTGCTGTCCTTATCACATCAACTGGTGGAGACCTCAGAAGGAGAAGGACGGAAACGGTGAGGAAAAGGATATCGTAATGAAGAATTACTATTCCTACCGTTTCCCCACATCCACCGACAGTGCAAAGTATGCTATCAAAAACTGGAACAGGCTTTATAAGGCTACAAAAAAATACCACGATGTACTGTTCTCCACCACTCTTCCCGACGAGGTGATCGATGCTGTATCCGCTACTGCATCTGTACTCAAGACCGCAACTGTTCTCCGTATCGGCGAGAACGGCGACTTCTACGGTTGGGAAGGACTTTGCGAGAATGTAGGCTCATGTGAGGGTACTTGTGCTCACGTATGGACTTATGTATATACCACCTGTTTCCTGTTCCCCGAACTTGAAAGAAATATCCGTGTAAACGATTATAAATACAACCAGACCGAATCAGGTGAAGTGATCTTCCGCACCTCTATTCCCTTCGGCACTCCTCCCGCAACTAACCGTTCATGTGTTGACGGTCAGATGGGCGGTGTACTCAAGACTTACCGTGACTGGAAGATCTGCGGTGATGATGAGTGGCTGAAAGCCATATGGCCCTCCGTTAAGAAGGCTATCGAATTTGCATGGAGCAAGGATAATAAAGACGAGTGGGATCTGAACCACGACGGTGTTCTTGAAGGACGTCAGCATCACACCCTCGACACTGAGATGTTCGGCACATCCTCATGGCTTCAGGGCTTCTATATGGCAGGACTCCGTGCAGGCTCAAAGATGGCACGCTATCTCGGTGACGATGCGGCGGCAGATGAATACGACGAGCTCTTTGCCAAGGGTACGAAGTTCATGAACGAGGAGCTGTTCAACGGCGAATACTTCTTCCAAAAGATCGATCTCTCCGACAAAGTAATGCTTGAGCATTACTGTAAGGGTAACCCCAGCATCTTCGGCGGCGACGCTATGGATGAATACTGGAACGAGGAGTCCGGCGAGATCAACTATCAGATCTCCGAGGGATGTGAGATCGATCAGGTTCTTGCACAGTGGCACTGCGATATTCTCGGTCTCGGAGACATCTACGATCCCGAAAAGCTTGATACCGCACTTCTCTCCATCTTCAAGTACAACTTCAAGGAGAGTATGCGGGATGAGTATAACCCCTACCGTGTATTCTGTGCAAATGATGAAGCCGGCACCATCATGTGCTCATTCCCCCGCAAGCGTCCCGCTATTCCGATACTGACCTCATGCGAGACCATGCACGGATTTGAGTATTCCTTCGCAGGGCTACTCATGAGCCGTGGTCATATCGACGAAGGACTTCGTGTTGTTCGCGGTGTGCGTGACCGCTATAACGGTGCTAAGCGTAACCCTTGGAACGAGATCGAGTGTGGCTCAAACTACTCACGCTCCATGTCCTCTTTCTCATTTCTTCCCATTCTCTCGGGAATGGAATTCGATATGGTCAAGGGACATCTCGGCTTTGCGCCTAAGGTAAACAAGGACAACTTCAACTGTCTGTGGTCACTTGATGCCGCATGGGGAAATGTTGAGATAAAGAACACCTCTGCCGCACTGAAGATCGCCGCAGGTGCTCTCACTCTGAACACATTCTCAGCCGCAGGGATCCCCGACGGTGCTGCAGTTACCGTTGACGGTGAGAAGGTTTCCGCCGAAGTAAAGAACGGCACAGTTTACTTCAAATCCCCCGTTAAGATCAAAAAAGCTCTCCGTATCACATACTGATATCCGAGGATATGATCTTGAAAGAGATAAAATTCCCCTACGGCAAGGGATATCTGACTCATACATTTGACGAGTCACAGCTCTCGGGCATCCTGTCATCCGACATAAACGAATATGATCCGGGTATGAATGAACATGAGCTTGTGCGAGTCGCCATGGCATCTCCCATCGGTTCACTCACTCTCAGTGAGCTTGCGAAAGGTAAGAAGAACATCGTCATAATCGCAAGTGATCACACAAGGCCCGTGCCGAGCAAGGTGATAATTCCCGAAATGCTCGAACAACTGCGTTCCGGTGCTCCTGATTCTGATATCACGATCCTTATCGCCACAGGATGCCACCGTGGCACCACTAAGGATGAGCTTATCTCAAAATTCGGTGAGGATATCGTTCTGAAGGAACGCATCGTCGTTCACGACTGCGATGACAGAGATATGCTTGTAAATATAGGCACACTTCCCTCAGGAGGTGTATGCGAGATAAACAGGCTTGCCATCGAAGCAGATCTCCTCGTTGCCGAGGGATTCATCGAACCGCACTTTTTCGCAGGCTTTTCCGGAGGACGCAAAAGCGTTCTCCCCGGAATTGCGGGACGTTCTACCGTTCTTGCGAATCACTGCTCGGAGTTCATAGCTCACCAATGCGCAAGAACAGGCATCCTTGAGGGGAATCCCATTCATGAGGATATGCTGTGGGCGGCAATGAAAGCTGAACTTGCATACATTGTAAATGTTGTGCTGAATGAGGATAAAAAGGTCATATTTGCCACTGCAGGCGCTCCTGCGGATGCGCACATGGCAGGAGTCACCTTTCTCCGTGAAAAATGCGCAGTGTCGGCAAGGCCTTCCGATATCGTCATCTCCACCAACGGCGGATATCCCCTTGATCAGAATGTGTACCAGGCTGTAAAAGGAATGACTGCCGCTGAAAGGGCAGTCAAAGAAGGCGGTGTTATCATAATGATCGCAAAGTCTGACGACGGGATCGGCGGTGAGCATTTTTACAGACAGCTCGCCGATGAGCCCGATATCCAAAAGACTACGGAGCTTTTCCTAAACCGTGGCAGAGACGAAACAGTCCCCGACCAGTGGCAGACGCAGATATTCCTGCGTATCCTGTCCCACGCACGGGTGATATATATATCGGAGATCCCAGATGAAGCCGTGCGAATGATGCACATGACACCTGCACACTCCATTCCCGAGGCTCTCAACATTGCAAAAGAGATGCTTGGACGGAACAAGGTGAGCATCACTGCAATCCCCGACGGTGTGTCGATCATAATTCAATAACAACAAAATCCGATGCCTGCTGAATCTCAGCTTATGCATCGGATTTTTATTGTACGATATATTACAAACTTGTATCAACAAGCATGTGTCAAATATACGTCATGCTTATTTCCTTCTTATTTCAAGTGTCTGAGGTTTCTGCATTACGGCTATCCTCTCGATCACGGGATATCCCATGCTGTCTGCACGGGATGTTCCCTGCACGATCTCACCGTCATCGGAAGTGAGTGTCCACATGAACTCCTCATTGGGAGGCAATTTGAAATTCTGCACTCGTCTAACAAGAAGATCGGCAACTGTCTTTTCAGGAAGTGTCACTCTCGTCGCCCACTCATCGGGAGTGAGGAGCCACAGCTTCATTTCGAGCTTTTCCTCTGTATCACTTACATTCTCCCATCTGAAGAAGCCGTTCACCTGTCCCGATACTGCATGGCTGTCCTTGTATTCCCAAGGATTCTTGTCGTCAGTTTCGGCATTTGTAAAAACAGGATACGCCTCATTCTTCTTTATTTCAAACACGGGAAGTGCATGCACAAGATCGTTATGTATGGCAATATTGCCGTTATTGTTCTCATGACCGAAAGCACCCCAATAGCCGTGGAGAGCATAACGCTTCTCTCTCATGGACTTATAGAGGATCTCATGTCCCGTAGACCACACATCGTTCTGTGCGGAATAATCTACGACTACGGGAGGATCGGGAAGGATGAAGCCTTCGGGAGCATCCGTATCAAGACAGCATCTGTCTGCCACATGACGGACACCTGCGGGAACGTTCACCTTAATAGCCGCAAAAATATCACCACGGCAAAGTGTTACACCAAGAGCTCCGCTTCCGCCCATGGAATTTCCAACAGCATAAACTCTGTTCGCATCAATGGGATAATTGTCCATCACCCATTCAACGGTAGCGATACAGCGATGCTCAACGGGCTGCTTTTCAGTGCGTCTCTTGGGATCGGAATTTTCATCCAGAGGATTTGTTCCGCCCCACCACCAGTCGTTGTCATTATCGGAATTGGTTCTGCAATCGAGAAACAATCCGAACATATCATCAGGGGTATGATAGATATCGTGATTCCCTTTATTGTACAGACATTCTATTGTAGAATAGATGCCGTGTCCCGCAGAGTGGAACACTACATAAAGGGGATATGATTTAGTTTCGTCATAATCCTTCGGATATTCAACAGCAAATGTATCTCTCTGTTCAGTTGTATATCCCCACGCAGGATCTGCAACGGTAGAAAAGAATTTCAGCTCACGGTCACGGAACATTCCGTTATTCTGTACTGTCATGATGATCCCTCCTGTCAGATCTCGTCCTTAAGTGCTCTTGTAAAGAGCATTGTTACCGCTTCCCTGACATCTGCACCGCCGTAGAGACACTGCCATACAGCCTCACATATGGGAAGCTCGACACCGTATTTTTCTTTGAGCACCATAAGTGCATCAACAGTATAGTAACCCTCTGCAAGAGAGTCATACTTCTCGCCCTTTACGAACATCTCGCCAAACATTCTGTTATGGCTGTATTTTGAGAATACAGTTGCCTCATAGTCACCGAGATGGCAAAGTCCGTATGCGGAAAGCTCGTTTCCACCCATTGCCTTGATCAGTCTTGCGATCTCACGGGTGCCTCTTGACATAAGTGCGCCCTTAAGGGTGGAAAGTCCAAGTCCGTCAAGCATTCCTGCAGCAATTCCGATAACATTCTTTGTTGCGGCACCGATCTCATTTCCGATAAGATCACAGCCGTAGTAGAATCTTATAAGATCGCTGTTGAACTCTCCTACGAGCTTCTGCTTCAGAGCATCGTCTTCACTGTCGATGACCATACAGTTGGGAACACCTCTGTAGAACTCCTGCACGTGACCGGGGCCGATCCACACTGCAACTCCGCAGGAGGGATCCTTGTATTCATTTACTACCTCGGTAAGTCTCTTTCCTGTATCACACTCGATGCCCTTCATGCAAAGAACGAAGTTTATATTCTTAAGCTCATACGGAAGGAGATTCTTCATTACGGTACGAAGCGCCTGACTTCCAACGGAAATAACGATAACATCCGCACCCTTGACGCAGTCAAGATCTGTGGTGACAGAAAGCTCATCGGGGATAGCCATAAGAGCATTTTTACGTGTCTCCATAAGCTCCTTCACATCTGCAGCTCCGGGGAGTCCGTAAAGTGTGACATCATGACCTATACGGCACAAATGCCATGCAATGCAAGTACCCCATCTTCCGCAACCGATTACTGTTATATTCATTAGCTTTAACCTTCCCTTTATTTATTACTTGAAAACAGAGGTGTATTCCTCTGAATCTACTTTTTTCTGTCTGTATTTGCGACAAACGATAGCTCTTACGATCATAGCAATACCGTAGATCACAAGAAAGAACACCGATGCCACTATTCCCGTACCACCCGTGACGGAAAAATTACCACCCACAACAAACACCGTAATAAATGCCGCAAGGCACAATACTGCGTGGATGACAAGCTTTGGGACAGATGTCCCCTCTTTCGATAAAAGAAGAGAGGCGAATCCGAGAATACCCGAGAACAGAAGCATCAGAAGGGCTTTTGACGGGGTAGGCACAAAAAGAGTTGCCTGATCTGACATCATAAGTCCGAGCACATACATCACGGACATGATAACGGTAAAGATCACGCACATCAGAGATAGTGCTCTTTTTATCTTTGCAAAAGTATTCATAATGCCTCCGAATTAAATTAAAAATACTGCTTTGATGATTTTACCACATTCCTGATAATATTGCAATTGTTTTAATGTTAATTTTGCTCTTTTAGTCCAAAGTTATATTTGCTCAAAGTAGCGTAGCACAGCACAATAGTATTACAGCAATCTCATAGATAAGATTATCGCTGTTCAAAACCATCGGTAAAATCAGCCTCATCAAGCTCAAAGCATGCGACTGATGCATAATTGTCAATATCAAAATCATCATCCCATGAGTGAGTTCCAACAGGAAATTTTGCCGTTTTTTCATACTCAAAAACAGCACTCATAGCTTCTTTTTCCGTGGAATACACACCAATCTCAACTATATTATCAACACGTTCATCAATAATGTAGTAGGAATGCTCAGCAAGATACACCGAGGTAAGTCCATCACCGGAAACCGTATATTTGTCGATAGTAAAATCATCGGGACTATCGCAAAATCCCGGCTTTGTGCGAAGCAGCTCTGCCGTTTCAAGTGCACTTTTTTCATCACGGAAAAATCCGATCAGCCTGTTATCCGTGATCCACTCCGCCGTGTGCAGCTTGTATTCTACATGTCTTTGATGCGTCAGCTTATATACATCCATAAGTTTATTCCTTTTGCTGTAATTCAAGAATTTCCGCAAGCGAAACCTCATCCGCTTGCCGAGTACAAAGATGTGCCGCAGTACTCGGAATCTCAAGGGGAAGTATCACTGCATCGCCCATTCCACTTCCGTTCAGCACATCAAAATCACTGGATGTACCGAATATCCCATCTCCCGTCATTTTCACAAAGCTCTCTTTCATCGTCCAGATACGATAAAAGCCGTCTTCACTTTGACTTGCCACCGTCTTTTCATTATCGGTAAACATACGCACTGCAATCTTTGAATGATCCCTGTCACAGACCGCTTCAACATCAAGTCCGATGGGACATTCTCCTACAGCACAGGCTACGCAGTTCTTCGTGTGTGATATACTGAAATGCAGATCTTTGTGATCTTTAAGATACGGTTTTCCGCTTTCGGACAATTCGATTGCTGTATCGTAAGAAGAAATACCAAATCGATCATAAAGTATACGCCTGAGTAGTATCCGCCCGATGAGAGTATCTGAACGTGACTCGGCATTGGTACGTTTGAGAACATTTTCCCTTTCATCATCGGGAATAAGCGACAATGCAGCCGACGGTATATCGATCACAGCACCGTCATGCTTCATTACATAATACACCGTTATCACAAAGTCACCCCACTTCGATATAGTCAAAATTCAAACATTGGTGTTGACAGATATCTCGTTCCGGTATCGGGAAGAAGCACCACAATACGCTTACCGTGATTTTCCTCACGTGCGGCAATGACAGTTGCTCCGTGGAGAGCCGCACCGGATGAGATACCGCAGAGGATCCCTTCTGTTCTCGCAAGAAGTCTTCCTGCGATATATGCCTCGTCATTTGTCACAGTGACTATCTCATCTATGATCGATGTATCAAGCACCTCCGGTACAAAGCCTGCGCCGATGCCCTGAAGTCCGTGAGCTCCTGCACATCCACCGGACAGCACAGGCGAGGACGCAGGCTCGACAGCAACGATCTTCACCGAGGGATCCTTTGATTTCAGATATTCTCCAACACCTGTGATAGTACCGCCTGTACCTACACCGCAAACAAAGATATCCACTGCTCCGTCAGTATCCTCCCATATTTCGGGGCCTGTAGTCTTAAGATGTGCCGCAGGATTCGCAGGATTTACAAATTGTCCTGCAACGATGGATCCCGGAATGGATGCGGATATCTCCTCCGCTTTCGCAATGGCACCTGACATCCCCTTTGCTCCTTCGGTAAGAATCACCTCCGCACCGTATGCCCTCATGGTTGAGATCCTCTCGGGAGACATCGTATCGGGCATGGTAATGATCACCTTATATCCCTTTGCGGCGGCAATTGCGGCAAGTCCTATTCCCGTATTTCCCGAGGTAGGCTCAATTATCGTACCGCCCGTCTTCAGCTTGCCCGATGCTTCGGCATCAGCTATCATTTCACGTGCAATTCGATCCTTAGCTGATCCTGCAGGATTGAGATACTCAAGCTTTGCAACTATCTCCGCTGCAGCCCCCACAGATGCTGCGTAATTTGAAAGAGACATGAGAGGTGTATGACCAACAAGCTCTTCTACCGATTTGTAAATATTCATATTAGTTTTCCTTTATTTAGAATTTGACAATGGGGAAGGTGCGCCCGGCATCTCCCCCACAGAACATATAATTATAACTCATATTTTTTGTATTCCTCACCGGAGAGCTCACGCCAGCTGAACACCCCATCCTCAAGGATCATATAGCTGTGACTGCTTCCCTCCTTGGGAATGGACACTGAGCCAGGATTCATATACACATAGCCATCATGCTCCACGCAGGCAGGAATATGGGTATGTCCGTAAAGAAGCACGGACACTCCTCCCATTGGAGGCAGCTTGTCTGTGTTCCATATATGTCCGTGTGTGGCGAGCACAAGCTTATCACCACACTGAATATACGCAGTATCTGCCATTACAGGGAAAGGAAGCACCATCTGATCCACCTCTGTATCGCAGTTCCCTCTTACGGAGAGGATGCGGTCAGCAAAGGGAGCAAGCATTGCGATAACTTCCTTCGGTGCATAATCCTTCGGCAGATCATTACGGGGACCGTGATAAAGCACGTCGCCAAGAAAGAATATGCGGTCGGGATTTTCTCGCTCGATCGCCGCACAAAGCTCACGACAATAATACGCAGACCCGTGTATGTCCGATGCTACAAGATATTTCATAGATTTATCCTTTCTTTTTTTGCGGAAACCCCTTTTTAGGCAAAAAGCGGTTTCCGCACCTTCCCCAAAAACCTTTTGGATAAAAGCACTAACAAAGTACTACTAAATCTTTAGAACCAACGATTTAGTATACCTATATCCATTAACTTATTTCAAGTTTTTGCGGTGGGGGTGCGGGGGAGGTGCTTTTTTCAAAAAGCACCTTCCCCGCGCAAATATAAATCATTTAAGAAATCCGTTGATGATGTGTTCTTCGGCGTCCTTTTCGGAGAGACCGAGAGTCATAAGCTTCATAAGCTGTTCGCCTGCGATCTTACCGATAGCAGCCTCGTGGATAAGGCTTGCCTCAACGTTGTTTGCAGATACCTTAGGCACTGCAGAAACCGTTGCGCCGTCCATAACGATGGCATCACATTCGGTGTGACCATTACAGCGGTTGTTGCCGTTCACCTCGGAGATAAAAAGCTGTGTAGACTCATCCTTCGCAACGGAACGGGAAACAACATGTGCGGATGAATCAACACCGTCAAGGTCCACCTTAAAGGTGGTGGTAGCATTCTGCTTACCGTGAGTCATGATCTTCTCGGATACCACGATGGTAGCACCGTCAGCAAGCTTCGCCTCAGTGATACGGTCAGTGGAATCAACACCCTTGATCTGTACGGTATCCATCTCAAGATACGCACCTTCTTCAAGAATGCACACGGTCTTTGGGTTCATCACCCTCTCTCCTGTTCCCTCTCCACTGCCATAATGCTTCTCAACGTATTTGATACGTGCATTCTTGCCAACGTAGAAGGTGTGTATTCCGTCATGACGGGACTTTTCATCGCCTGCATTGTGGATTCCGCATCCTGCAACGATGGTCACTTCAGCACCTTCACCGATGTGGAAATCGTTGTACACCATCTCCTCAAGTCCCGATTCACTGATGACTACGGGGATGTGTACGGACTCATTCTTTGTACCCGGCTTTATGATTATATCAATACCCGGCTTGTCCTCTTTTGTTACAATGTCAATGTTCGCAGTAGTTCTTCTGCCTGCGCTCTCACTGTTGGCACGGATGTTATACGCACCTGCGGGAACATCATGAAGATCTGCGATCTGTTCGAGGAGATTCTTCTGTATCTGATCCATTTGTTAATCCTCCTCAGATTTTGTTCTCAAGTATACTGCACACACCGGAGCCGCAGAACAGTCCGGGCAGTACCTCATCCTTCGTGCCGACCTTAGCGATCTCACCGTCGGCGATTACCACGATATTGTCAGCAATGTTGAGGATGCGCTCCTGGTGGGAGATGATGATGATGGAGCCGCCAACCTTGCCCTGCATATTCTCAAATACCTTGATAAGGCTACCGAAGCTCCACAGATCAATACCTGCCTCAGGCTCATCGAACACGGAAACTGATGAACCTCTTGCAAGCACCGTTGCGATCTCGATCCTCTTCAGCTCACCGCCGGAAAGACTTGCATTGATCTCACGGTCAATGTAATCTCTTGCACAAAGTCCTACCTCGGACAGGTACTCGCACGCCTCAGAAACGCCGATCTTTCTGCCAGATGCGATCTTTATGAGATCCTGCACGGTGATCCCTTTAAATCTGACAGGCTGCTGGAATGCATAACTGATTCCTGCATTGGCACGCTCTGTAATGGAGAGATCTGTAATGTCCTTGTCATCAAGCCAGATCTTTCCCGAAGTAGGTGTATATATACCTGAAATGAGCTTCGCAAGCGTAGATTTTCCTCCACCGTTAGGTCCCGTGATCACGGTAAATCCATCGGGAAACTCTACCGTAACATCTCGTACTATGTCACGGCGTCCCACGTCTCCGTCTACCGTAAAGGATATATTTTCAAGTCTAAGCATAGTTTTATTCCTTTATAGGGTTTTCTTTTTTACCGAGGGGGTGCTTTTGGACAAAAGCGCCCCCTCCGAACCCACCGCTTCGCTTGTCAACACACCTGCGGTGGTTGCCTCCGCAAAAACTTTTAAACTATAATAAGACAAAGTATAACTAAATCCTTAGTTCTATAGATTTAGTATTCCTATATCCATACATTTATTTGAAAGTTTTTTGGGGAAGGTACGGAAACACCTTTTTGTCCAAAAAGGGGTTTCCGCTAAATAAATCATTCTTTCTCGTTCTCCACTACTGCGATGCCGAGTTCCTCAAGGGAAGCGGGATCGGCTGCAGCGGGGCACTTGGACATAAGCTCGGATGCATTCTGAACCTTGGGGAATGCGATAACCTCACGGATATCCTCAAGACCGAGCAGGAGAGTCACAAGTCTGTCGAGACCGAATGCGAGACCGCCATGAGGAGGAACACCGTACTTGAATGCCTCAAGCAGGAATCCGAACTTTTCCTCGGCATCACCGAGGATGATGCGAAGGAAAAGTTCGGATTCCTGCTTG
>SVQM01000066.1 GCA_015065335.1 Oscillospiraceae bacterium | reverse complement strand
GACCGGAGGCACCATTTGCGGATTTAGCTCATTTGGTAGAGCGCGACCTTGCCAAGGTCGAGGTGGCGGGTTCGAGCCCCGTAATCCGCTCCAAAAAACACGGACACAGCAACAATGCCGTGTCCGTTATTTGTCCGGCGACATAGCCAAGCGGTAAGGCAGAGGTCTGCAAAACCTTTATTCCCCGGTTCAAATCCGGGTGTCGCCTCCAGAAAAAACCCCTTGAGATTTCTCAAGGGGTTTTTTAGTTATATTCGCCTTGCGGCGAGTTATATTGAGCTTCGCTCAGTTATATTTGCTTCGCAAGTGATATTCGCTTCGCAAGTTTTGGAGGCGAATATAATATCACTTTTGCCAACGGCAAAAATATCACTATGCCGTAAGGCATAATATCACTCTGTGCGGAGCACAGAATATCACCAACTCTTGCGTCTCCACCACTTTTATGTTATAATAAACTTAAAGGTCGGTGATGGTATGTCCTTGCAAACTGTAGAAATCAATTCTGTTAAAATAACTTTTGATAAAGAAAAAACAAAAGAATATCGCACGGATTTCAATAAATCTTGCGATTGTCAAGATTGCAGAAATTATTATAAGCACATAGAGGAAAACAAAAAACTTGTTGAGTTTTTAAGTGAATTTGGAATTGATTATAATTGCACCGAAGAGGTGTTTTCTTGGGATTTAGGAAATGATAATAATTCTTTAATTCATCACGAAGGCTATTATGGCGTTTTTGGTAAAATTGAAGGCGAAGAATTTGATTTCGAAAAGTTTGGTGTAAAATTCACTTTTCAAAAAGGCGCTTCCGTTCCTTGCGATAGGACAGGGGAGTATTTTTGGATATGTATTGAGGGGGATTTCCCTTATATACTTGATGAAGAAAGAGATTTACCTATCTCTTTATCTCAAAGGAATCAAAAGTCAAATATAGTCAGTAAAATCAAATCCATATTTAAGAAAAATTAAAGAAAATCAAGTTTTCAGACCAGTTCCAATTTGAGTGTCGCCTCCAGAAAAAACTCCTTGAGATTTCTCAAGGAGTTTTTTCAATGATATCCGTTCCTTACGGAACGGGTGATATACCTTCGGTATGATATCCATCTGCGATGGATGATATATGCTTCGCATATGAAGGAACGGATATTATATCATATCGCACAGCGATATATCATTACATCTTGTCTCCTTCACCACTTTTATGCTATAATATACCAAGGTGGTGATTCTATGAATTTTGAAATCACAAATGAATTGATTGATACAATAAAACCATATAAGGAAAATTTAACAGTAACAATTTCTATCGACAATAAAGAATGGAAAGGTAGAAATTACAAATCGGATTTTGTAACTATTGATGAGAAAAATAATGTTGGTTTTGAAGTTTTTGATAATGAGATAATTGTGTTTTACTTTACCGACCATTATCATTTTGAAGATTATTCATCTGAATTAGAAGATGGTGAAGATGATTACATAAAAAGAGCAAAGAATTTTATAGTCGAATTGTTTAAAAATAAAATCAAATATATACAAGTTTACAAGGGGAAAAAACTTGTAACCGAAAAATATTATATTGTCTATTCGGACAATTCAGAAGAACGCATTGGTGGTACTTGGTGGGGGTTAGAGAGATTTCTCGATCCTTTTGCTAAAAAGGTTAAAAAAACAACTATTTATAAATTTAACAAAGATAAAGGTTGTTTTGAGTAGAGTAATAAAATCAGGCTTTTGACCGGTTCTTTTTGGCTTGTCAACCATGACCTTTCGCATGACGCATGGCGATGTTGCACTTCGTGAAAATGTGTGCAATAATACACCATGGCGATGATGAAGTAGAGTAACGGCATCATTACTTGTCAGTGACGAGCGTATCCTCGTGAAGTCCGGTTTTATCAAAAATAATCATATTCTGCCTGAAAGATCATAAAGGAGTTGCAGCTGATGCCTGTCCTCCCTTTCAATAAATATAGAAAAGTGGTAAATTAAATGTTAGGCGTTATCGTAAATGTAATAACTGTGATCATTGGCTCGTCCATTGGTTTGCTGTTCAAAAAAGGGATCCCCGAAAGAGTAAGCAATGCGGCTATGATCGGACTTGGTGCCTGTACCTTGTATATCGGTATCTCAGGCAGCCTGTGCGGTGAGAATGTGCTTATATTGATCGCCGCCGTCGTGCTTGGTGCCATTGTGGGAACTATCTTGAATATTGACGGTGCCATAAACCGCCTTGCCGGGAAGGTGGAATCCAAATTTAAGAAAGCAGGCTCTGGTGCTTCTGTCGCAGAGGGCATCATTACAGCGACGCTGCTGTTCTGTGTAGGCTCCATGACGGTGACAGGCTCCATTCAGGCAGGTCTTACGGGAGATGATTCCATCCTTATCACAAAGGCTATGCTTGATCTGGTATCGTCTATGATGCTTGCTTCAAGTCTCGGCATTGGCGTTTTGCTTGCATCAGTGGCAGTGCTTGTGATCCAGGGAGGACTTGTCCTCCTTGCAGGATTGATCTCTCCGCTGATGAGTGCAGGTGCCATCAATGAAATGACTTGTGCCGGTTCTATCCTGATCATTATGATCGGTACGAACCTAATGGGTATCACAAAGATCAAGGTTGCGGATTTTCTTCCCGCAATAATCTTTGCACCTGTGATCTACAACATTATTCCGCTGATTGAAAAGCTGTGGAAGATGGTCGTATAAGAGGATCATAGGAAATCTGATACCTCTTGTGGCGTACTCTAATGTTGCTTTACAAACGGGGAAAACTGTGCTATAATACAAATGTTATCTATACAGGAGGTATGCGTCGTGAATATAAGTGATATCAAGCTTATCATCTGGGATCTTGACGAAACACTCTGGGAAGGCGTGTTGTCTGACGGTACGGTCAAAGTCGATCCCGAGTATATGGAGCTTATCAAAAACACCACGGATGCAGGTGTCATAAATTCCATATGCTCAAAGAACGACCACTCAGAGGTGGAGAAATTCATGACCGAGCTCGGCGTGTGGGATCTTTTTGTGTTCACCTCAATAAATTGGTCCCCTAAGGGTGAAAGAGTGCGTCAGATCATAAGCGAGATGAATCTTCGTGATGTGAATGTGCTGTTTATCGATGACAACCACCTGAATCTTGAAGAAGTAAAGGCATCATGCCCCGGTATAATGGCGGAATTTCCCGAGGTGATCCCGAGCCTTGCGGAGCATTTCAGAAATGCAGAAAAGAAGGATCTCCGTCACGCAAGGCTTGACCAGTATAAGGTCCTTGAGAAGAAGAAGGAATTCAAGGCAAGTACAGGCTCAAATGAGGAATTCCTGTACAGCAGTAATATAAAAGTCGATATCCGCCACGACTGCGCCGAGAACACCGACAGACTTGTTGATCTCGTGCAAAGATCGAATCAGCTCAACTTTACCAAGGTTCGAAGCACTAAGGATGAGCTTGAGCTGCTCTTTGCTGATAAAGACGTAAAATGCGGATATGTGTATGTAGAGGACAGATTCGGCGAGTATGGAATAACGGGATTCTATGCCCTTCGTGAGGGAGTGCTGGAGCATTTTGTTTTCTCCTGCCGTACTCTCGGTATGGGTGTAGAGCAGTATGTGTATAACATTCTCGGAAGACCGAGACTTACCGTTGTGGGCGATGTGGCATCATCCCTCGACGGTGCTGCGCCCGCATGGATAAACCGCAAGGATGCAAAAGCTGAGACAGCAAAAAAAGCGGAGCTGTCAAACACCAAAACAGTCATTAAAGGCCCATGCGATATGGAGCTTATATTCTCCTTTGTGAAGGAGAGCAAAAACATCATAAAAGAATTCGTGTATGTGAACCGCCGAGGAATATCCATCGAAGGCGGAAATCATACGACACATATAGTACAGTCATTGACTATTGACAATGCCGATAAGGAACGGCTTGCGAAGGAGCTTCCTTTCGGAGACAGAAATATGTACAACACGGCAGTGTTCGGAGATGATATCGGTGCAGTCTACCTGAGCCTTTTCACCGATCCGAATCTCGGATTGTACAAGGAGAGATCCACCGGTATCATAGTTGCCTTCGGTGAGTGGACCAATGATCTCACCGATGAGTCTCTGTGGGACAAATTTATCGCCCATGAGCTGTTTGATGCAAATTGCAGCTTTACAAGAGAATCACTTCAGTATATCAAGGATAATTTTGAGTTCCTCGGACGTATATCCCCCGAGGAGACTGTGAAGAATCTTGATATCATCCGTTCAAGGATGGCTCCGAGTGCAAAGCTGCTCCTTAATCTCGGAAGTGAGGTGCCGTATTCGGGAGATACGCCTGCGGCGTATGAGGAACGTCATCTGTATCACAAGGAGCTGAATCACCTCGTAAAGAAGTGGGCAAGCGATAAGGATAACGTACATCTTGTTGAGCTTACAAAATACATAAATTCCCCCGAGGATTATACGAATAACATAAACCATTTTGCGAAATCGGTGTATTTCTCGCTTGCAAAGGATATCCTTTCGATCCTCAGCAATGATGAACTGAAGATAAGACGCAGGAAAAAGCCAAGGTATATTAAGAAGCTGGCGAATATTATGGTGAAGATCCTCCGTAAGCTTGGGATAAGATAGAGAAAAGGTGCAGTTTCCTGCACCTTTTTGTACTATTTCAGTTTAACATCCCATTTTGCAATGTGCATCATGATAAGCAACGCATCTTCAATATTTACCATTCCGTCATTGTTTACATCGGATTTGTATATATTGAAACTGTTATATTTTCCTGATGCGAATTTTAAGATCTCTGCCACATCTGAAAGATTTATTTTGCCGTTTCCGTCAGCATCTCCGTTGATGTCCGTTTCGGGCATATAAATCACCGGGTATCTCCAGGTCTTACAGTACTCATCGATACCTGAGCCCGCAAAACAGTATACCTTTGTATGAAAACTACAGATAACATTATATTGCATGGTTACTTTCACGCTTTTCGGTATTACAGCAACACAATCATTCTCAGGAGTTCCATACAAAGTCATATGGTCAAGCTTTGTAACTCCTTCCGGAATTATAAATTCATTTATGGAGGTGTTGCTAAATACAAACCCGCTTATGCGTTCAACTCCATCGGGAATATATATTGATTTAAGAGCAGTGCAAAAACTGAACGCAAAATCATAAATGCTTTTGAGAGTGTCGGGCAATTTTACGGAAGAAAGGCTCGTGCAATTTGCAAAAGCGTTGGCTTTTATCGTGGTAACTCCATCAGGCAGTATGATTTCTGTTATTTTGTTGCACTTTTGAAAAGCACCATTGCTTATTACCTCAACGCCGTCCCGCACAGTAACACTTCCTTGTGCAGCGGTAGGATAACATTCAAGCACCTTCATATCAGCGCTGTAAAGAATCCCGTCTTCCGAAGCAAGAGAAGAGTTACCTTTCTCCACGTTGATTTCTGACAGTTTTGGACAATTTCTTAAAGTGGTATGATCGATATAAATAACACCCTTGGGAATATTCAAAACCTCAAGATTATAACAGACAATTCCGATGGGATCAATGTATGAAAGATTGCTTGACAGTGTCAGCTCACGAAGATTATCGCAGCTTATAGCATGGCTGTCAATGGACTCTACACTATCGGGTAAAGTATACGAGGATTCGGTTTTGCCTGCAGGATAAAAGATGATATTCTTCATTTCCTTGTCAAACAAAATACCGTCAACGGAAGTGAGTTTCTTGTTTCCTTCTTTGACTGTTATTTCCTTGAGAGAAGAGCACCCCGCAAACATATATCTGTTAATAGCAACAACGCCATTTGGGATTTCTATGGATTCAAGGGAGGTACATCCGGCGAACGTATTAAAACCAAGCTCGGTTACGCTGTCGGGAATTACCACGTCGGTGAGGCTTTCGCATCCCGAGAAAACGTGGGATCCCAGTTTTTTGAGTCCGTTTGGCAGAACTACCTCCGTCAAAGCAACACAATCATCGAAAGCATCATCGGAAATAGAGGTCACGCTGTCGGGAATGATGATCTTTGTAATGGTATCGTTGTCCTTAAAGGCGTATTCACCGATCTTTGTCACCTCATCGGGGATCACTACTTTTCCGCCAATGCCTGAATATGCGGTCAGTACACCGTCTTTAATAGTGAAGTTGTGCTTTTCCGCATAAACGGGAATTGCAGTAATAAGTAATACTACAGTTATAACAAGCACCAAAAATCTACGGTATCTCATATGTACCTCCTGAATATACTATTTCTAATTTAATTATACATTTGCAACCATTGCTTGTCAATAGCGACAAAAAAACGCTCGATGTTTTACATCTTGTTCACATATGTCACAAATACAGCTTGGGATACATGTATCATCATAATATAAGTCGTAAAATAAACAGAAATATTACGGTGCTTTAAAAAATCAAACAGGTGCAGCCAAAATCTTTTGGTTGCACCTTATTGTATTGTAATAATTGTTTTGTGCTGTTCACGGGCATAAGACAGTGCATTATAAGCACCGCCGTGATTTTTTAGTGTATATGAAATAACGTATTCCGAATTATCTATCATCCATCGATTCCGCATTGTTATTGCTGTTTTATAGTGACATCCCATGACTTCATTCGGAATGATTATGTCATCATAAAACGTCTCATAATAGTCTTTATTCGTATTAAGCTTGTTTTGAAAATACGGCAGAACAAGAACTAATGTTATATCGGGATATAACATTTTTGCTTTTCTGACCGCAGATGAAAAGCAAGCATCAAAGTCCCCCATTTCACCTGTCATAAATTCAGTAATGTTTTCTTCCGAAACAAGATTTAATATTATGTCGTAAAGCTTTTTTGTTAAACTATCCATGCTTTCATATATTTTTCTGTGACCAAATCCACAACATATATTTCCCATTGTAACTACCTTTTTAATCGTCCGTTTTTTCTATATTATACTATTTAAATTAGTATATTTCAAGTAAAATCAGTATATACCACGGAAATATTACCGCTTAAAATATTATAAAATGTTATATACTATTTATAGAAAAGGTAAGTTGTGATATGGATGAAAAATTTATACGGGACAAAATAACCTCATTGAGACTAAAAAAGAATATATCTGAATATAAATTGAGCCTTGATCTTGGGCACAGTAAGGGATATATTCAAGGCATCTCGTCAGGCAGATCGCTACCTTCTCTCGGAGAATTTTTGTATATGTGTGAATATTTCGGTATAACACCAAAGGAATTTTTTGATGAAGAGATCGAAAACCCCATGCTTGTACAAAAACTGTACAGTATAGCAAAAGATATGTCTGAGGAAGATCTGTGTGCCCTTATCGGAGTAGCTGAACAACTGAATAAAAAATAAAGTGAGGTGCAACCAAAACTGCTTTGGTCGCACCTTACTCTATTTTTCCGACAAAAAACGGACGACCAATGGTCGTCCCTACGTGAAACATATCAATCCAACCACAATAGAATAAAGCTTTTTGAGGAGGGAGCACGAGGGAGGAACTTTTTCTCGAAAAAGGTCGGCAAGCGCCGACGGGCAAATATCGGCATTTCTCATCCGAATCTTAAAACTAACCCACGACCATATAATATAAAGCTTTTTGAAGAGGGAGCGCGAGGGAGGAACTTTTTCTCGAAAAAGGTCGGCAAGCGCCGACGGTCAAATATCGGCATTTCTCATTCGAATCTTAAAACTAACCCACGACCATATAGAATAAAGCTTTTTGAAGAGGGAGCACGAGGGAGGAACTTTTTCTCGAAAAAGGTCGGCAAGCGCCGACGGACAAATATCGGCATTTCTCATCCGAATCTTAAAACTAACCCACAACCATATAATATAAAGCTTTTTGAAGAGGGAGTACGAGGGAGGAACTTTTTCCGAAAAAGGTCGGCAAGCGCCGACGGACAAATATCGGCATTTCTCATCCGAATCTTAAAACTAACCCACGACCATATAATATAAAGCTTTTTGAAGAGGGAGCACGAGGGAGGAACTTTTTCTCGAAAAAGTTCCTCCCTCGTAAATTATCGCAAATTATCGTATATTCAGCTTTCTTTATAATATCCTACAAGGCTTCCTGCGAGGATGATCTTTCTTTCATCATCGGTGAGATCACCTGTAGTGAAGGTTACGGGAGTGAGCGAGCCGTCCTTCTTGTAGATGTAGCCGCTGATCTCCTTAGCCGCTGACTCGATGGCAGCACGTACACCGGGGATGACTACAACATCACCGACTTCAACGGACACACCCTTGGTGCCTTCGGACTTACCCATGGTGAGCTCATCGTTCAGGAGAGGGAGCATACCCCAGTTGATAAGATTGGAACGGTAACGCTTTGTAGCATACTCACGTGCGATGTTTGCAACACCGCCGAGAACTCTCTGACAGGATGCAGCCTGCTCACGAGCAGAACCGTCACCGGGCTTCAGAGCGCATACAAGAGATCCGATACCGATAGTGCCGTCCATGCCGCATTCAGCCTTTACAGCCGCAACAGCAGCATCGAAGGATGCCTTCATAGCTATGACGTCTGCCTCATTCACCTTCTCGTACTTCTCAAGAAGCTCAGAATCAGTACCTGCCGCACGGCGTACAAGATCGGTAAATCCTGCATATCCGGGATCACGTCTGGACAGAGCGAATCTGGAAAGACGGTAGGGATTGGAACGGTAGGACGAGGTCTCACCGGAGGGGATAAGCTCGTCAGTGGTGGTAACGTCATCATCGATGACAGATGCAACACCGATAACAAGATTGTCCTGAAGGGCTGTCATCTTGGGCCAATCTGCAATATTGGGACCAAACTTCAGCTCAGCATCGGTGTCGGGCTTGTCGAAGCCGAACCACACACGGTTCTCGTATACAGTGCGGTCGAACTTGTACTCGGGACGGTCGTATACCACGTCAAGCTCATCAGCACCGGTCAGTATACCGCCCTTTGCCGCAGTAGCCGCAATGGAACGGGCATCCATGAGTGCAACGGATGCGATCTGTCCCTCACCGGGCTTGGAGCCTTCACGGTTGGGGAAGTTTCTTGTGGAATGACGGAGAGAGAGACCGCCGTTTGCGGGAACATCACCTGCACCGAAGCAAGGTCCGCAGAATGCAGTACGAAGAGTTACGCCTGCCTTCATAAGGTCAGTCGCAATGCCTGTCTCAAGAAGTCTCACGAATGCGGGCTGGGATGCGGGGTATGCGGAGAGCGCAAACTCACCGGCACCTGTGCTACCGCCACGGAGAATATCAGCCGCCGCAGAGAGGTTGTCAAATGTACCGCCGGCGCATCCAGCAATAACACCCTGATCTGCTATGACACGTCCGGTAGCCTTGTCCACCTTGGAGGAGAGCTTCAGTGAATCCTTGGACAGTCCAAGAGTCTCCTCGCCCTTCAGCTCACACTCACGGAGAATGTCGCCTGCATTTGCGTTCAGCTCACGGATGGTGTAGGTGTTGCTGGGATGGAAGGGAAGTGCGATCATAGGCTCTACTTTAGAGAGATCAACGTCTACCGCACCGTCGTAATATGCCATGTCGCCGGGACAGAGCTTCTTGTAAGCCTCGGGGCGTCCGTGAATGGTGAAATATTCCTCAGTGATGCTGTCAGTCATCCAGATGGAGGAGAGACAGGTGGTCTCGGTAGTCATAACATCGATTCCGTTACGGAATTCGATGGGGAGATTTGCAATGCCGTCTCCGACAAATTCAAGCACCTTGTTCTTTACAAAGCCGGATGCAAATGTAGCACCGATGATCGCAAGAGCAACGTCCTGAGGGCCAACGCCGGGACGGGGAGCACCTGTGAGACGAACTGCAATAACTCCGGGAGCCGCAACGTCGTATGTGCGGCAGAGGAGCTGCTTTACGATCTCGGGACCGCCCTCACCGATAGCCATGGTGCCGAGAGCACCGTAACGGGTGTGGCTGTCGGAGCCGAGGATCATCTTACCGCATCCGCTCATCATCTCACGCATGAATGCGTGGATAACTGCCATGTGCGCAGGTACGTAGATTCCGCCGTATTTCTTAGCGGCAGAAAGACCAAACATGTGGTCATCCTCATTGATGGTGCCGCCAACGGCGCAAAGGCTGTTGTGGCAGTTAGTGAGAACATAGGGAACGGGAAGCCTCTCAAGACCGCCGGCTCTTGCGGTGAGAAGGATTCCAACGTATGTAATGTCGTGAGATGCCAGAGCATCAAACTTTATCTTCAGATTTTTCTCATCTCCGGTGTTGTGTGCGGAGAGGATGGAATGGGCGATAGTCTTTTTTCTTGCCTCTGCGGGATCGGGAGTGCCTGCACCTGCAGATACAAAATCACGGCCGTCTTTAAGAAAAACGCCCTCTTTTATAAGCTTTACCACAGTTATAACCTCCTGAGCTTTATACATATTTATACATTATATATTATACATCAAATAAATGATGATTGCAAGAGGAAAATGCAGTCTGCGGTAACGCAAAGATCCCCTCAGAGAATAACTCTAAGGGGGATCATGTTATTTTTTCTTCAGGGATACGGAATCTCCCTTCAGTTGAATGAAGATTCCTGCAACGATCATGCAAAGTCCGATAAGCGAGGTAGGCTTTATAGCCTCTTCAAGGATCAGAAAAGTCCATACAAGGGACAAAAACGGTGTGATGTACGCAAGATTCGATATTTTTGCAGTGTTCCCCTTAGACAGTGCCAAAGTCCATGAAAGATTGGCAAGAGCCATGGTGAATACACCGTTCCACAGGATACCGGGGATCTGCGATGGGGAGAATGAAAGACTGCCTCCCTTTAAAAGCACCATAATAAGGCTGAGAATGAATGAGGTGAACATCGCTACAGTCATAGAGATCTGACGGTCATAGCTGCTCTTTTTGTTGAGTACGGTGAAAAGTCCGTAGCAAACTGCACCTGCAAAGCAGAAAAGAGTACCTTTGATGCTTCCGATGCTGAGAGACAGTATATCATCGCCTGCAACCGTAAATATACCTGCAAATGACATTAAAACAGCTACAGCTTTTGGTACGGTCATCCTCTCTCGGAGGATTATCACCGCAAAAACGATGCTCATAATAGGCCATAGATAATTGGTGATGAATGCCTGAGATGCAGGGAGCCTCGTTGCACCCTCGTAGTAGAATACATAATAAAGGAATACCCCGGGAAGCCCGATCCCCGCCATTTTAAGGTAATCTGCGATGGAATAGCTCAGTGCAAGCTTTAGCTTTCGTGAAGCGAGAACTATAACGATCATTGCCACCGTAGCGAAAAATGAGCTTACGGCGAGAACCGTGTAATTGTCCATCTTTCCGAGAAGCAGTGACGAAATAGTGGACATGGTCGACCACATTATAATGGCCGCCGCCGCAAATAAGTAAGTTTTTTTCATAAGATCATCTCTTTTCCGCAGATATTGTACCACGGAGAGGGAGGAATTGCAAGAGGCCGGAATAAACTGCTTTTTTGAAAATTCGAGCATGATCCTTCCAAGTATATCCTGTTGCTTTTGTGATAACCCTGTGCCGGATCTTGAAGCGTTCTGAGTTCCTTTGAAATATACTACACCTCAAATGTTCTCTTTACAGTAAACAGTTTATATGGAATACATAATTTTCTTCGTGGGTATTAGTTTTACTTATAAATCCGATTACTTCATTTCCTTTATAGCAGCCTATGGTGCTATCAGCAAAAGAGGGGGGAAAATACCTGTTTTATTTAGCTATTCATAAGCATTTGTATTTTATCTCTCAACTTCAGAAGTTGCAGTGTTTCCGCGCCTGTGCAACTGCCGTCAGAATCAAATACTATCCGCATGATCTCTTGCACATAGTCATATGTAACCTCATACTGTTTGTCAAACCCCCAACCAGCTCCGCTTGAAAACCCCAGTATCGTAGACATTTTTTGCCTGTAAACAAATTCTTTCGTTTGGGTGTGAAAATATATATTAGAAGAGTGTTCCATATAATTATCATCAACAGTTACATCATACTCAAACAGAAATACCAAATTACAGTCATCTCGTTCATAAAATACTTCTTTTGTCCCTGCACTATATCTCGGATTAGGAAATACATTTATTTCCGCTTTCAGATCGATCGTAGTTGTTGATTCGGATTCTTGTTTATTTTCTGTTTTCTTCTTAAACACATCAAATAATCCCATAAAATCACCTCTTTAACTTATTATAGCATACATCAAATTCTATTACAATAGGTATACAAAATCGCCCTGCCGATATTCGACAGGGCGATAAGTTTTACTTTATAAATCCGATTACTTAGATTCCTTAATTGCAGCCTGAGCAGCAGCAAGTCTTGCGATCGGCACACGGAAGGGAGAGCAGGATACATAGTCAAGTCCGATCTTGTGGCAGAACTCAACAGATACGGGGTCACCACCGTGCTCACCGCAGATACCGCAGTGGATGGAAGGACGAGTAGCCTTACCCATGGTAACAGCCATCTCCATGAGCTTACCAACACCGGTCTGGTCGAGCTTTGCAAAAGGATCGTTCTCGTAGATCTTGGTGTCGTAGTAAGCGTTGAGGAACTTACCTGCATCGTCACGGCTGAAGCCGAAGGTCATCTGAGTAAGGTCGTTAGTACCGAAGCAGAAGAACTCAGCCTCAGTAGCAACAGCGTCAGCGGTAAGGCACGCACGAGGAATCTCCATCATGGTACCAACCTCATACTTGAGGTCTGCGCCTGCAGCAGCGATCTCTGCATCAGCGGTAGCAACAACTACGTCCTTAACGAACTTAAGCTCCTTAACCTCACCGGTAAGCGGGATCATGATCTCGGGAACCATGTTCCAATCGGGATGAGCCTTAGCTACGTTGATAGCAGCACGGATAACAGCAGTTGTCTGCATCTTTGCGATCTCGGGGTAGGTTACAGCGAGACGGCATCCACGGTGACCCATCATGGGGTTGAACTCGTGGAGA
>SVQM01000065.1 GCA_015065335.1 Oscillospiraceae bacterium | reverse complement strand
GAAGCATCGCTCCCGTCAGCACAAGCGTAAGAAGTTTTTTCATGATATTTCACCTTTTTCGCAATTTGGGTATAGCACCCTTTGTATCATTATAACAAACACAAATAGGTATTGCAAGGGGGAACGGTCGCTTTTTGAAAAGAAACGGTCGCTTTTTGAAAAAAGCTCCGCAAAAACTTTATACTGTGTAGCTTTATAGAATTGCTGTATTCTTTTGTCAGCAAGGCAGCATCCCGCTGCCTTGCGTATTTTTTATTTGGATGGGGAATACCAAATGTCGGGTTTTCACTTCGTTAAACCCGACGGTATAGGATCACTGTGATAACGGTAGGTCGTTTGTTTTACCACAGAAATACAGTGATAAGGAGATCTCGGACTCATTTTATCAGAAAATCTGCTTTTTGCTTTGCAAAAAGCTACCATACTTCTTCCTTCTTCACTATTACCTATTCCTTCAAAAAGGCAGAGCCGAAGCCCTGCCTTTTTGTTTTGTCATTTCTGATTGTCGAGGATCATCTGCACGATCTCATCACGTGCTGCCTCAAGAACTCTGTAATCCTCGGTATATTTGAGCATACCGGAGGAAACTTTTGTTACGATCTTCATTACAGCCTCACGTCCTACAAGCTCCTCAGCTATCTTCATGTAATCGAAATCGTCAAATCCGTCACGGATCTGATACAGTCTCCATGAAGCCTGAGGACCTGTACGTCCCCAATTTTCACCGGGGAACTGAAGTGTTCCGTCGCCGTTTTTAATATCGAACTGATACTTGCTTATACCGCCCCAATATTCACCGGTTGCATAATAGAGTACACCGTTAACATTGTTGAAGTACTGCTGCCAAGAGAGAAGTCTGTTGATGACACCCTGATAGCAGTTGAAGTAATTGGCATAAGGAACCTCAGGTGCAACGCAGACGTACCACCAGATATCGTCACCTCTTGCACGCATCTCCTCAACTCTGTCGGTGTAATCACCGTACTTGTTGTAAACAAATCTGGGAGTCCATCTGCCGCCCTCTTCCCATTTGTGATAAGCCATGGAAACAGGAACCCACACGTTAATGTAGGGCTTTATAAACTCAACAGCATCGATACACTTTGCCTGATGCTCCGCATCGGGATAGGATTGACCGAATGGAGTAAGGTTTCTGACCTCGGAAAGATCCTTAATACCAAGCAAATTTGCAAGATACTCATAGGTAGTCTTTACCTGGAAAAGTCCATCCGCATAAGGCTCATCGGTGTAATAGAACACGCCCTTCTTAAACCATTCGGGGTTGGACTTGACCTTGTGATACAGAGCAACTGTCTGATCGTCCGGAATATCTCCGGTATATACATAGCTAAAGCCGTCGATGATGAATGCGGTGACTCTGGGGTCGTTCATGTAGTCTGTACCTTCATCGGTGAGAAGGTCAACGGGAGGCACGTAACTGGACAGATTCATTGTGAGCATATGCTCAACATAATCGGGATACTGACTGACCACAGGATTACGTACAGTTCCAAAAAGAGATGCACTGTAGGGGGCATCGGGAAGGGTAAAATCCCATACGTACGCATAAACATTCGCACACTTTACAGCCTTACCCTCAGCATCCTTGAATGTAAGGGTAGACTTGTACATTCCCACAGGGGTGTCCTTGGTTGAAGACACGGTGATCACAAAATGCTGAGTGCGTTCACCCTTCAGCTCAAAGCTGTCCGCCATATCAAGGAGAACCTCGGGCATATCATCGGTGTACACTTCCTGAGGATCGGTCAGCTTTCCGTCTCTGATAACTGTGGTAAATACGGCTACTTTATCGTCATAGATAACCCACTCAAGTTTTCCGTCAATGGTAGCATCACCGTACTCGTGAACGAAAGGCGCAAGCTCTGCGGTCATACCCTCTTTTGCGGTATCAGACCACAAAAGCGCCTGGCAGGACTCATCCTCATTTCTCGCAAGCTTCATTTTATATGCATTCTCTCCAGTATGAGAAAGTTCCTTCACACCGACCTTGTGCATCATAGAGGTAAATGACAGCTTGAGAGTGGGATCATCATGCTCAGCGGTGAGAGCCTTGTTCTCAAACACCATTCTTACGTTTCCGAGTGAGATATCACTCCACTTTGCAAGCTTCTGCATGAGCTTTGAAACGTCGGAAAGATTGAGCTTGCCACTGCGGTCAACATCGGCAGCAGTCTCGGAAATAGCCACATTCCACTTGGCAATGGACTGAAGCATTCTTGTAGCATCGGTAAGTGTGATCTTACCGTCCTTTGATGCGTCGCCCCAGATGATCGCCTTGGCGGTCTCACCGCCTGCAGTCACAACGTCATCGGCACATACAGCCGCATCGTCAGCCTTGCCTGCAACATCGACTGCACCTGCGAAATTCGCTTTCAGCTCACCTACGGTGATAGCTCCGTCGATCATGTCGACGATCCCGTTTTCGATCTTGAGATGAGAACCCTCTGCGAGAGCAAGCCCTGCATCATCAGCAAAAACGGATACTGCACATGACAGAAGCATCGCTCCCGTCAGCACAAGCGTAAGAAGTTTTTTCATAACAATACATCCTTTTACGATTTGAGCATACACTCTTTACATAATTATAGCAAATACATCTTCACTTTGCAATAATTTTTTAATCACACGAAAATTAACATACCCCCCTTGACACTCAAATATCTTTGTGATATCATAATGATATCACAAACAAACGGAGGTATATGTGATGAAAGAAAAAATTATCGGCAAAAGAAAAAACGGCATGTCCGTGCTCATACTCACATCTCTTGTGAATATTGCGGCAATTGCAGGATTAATACTTAATGCGGAAAAAGAAAATGCGGTAATGTTCGGCTGTCTTATATGGATATGTGTCATAGGATGGGTACCGTACCTCGGTCTGAAGGTACTCAAACCCCAGGAAGCACTTGTACTTACCCTTTTCGGTAAATACAAAGGTACTCTTAAAGGTGACGGCTTTTACTTCGTAAATCCCTTCTGCACATCCATCAATCCCGCATCAAAAACAAAGCTCAATCAGAGCGGTGATGTTGATGCCGGTGTAAAGCTTCCCTCAGCGGATCAGCTTGTAAAACAGGCTGCGGTAAACAACAAGATCTCCTTAAAGCTCATGACTCTGAACAACAACCGTCAGAAGATCAACGATTGCCTCGGCAATCCCGTAGAGATCGGAATTGCAGTAACATGGCGTGTTGTTGATACTGCAAAGGCTGTATTCAATGTGGACAACTACAAGGAATACCTCTCCCTGCAATGTGATGCAGCACTCCGCAATATCGTGCGCATCTACCCCTATGATGTTGCTCCCGGCATTGACACAACAGGTGACGGAATTGCGGACGAGGGCAGTCTCCGCGGATCAAGCGAGATCGTTGCGGAAAGGATCCGTGACGAGATCCAGCAGAAGGTAGCGGAGGCAGGCCTTGAGATCGTCGAGGCACGTATCACATATCTGGCATACGCTCCCGAGATCGCCGCAGTAATGCTCCAGCGTCAGCAGGCATCTGCGATCATCGACGCACGTAAGATGATCGTAGACGGTGCCGTAGGTATGGTGGAGATGGCTCTTGAAAGGCTGAATGATAACAAGATCGTGGATCTTGACGATGAGCGCAAGGCGGCAATGGTATCGAATCTGCTTGTTGTCCTCTGCGGAAACAAGGATGCTCAACCCATAGTCAATTCAGGCTCACTCTATTGATGGGCAGTGGCGTCTATGGATGAAAAAAGCAAAAAACAGATCCCTCTGCGGCTTTCGGCAAAGCTGTATGCAGAGATAGCCGCATGGGCTGATGACGATTTTCGTTCCGTCAACGGACAGATCGAATACCTCCTCACCGAATGTGTAAAGCGGCGCAAAAAGAAGGACGATTGAGAGTATTATTATGCGAGAGAACCCTTTTTCGAGAAAAAGAGGTTCTCTCGTGCTCTCTCCCCAAAAGCTTTTATACTAATAAGCAAGGTATGCCATCATATTTTATTTGAAAGTTTTTGGAGAGGGAGTGTGAGGGAGTACCTTTTTTCAAAAAGGTACTCCCTCACAAAATCTCACTTAATTATCTTTTCAAGCTCCTCGGCGGCGATCCTCACGATCTCCGCACAGGGGCGTTTTTTATAATACGCATCCGTGCGTGCCTCGGGTACAGCCTCACTTTTCCCTTCGGGAAGTCCGAGAAGCTCACGGCACACTATCGAGCCCATCTCATCCTTAAAGCTATCGGCAAATTCCTGTCCCATCTTATAAAGGGCAGATTTTTTCGCATGATCAGAATCGGCGCCCTCTCCGCAAGCCATTCCGAGCACAAGCATCGCACCGCTTACAGCTCCGCACACCTCTCTCATACGGCACATACCGCCACCAAGAGCAGACGCCACCTTCAGCGATGTCTCACGGTCAAATCCCGTAACATCCTCAAATGCGGCAACGACCGCCTGTGAGCAATTACATCCTGAGCGAAACAATTCCTCAGCAACCTTGCCGTGGTCCTTCGTAATATCCATCATCAGTTACCTCCGAAAAGCACGAGTGCTTCCTTTGCGGCATTCTGCTCCGCCTCACGTTTGGTAGATCCCTTTCCTCTGCCGATGAGATTGCTGTTGAGCCTTGCCTCAACCTCAAAGGTCTTGTTGTGGTCGGGACCGCTTTCACCTACGAGGATGTATTGAAGCTTCTCACCCTCTACTTGCTGAATGATCTGCTGAAGTGCAGTCTTATGATCCACAAATGACGACTTCTTGTTTATATTATCGATCTCGTCGATAACGAAGGGGAGAATAAACCCTCTCAGCTTTTCCGTACTCTGACCGCAGTCAAGGAATATCGCTGCAATAAGAGCCTCAAAAGCATCGGATGTAATGGACGGAAGTGTTCTTCCTCCGTTTTTCTCCTCGCCATGACCGAGATACAGATAGTCTCCCAGGTGGATCTTCTCCGCATATTTCGCAAGAGCCTTCTCACAAACTACAGAAGAACGTATCTTTGTAAGAGTACCCTCCTGCTCAGAGCTGTACTTTGTGTATATGTACTGACTCACCACGATGGAAAGAACGGAATCTCCGAGAAACTCAAGTCTCTCATTGCATTCGGAGGCGATCCCCTTGTTTCTCAGCTCATTTGATTTTGAAGAATGGGTGAGTGCAGTCTCAAGAAGCTCTTTATTGTTAAAGGTGTAGCCGATAGTCCTCTCAAGCAGTGCATGATCGAGAGGATATTTTGACACTTCACCCGTATTTTCTTTTTTCGATTTATTTCCCATTATCTTGTCCTTTATTTCGATGCGTCTGCCGCAGCTTCCTTCTTCGCTCTGTACATAGCGGCAACTTCCTCGAATTTGTCAATGGAGCCTGTTTTTGCAAATGTCGCCGCCTGCTTTATCGCATTGTATATAGCTCTCGCATTGGAATTTCCGTGAGCTTTGATAACAGGCTTTGAAAGTCCGATAAGAGGTGCTCCGCCGTACTCTGTTGAATCGAATTCCTTTTTGAGACCGCGAAGCTGATCCTTCATGAGAAGGTACGCCACCTTTGAGCCTGCGCTCGCAGAATACATGGTCTTCAGCTTGCCGAAAAGGAGCTTTCCCATACCTTCGATGACCTTCAGTGTCACATTTCCGGTAAATCCGTCAGTTACAAGTACGTCACAAGGCGCATCGGTTATCATTGAGCCCTCAACATTACCGATAAAGTTTATATCCTCCGCTTCTTTCAGAAGCTTGTGAGTCTGCACCATGATCTCAGTACCCTTGTGCTCCTCGGTACCGTTGCTCAGAAGTCCCACACGTGGATTCTTCACCCCGTGGATATTCTTCATATAGATTGAGCCGAGCCTTGCCCACTGCTCAAGATATTCGGGAGTAACATTTGTATTAGCTCCGCTGTCAAGCATAAGTACCGGTCTTGCAAAAGGAAGCACAGTCGCAATGGCAGGACGATGGATCCCCTTAAAGGGACGGATGATGAGAGTTGAGCCTGCATGAAGAGCACCGGTATTTCCCGCAGAAACAAAAGCATCACCCGATTCCTTCAGAAGACGAAGTCCCACACCCATGGAGCAGTCCTTCTTTGAGCGCACCACCGCCATGGGATCATCCTCCATGGTGAGCACCGTATCCGCATGAACTATCTCAAGCTTGTCCTTCGGAAAACCGTATTTTTCGCACAAAGGCTCTACTCTTGCACTGTCTCCCACAAGAGTGATCTTTATATCCATTGCCTTTGCGGCATCTGCAGCACCGTGAACTATCTCCTCCGGTGCGTGATCTCCTCCCATTGCATCAATTATAATATTCATAATTAACTCCAATAAATAAGAATATATCCGTATTATCCGCACAAACCTTCAAGCAAACCATTGTTTTACCCATCCTTGAAGTTTTGAGGATCCATAAGGAACTTTTTCAAAAGTTCCTTATGCGGGTGTGGGCGGCGCCCACATATAACACAGGTGTGGGCAGCGTCCACATATAACACGGGTGTGGGCGACGCCCACATATAATATCTATATCAGTTCCTTAATCCTGTCTATCTCGGAAAGTGCTCTATCGGAATAAGCGGCATATTTCACACGTCTGCCGCCCTTTACACGGTGATCCAGTGAATCTATAATGCCGAAATTTGCATTCATGGGCTGGAACTCACCGGTACCGCCCTCGGACACATATCTCGCCATGGCACCGATCATCGTAGTACCAGGGAATTCCACTGCATCCTCACCGAGGATCTTCCTTGCCGCAGAAAGTCCGCAAACAAATCCCGATCCCGCAGATTCTATATATCCCTCAACACCGGTCATCTGTCCCGCAAAGAACAGATCTCCTCTTTCCCTCAGTGAATAATCTCTTGCGAGAAGTCCGGGAGAATCAAGGAAGGTGTTACGGTGCATGACACCGTATCTGAGAAATTCCGCATTTTCAAGTCCGGGGATCATGCGGAAAACACGTCTCTGCTCGGGGAATGTGAGATGAGTCTGGAATCCCACGAGATTGAACATAGTCCCCTCCGCATTCTCACGGCGAAGCTGAACCACCGCATAATATCTCTCACCCTTTTCGGGATGAGTGATACCCACAGGCTTCAGCGGTCCGTATCTGAGAGTATCGACACCTCTCGATGCCATGACCTCAACGGGCATACATCCCTCAAACACACGAAACTCACCGTGAGCCTCGTCGAATTCGTGAAGCTCTGCTGTTTCTGCACTCACAAGCGCATCGTAAAACGCCTTATACTCCTCCTCGTTCATGGGGCAATTGATATAATCGGCATCACCCTTGTTCCATCGAGAGGCAAAAAACGCCGTATCCATATTTATGCTCTCCGCATCGACGATAGGTGCCGCCGCATCAAAGAAGGAGAGGCGTCTGTCTCCGATAAGCGTACCGATGGCATCACTCATGGGATCGGAGGTAAGAGGGCCTGTGGCAATAACGCAGTATCCCTCGGGAATGGTGTCCGCCTCCTCATATATCACTTCGATGAGGGGGTGGCTTTTTATCTTATCCGTAACATAAGCGGAAAACTTATCCCTGTCCACCGCAAGTGCTCCTCCTGCGGCAACGCTCGTAGCATCTGCCGCCTCCATTATGAGGGAGCCCATGCGTCTCAGCTCCTCCTTGAGAAGCCCTATTGCAGATGTCGGATCGGAGTTCCTAAGGGAATTTGAACAGACAAGCTCCGCAAATCCGTCGGCCTTATGAGCTGGTGTACGCTTGTGGGGCTTCATCTCGATCAGCTTTGCGGGAACACCTCGAAGTGCCGCCTGATATGCCGCCTCGCATCCCGCAAGACCTGCACCGATAACGGTCAGTTTTGTGTCAGTACAAATCACTCCGCACTTTCCTCCGCCGTGATCTCACGTTCCTTCTTGAAGGAGCATCCCTCAGCCTTGCAGACAAGCTGATTCTTACCCTTCTTCACATAGAGGATCTCGCCGCAATCGGGACATTTCTCATTTGTGGGCATATCCCATGATGAGAAATCACACTCGGGATAACCGGAGCAGCTGTAGAACACAGACTTATTACGCCCATGCTTTGTAACCACATCCTTGCCGCACTTGGGGCAGGCAACGCCGAGACTCTTGACCTTCTGCTTTGTATTCTTACATTCGGGGTATCTCACGCAAGCGTAGAAGCCTCCGAATCTTCCTGTTCTGTATACCATGTCAGAGCCGCAAAGCTCACACTTAAAGGGTGCGATCTCCAGCTTTTTCTCTTCTTTTTCCTTTGTGGCATTAAGAGGCTTGGTATTCTTGCATTCAGGATAATTGGGGCAAGCGGCAAACTTGCCGAAGCGTCCGTTTTTGACGATCATCGTCGCACCGCAATTCTCACAAATTATATCGGTCTCCTCAACGGGCACCTCATAGGATTCCAAGTCAGCCTTCTCCTGCGCCGCATCCAGCTCCTTGGAAAAGCCGCGCCAGAAATCCTGAAGAACGCCTGTGAGAGTCTCATCACCCGCTTCAACTCCGTCGAGGCTCTTCTCCATATCTGCGGTAAACTTGTAGTTTACGATATCGGGGAAGGATTCCTCCATGAGCTTTGTGGTGACCTCTCCGAGAGGAGTGGGACGAAGAGCCTTGCCCTCTCTCTTCACATATCCTCTTGAAATGATGATAGTAATGATAGGCGTATAGGTACTGGGACGACCGATACCCTTTTCCTCAAGGAATTTTACAAGGGATGCCTCAGTATATCTTGCCGGAGGCTCGGTGAAATGCTGCTCGGGAAGGAGCGCCTTCTGAGAGAGCACGTCATCTTTCTCAATGGGAGGAAGCTTTACGCCTTTTTCGCTGTCGGGGGTATCCGCAGTTTCTTCGTATACCGCCATAAATCCGGAGAACTTCACAGTGTAGCCGGAAGCCTTGAAAAGATCGTCTCCGCAGGTGAACTCAGCACTTACGGTAGCAAGCTCCGCTGATTCCATCTGGCTTGCAACAAAGCGGTTCCAGATAAGTCTGTACAGCTTGAACTGATCGGGAGTCAGATGCTTCTTTACAGATATAGGATCAAGATTCACATTGGAAGGACGTATAGCCTCGTGCGCATCCTCTGCATTCTGCTTAGTCTTGTACACTCTCGGATTTGCGGGGCAATACTTCTCACCATAGGTGCTTGCGATATATTCACGTGCAGCAGCCCTTGCTTCATCAGCGATACGGAGCGAATCTGTACGCATATAGGTGATAAGTCCCTGCATTCCGCCGCCGGAGGTACCGAGATTGACACCCTCGTACAGCTCCTGTGCCACCTTCATGGTGCGCTGGGACTGGAAATTCAGCTTTTTGGACGCCTCCTGCTGCATGGTAGATGTGGTAAAGGGAGGCGCCGGAGCCTTATATCTTGTACCGTGCTTTACATCTCTTACAGAGAAATCCTTGCCCTCACAGCGGCTGACAACAGCCGCCGCATCAGCCTCACACAGAAGCTCTGTTTTCTCACCTGTAGCGGCGGAGCCGTAATAGTGAACGGTAAGCTCTTTCTTTTTATCTGTCTCAAGAGTGGCGTCAACAGTCCAGTACTCTTTTGCCACAAATGCACGGATCTCGTTTTCTCTGTCAACGATGATCTTTGTTGCAACAGACTGCACACGTCCTGCGGAAAGACCGCTTCTCACATTCTTCCAGAGGAAGGGTGAGATCTTGTATCCGACGATACGGTCAAGGATACGTCTCGCCTGCTGTGCATTAACAAGATCGGTATTTATGTTTCTGGGAGATTTGATAGACTGCTTTATAGCACTTTTGGTGATCTCATTGAAGGTGATACGGCGGATCTTATCCTCGGGCAGCTTCAGTGCCGCTGCAAGATGCCAGGAGATAGCCTCACCCTCTCGGTCAAGGTCTGTCGCCAGATATACTCTGTCCGCCTTAGCCGCCTCACGGCGAAGCTCCTTTATAAGATCGCCCTTTCCTCTGATATTTATATAATGAGGCTCAAAATCGTTCTCAATGTCGATTCCGAGAGAGGACTTGGGAAGATCTCTCACGTGGCCCTTTGATGCCATTACTTTATATGATGAGCCAAGATATGTCTTTATGGTATTTGCCTTTGCAGGCGACTCTACAATAACGAGATTAGTCATTTATTTGTATATACCTTTCTTTAAAATTACTTATTCTGTCTTATGCTCGGTAACGCCGTCTATAAGGTCGTCATCCCACGAGCATCTGATATAGTACCCACCGGCACCTGCCTCTACCGCACCCGATATCTCAAGGAGCGTCATAGCTGTAAGCACCTCGCTTATGGTGTACCGACCGTCACCGATCTCCTCGGCAAGCATTGGAGTATCGGGCTTCATCAGAGAATATATCTCACGCTCCTTATCTCCGAGCATATCAACATGGATATGCTTCATCTCCGAGGTCTTCTTCTCTGCCTCTGTCTTAGCCTCGCTCACCGTGTCATCAAGTCCCGCAAAATATATCTCTGCAAGGCTATTGTTTTTCTTCGATGATGTACGCTTCTTTTTGCGACCTCCGTAAACGCCGCCTCCCATATATTTGCTTTTGGGATCAGCCGTAGATACCACTCTCGCCACAGAAGCGATGAATGTTGCATCATCTGCACGTCCGGGGGTCTTTCTTGCCGGCTTCAGGTCATGAGGATAAAGAAATTCAAATTTTTCAAGGATATCATTCGCATCTCTCAGCACCGATGCACCCTCATTCAAAAGCTTGTTCGTTCCAACCGTATTCGCCTCTCCCACGTTTCCGGGAACTGAAAACAACATTCTTCCCTGATACAGTGCGTGTTTTGCAGTAATAAGCGCACCCGAGCTTTCATCTGCCTCGATTATGGCGGTAGCTTGACAAAGTCCGCTTATGATCCTGTTTCTTACAGGGAAATGCCCTTTTAGGGGAGGTGATCCGGGAGGATATTCCGTAATTATGGCACCTCGTTCAAGAGTTCTCCCAAAAAGCGTCTTATGCTCTCCGGGATATATTATGTCGATGCCGCAGCCGAGTACGCCCACAGTCGCACCGCCGGCGGATTGGGCTCCCGCCATCGCCATTCCGTCTATACCGAGGGCAAGTCCGCTTACGAGCACAGCCCCTCCGTCACCAAGACCCCATCCTATATTATACGCCGTACATTTGCCGTATTCTGTCATTTCCCGTGTTCCGACAACGGCACAGCTAAATCTGTTGTTGAGATCCGGCAACTCTCCCTTGCAGAAGAGCACCATAGGAAAATCCATGAGACACAGAAGACTTTTGGGGTAATCGGACATATCGGGAGTAAGGATTGCCACATCATTTTCCGCACACCATGATATAATATCACAGACCTCGTCAAGGTCACGCCTCGTCCTGAGCTTTTCCATTACCGCAGGCTTGATACGAGCCTCATTCATCAGCTCATCCGAAGGATCATCCCATACAGCCTTTGCTGAACCTGCCGCACGAACAAGTCTGACAGCGGCACGGCTTCCTGCCCCAAGAGTAAGGCTGAGCCACAAATAATACTTTACGCTCTCCACCAAAGCTCCCCTTTCAATAATAACATTTATCGAAAAATCCCCCTTTTCGGAACAGCCTTTCGACACACAACTCAATAATCATCATTATTATAATATATCACAGTCTTGCGCAAGTGTCAATTACATTTTTTCGATAAATCTGTAAACTGTATATTTCCGATAGGCTGAAAGCTCAAAGCTCCCCCTTAAACATCTCCCACATGATAACAGATGCCGCAACGGAGCAATTGAGGCTCTCGCCGCCCGCCATTGGGATGTACAGCTTTCCGTCGCACATCTTGAGCACATCATCGGCTATTCCCTTTCCTTCGGTACCGATGATCACGGCATCATCTCCGCACAGAGAATATTCGCCAAGTCTCACGGCAGTATCATCAAGAGCAGCGCCGAGCACCCTGTATCCCATAGCCTTCGCCGCAGTCACAGCCGCCTCGGTAGTTTCAAATTCCACTGTATTCACACGGAACACAGCACCCATTGATCCGCGTACTGTTTTGGGATTATAAATATCCGCACATCCGGAAACAAAAAGCCTTACACCTCCGAACGCCTCCGCAGAACGTAGGATCGTTCCGAGATTTCCCGGATCACGCACACGGTCAAGGATAAGTATCCTTCCATAAAAGGAACCGCCGTTCCCGTACACCGAATGGACATCGTCCATCATGCGGCACACAGCTATCATTCCCTGAGGAGCCGATTCCGTCGATATCTTTTCGAGGACCTCCACCGATACGGTGATGACCTCTCCTCCCGATGCCTCAACGCTTTTGGCAACAGGAGATGCGGCATGCTCCTCAGTCACGAGAAGATATTCCACTACCCCGGATGCCGCCGCTTCCGCCGCCAGCTTTACTCCCTCGGCAAGAAAGAGCCTTTCGCTTTTGCGGTGCTTGCGATCGGACAGCTTTGACAGCCTTACTACAAGCGGATTCTGACGTGATGTGATTATCATAATTCCCTCACATAAAATAAAAATTCCCCATAATCATACTTTTGCGGGGAACTCCCGAAGAAGTTCCCCGCTATAGTTCTGATTAAAGGGCAGCCTTTGCCTTTGCAGCGAGATCAGCGAATGCTTCCTTGTCGGATACTGCGATCTCAGCAAGCATCTTTCTGTTGAGAGTGATGCCTGCAAGCTTGAGTCCGTGCATAAAGGTGGAATAGTTCATTCCGCAAACCTTAGCCTGCGCGGAAATTCTGGTGATCCAAAGAGAACGGAAGTCTCTCTTCTTCTGCTTACGGCCGATATAAGCGTAGTTACCGCTCTTCATTACGGCCTGCTTAGCCATCTTGAAGTGCTTGCTCTTAGAGCCCCAATAGCCCTTGGCAGCCTTCAGAATCTTATTTCTTCTCTTACGAGTTGTCTTGGCGCACTTAATTCTTGCCATTTTCCATTCGTCCTTTCTGTAACCTTAGTTCTTGCAGATGAGCTTCTTGATGTTAGCGGTCATTGCATCGCTGAGATATGCTGCCTTACGGAGATTTCTCTTACGCTTTGCAGTCT
>SVQM01000064.1 GCA_015065335.1 Oscillospiraceae bacterium | reverse complement strand
GTAATGCGGTGTCAAACTTCGATGCCCCTTACAGGGGTTACGCCTGCACCTGCCCCTTATAGGGGCTGTTCAAACCACCGGTTCAACCGGTGGTTTTGATTATAAATCGTTATCTTGCACCGTTGCCGGTAAAAATAATACGTACCGTAAGGTACAGGCATTTGAAGTCAAGCCGGAGAGAACGCTTTTCTATGTATTCCATGTCATAGACGATCTTTTCCTCGGGGGAGAGGTCATATCCGCCGTTTACCTGAGCCCATCCCGTAAGTCCGGGAATGACCTTGGTACGCTGAGTGAATCCGTCAATGTATTTCTCAAACTCATTGTAGAAAAATTCTCTCTCGGGCCTCGGACCAACGAAGCTCATGTCGCCCTTGAGAATATTCCAAAGCTGCGGAAGCTCATCAAGCCTTGTACGTCTGAGAGTTTGTCCGATTTTAGTACAGCGACTATCGGATTTTTCAGCCCATTTGGGACCTGCCTCCTCTGCGTCGATATACATGGTGCGGAATTTGTAGATGGTAAAGGTCTTTTTGTTCTTGCCCCATCGCTCTTGGCTGAATATTGCCTTACCCTTGGAGTCTTTTTTTATAATTATCGCAATTACGAGCATTGGGATCGCAAGGACTATAAGACCGATAAGGCTGAATATAATATCAAAAAGACGTTTGAAGAAGGAGTATAACGGTTTACGGTTTATTTTGCCGATGTCAGGTACTGTAAAAGTTTTAGTCTGTTGCTTTTGCGATACCAACGGTCACACTCCTTTGCTTTAAAATTCACATAAGAAAACAACGCACCCTTGGAAATGCGCATATTATCATATATTTTATCGATCTGTTTTCTCTTATATATTATACAACATAAAACTACGAATGTCAAATAGAAATCAAAAAAATGATGATTATTTGTAAAAGTTTCACTTTTTGATAGATTTTGACGAACAGTGCTTATGAAAAAACGGATTCTTCCACAAGCGCTGTTTGTAAAAATATTATTCTATATCAACTCCGTAGGTCTCGTCGATCTCGGTGTTCTGGAATTTTCCTTCTCCTATATGGCGGCAGCACAGGCGTCTGTGATAATTCATCACGAGGCAATAGTCATCGCCTTCCTTCTCCATGAAGAAGTAGCCGTGATCTCCCAGTACCTTCTCCTCCTCCTCGGGTGTGAGAGGCACACGGTCGGGAAGCCTCGGCAAAAATCCCTTGTAATCAAATCCGCTCTGCTCCTGCGCCATAATGTAGCCCGAATCCATGGCGGTCATCCTTCCGGCATTCTCATCAGCTCCGTAGAAGGCGGTGTAGACTGCCTCGGATATGCTGTATCTTGAATTTCCGTAGCCGCTGTTGGACAGGAGGATAATGTCGAAATCGTCCTCGGGCAGAAGGATGTGCAGAGTACGGAATCCCAGATGACCTCCGTTGTGGGTGATCCTCTTTTTACCGTGCCAGTCGGTGACGGTGCACCCCTTGCCGAAATCTCCACCGGGATTCGGAGTAAGGATATGCTCCCACGCAGCCTCGGAAAGAAGCTTTTTATCCATAATGGCACGGCTGAGAGTGAAGATGTCATTTACCGTTGAAGCCGCATCGCCCGAGCCGAGGAAATAATCAAAATCGATAGTCACTCCCTCAAGCTCATGACCGTTGATATCGTATCCTCGTACCTTATTCGGGATAAGAAGACCGTTGTGATCTATTACGGTATCATTCATTCCGAGAGGCTCAAAGATCTCTTTTTTCATAAACTCGGCGTATGACATTCCCGTGATATTCTCAATAGTCAGTGCAGGGATAGCGAAATTTATATTGGCGTATCTCCACTCACCGGGAGCCTTGATCTCGCAGCTCTCTGCCATATCCTTCACCATACTGCGAAGGTCGAAGGGCTTCTTACGGCTATGCTTGAATCTCAGCTCGGGGAAGTCATCAAAATCAGGGAGACTGCTTATATGGTGGAGGATATTGTAATATGTAAGCTCGGGATGGAATCCCAAAGCCTCGGGGATGTACTTTCCGGGATGATCGTCAAGGGATACAAGTCCGCGGTCCCACAGCTTCATGAAGCCGATAGCGCAAAGGGGCTTTGACATGGAGTAGATCGTGAACACCGAATCATCGGACACGGGAATACCGTGCTCGATATCCGCAAATCCCATGTGGCGCTTATAAATAGTCTCACCCTTAAGGCTTACCATAAGCGTTCCGCTGAATTTATACAGACGGCAATACTCGTCAAGATATGCGTCCATTTTTGAGGTGAATGTATTCATGATTATCAGAACCTTTCGTGGTGTTGGTATTTTTATTGTATCATAAATCATATGATGATGCAATGACTGATCGTGAAAATACCTAATAAAAACTGCACCCCCTTATATTATCATGGATCGTACTATGGTGATTCCGATACTTTGCAGAAAAAAGGGCGGACACAAAGGTCCGCCCTGCGATTATTTTGTTTGTAGTCGAAATTTGCGCCGTATCAGACTGCTAAGCCTTATGTGTTAAGCTTCCTCGCTGTTCTCTACAAACGTACCGTTATTCCACAGTCCATCGTAGATAACACTGCCGTCAGCGTCATAATATGTACCCTCTCCGTGCCGCATGTTGTCGACAAAATTACCCTCATAACGCTTTCCGCTTGCCCAAGTGTAAACACCATAACCATTACGTGCGCCGTCAACGAAATTACCGTCGTAGCAGTCGCCGCTGTCCCATGTCATCACACCCTTGCCGTGAGGGATACCGTCCTTCATGTATCCTGTATAGATGGCATTGACGTATTCTTTTGTGCCGTAGCCGTTCAGAAGCTCCTTGTCTGCTTCACCCTTGATGTAATCAAATGTAAGCTTTGCGGTATCATCAAGGAATGCCTTAGCACTGTCGGAAATGGTATCGGTCCATCCAATGATGTATGCGGTAAACTCATCCACGATACCGGAGGGATCGAGCATAACACTGCCCGGAAGATGCTTCTCTGCTGCAGCTTCTGTCTCGTCAGGATAATAGAGATCTCTCATTCCGTAAATGTGGAACAGCTCATGACGGAAGGAAGCGATCTCATTTGTGTAAAGTACGGTGCTTTCCTCACCGGTGCTGCCGTATCTGTAGGAGGAGGCAGCTCTTCCGTTTTTGTTCAGAACGAAAATGACGGGAACTGAATTGTATTCAGTCTCGCTCTCAATAGTGTTCTGAATATCAAGAACTGAGGAGTATCCAAGTGCCGCAGCGGCAGCATCCTTCCATTCGTCATTGTTTTCGGTACCTGTAGTGCCTTCTATTGAAGCTTCATTGAATCGGTAGAAGAGACTAAGCTCTGCGCCGTGCTCATCAGCCTCTCCCTTCAGCTTCTTCATCTCAGTGATAAGCTCATTCTGTGTCGCAGCAAGTGCAGCTTCATCCCAAGAGCTCTCAGCATCATTGAGGAATACGAAATATACAAGAGTTTTACCGATCAGCTCCTCGCAGCTTCCGATACCTTTAGAGATCATGTAATAATGATCCTTTTCGAATTCACCGTTTGACCAAATTCCCGTATTCAGAACGATGCCGTCTGCACTGTAATTGACACCGTAGCCGTTGCGGTAACCGTCAATAAGCTCACCCGTGTAGGTGATTCCGGAGGGATAGATGATGGTACCCTGACCTGTTATGCTGCCGTCTGTGAACTGTCCCTCGTAGCGGATTCCGTTTGAATATACGATAACGCCGAGACCGTGGAGCTTATTTTCGGCAAAGCTACCCGTGTAAACGGAACCGTCGGACCAGGTCATAACGCCGGAACCGTGACGTACACCGTCAACGAACTCACCTGCATAAACATTACCGTTTGTATAGACGAGGGTTCCCTCACCGTGAGGAACACCGTCCTTCAGACGTCCGGTGTATGTGCCGTTCTCAAGTTCGACTGTACCAAAATCGGGATCGGGATCATCGGGAATATTCATGAACTTGACATTCCACTTTGCTATGTGCTTGAGAATAAGTGTAGCGTCGGAAAGGGTTATGCTTCCATCAGCTGTTACGTCAGCAGCCAAAGAGTCAAAGGTGGGGGTCTCCCATTTTGCGATATGTCTCAGTATAAGAGAAACATCGCTTACCGTTACCTTTCCGTCGGAGTTTGCATCACCGGGAACATAAGATGCCGCTTCTGCATTTGATATGATCGCAGGACATATCATCGATGCAATAATAAGTATTGAAGATATTACAGAAATGAGCCTTTTCATAACAAAGATACTCCTTTTGTTTTGATGATAATATTATAAACCAAAATGATCGATATATCAATACTGATGTAAAAATTGGTCGAATTTTTAGTATTTTTGTACTGTATTTCTTATGAACCGGCTTTTAGATATCATCCGTTGATGTGGAAATAAGGTGAAGATCCATCGTGTAAGGGTTTCCCACCCTATTTCCCACCCTTTTGTCAAAAAAAACGATTTTCCCCACCCCAAAAAGCCCAATGGTGTGGGGACATCTGTAAATAAACATAGTATAATATTAATAAATTATATAAACTTAGAGCCAAAGTAAACAAGATTGAGAAAAGGAAACAGCTACCATGAAAAAAATTATTACGAGCATCCTTGCATTTACCATTATTCTCGGATGCGTTGCTGTTATGTCTGTCGCATCACCGACAGTTGTAAAAAAAGTGAATATGTTTGCAGACGTGCCTTATGCGGGACGGGTGGCGGATTTTTCTGCAAAAGCGGGAGCCGATGCGGCAGAGAGCGGCTACGGTGTGTACTATTTTAATGATTTCGACGACGGAAGCTATTCCTCCGTAGAGTGGTATGACGAAACTGCCGGATATAAGCTTCGCAAAGGGGATACCTTCGTCAAGGGACACGATTACAGACAGCGTATAGGTGTAACCGCATCCACCGGTTATGAGCTTGCTTACGGTAGATTGGTAGCAGATAACGGCATAAGCACATATTATTCGAATTTTGATGAAGTTACTCTGAACGGTGAGGAGGCAACCATCAGACATTTTATGTACAAGGACTATAAGGAATACTTGTACATTGAACGGAAATATCCTGCCGTTACCGATGCACCTGCGAGTGCCATCGTTGACGAAGTGGCGGTAAAGAACGTGGACTATCCCATGGCGGGAAATACTCCCGATTTTGATGTTACTACCGCCGGTGACGGGTACGGTCTTCACGACAATTCCGCTTATGCTGTCAACTGGTATGCCGTAAAGGGCGAGTATCTCGTTGAGCTTGACCGTGATGACGTGTTCACCGTGGGTACTACATACAGAGTCTACGTGACTCTCAAGTCAAATTACGGATGGCGATTCAAGTACGACGATCCCGAGACACCCAATCTTAAAAGTGTAAAAATAAACGGGCTGTCAGCCGACTATGCAAAAAATTACGCATATGAGCGTGCCGTTTTTGACAAAGAGCTGAAGATAAGCTACACATTCCAGCCTTGTCCCGGTGACATGGTATCTCAAATAGATATTACGGGAGTTGCTGCTCCTGTGGCAGGACAGACTCCGTCATACTCTGCAGTAATGCTTACGGATGCCTGTGATTTTTTCGACTACGAGGATTCAAAGAACAAGAACGGTGCTTGCTGGTACGATTATACCGCCGGTGATTTCATGCGTAAAACAGATACCTTTATCGCAGGACACGAGTATTCCATCACCTTTGAGCTTTTAATCTCTGACGGATACAGATTCGACAAGGGCAACGTGACTGCTACCGTAAACGGCAATGCTGCTGAGGTGCATTATTATTCCGAAGGTGATACGAAGCATTACGTTGAGTACAGATTTGCACCTTGCTTTGACGGTGAGGTGCTGAGTTCCGCATACGTGAGTGATGTTGTACCTCCCGTACCGGGCGAATGTCCTGAGACTCAGGGTAATGCTGCCGATGGCAAATACACAGTTTCAAGTATTCAGTGGGTGGATATGGCGGATGAATCTATTATGGAAGCCTCAGACACATTTGAAGAGGGCGGTATCTACCGAGTGTATGTCTCGATTGAGATAAGCGATACCGAAAAATGCAAATTCTCCACCCTCATAAACGCATATGTGAATCATGAGGAGGCTGTGGTGGATATCCTCGATGATGAGTATGCGATCTTTTGGTACGAATTCTCCCCATGCGCAGTTCTCGATACGATCTATGACATCGTTATAACGAATGTGGTATCTCCCGTTCCGGGTGAAAATCCTGTGCACAATGCATCCGTATCAGATGGATGTACAATTCAGAATATCGAGTGGGGTTGGATGGATGAAATGAGCAAGATCGAGGCAGACCACGTGTTTGCCGAAGGCAACAGATACAGAATTGCAATTACCCTTTCCGTGAGCGATCCCTCAAATTACAAATTCGGAGACGATCTTTGTATTACCGTAAACGGCAAACCGGCAACCGAATATCAGCATTCCATGGGGGATGACGGAACGGTAGTTGTGATGTATGATTTTGCTCCTTGTACGGCATCTGTTCCCGGAGATGTGAACCGTGACGGGAAGATAAATCTTGCGGATGTGTCACGGCTTCTGCAATTCATAGCAAAGTGGAATGTGGAGATCGACGGTGAAGCGGCTGACGTAAATGATGACGGCAAGGTGAATCTTGCGGATGCGGCACGTATTCTTCAGTATATCGCAAAATGGGACGTTGAACTGAAATAACGGAGGTGTTGTTTGATGAAATTCAGAAAATATATCGGGATGATCCTTGTGGCGGTCATTGTTGTGTCCGTAATGGCATTGTCTGTATCTGCAGCAGCATTTATCTCAAATGCAGATCTGACTGTAGTTGTCCCCGTAACGGGAAGCACGGCCGGCAAGACTGTGAATATAGGAGCATCCACTGATTTCGAAGTGGCGGCAGTGATGTGGAAGGATGTTGACGAAAACAGAGTACTTGCCGATGGAGAAGCCTTCAAGGCAGGACACGTTTATATGATCGGTATCTCCGTGAGATCAACCGGTGGTAAGGTCTTCTCCGAGGAGAGAACGACTGTCACAGTAAACGGCGGTGCGACAGAGTGGTTCGTTGAAGGAAGTGCAGTGACCGGTGAGGTTGCGGTAATATACCATACTTTCCCGAGGACTACTATAGCTTATGTAACAAATCTTCCCATATCCGATGTTGGTGTTCCCGTGGTCGGGGAGAATCCCGATTGGGACGCAATTTCAGATTGGGACGGTGCAAGAATTACGGCAATGGGCTGGCAGTGTGTTGAGACAGAAAAGACTGTGTTCTCAAACAGTGATCAGAGTGTAAAGGACGAGTTCATCTTTAAGGCAGGATATACTTATAAGGTGGCAATCGCCGTGGAGATAAAGGACGGCTATGAGCTGTACGAGTACTTCTCTGTGTCGGTAAACGGAGAGCAGACTAATGGCTCTTGGACTCAGAAGGGAAAGACCGCAGTCGTGGAATACACATTCCCAAAGCTTCCCGAAGAGGCTACCCGTACTCCCGGTGACGTGAACGGTGACACAAAGGTGAATCTGACGGATGTTTCTCTTATTCTAAAGTATATAGCTAAATGGAACGTGTCAATAGATCCCTTTGCGGCTGACGTAAACGGAGACGTAAAGATAAATCTTGCGGATGCGGCACGTATTCTTCAATATATCGCAAAATGGGACGTTGAACTGAAATAATTCTTTTACATAAAGGAGGAGCTTTTATGAGCTACATTGGAAAATGGGTGTTCCACTCTATCGGAACCTTCGGAGAAGAGGGGATCGTTTATCTTGGTGCCGAAGAATATCTGAATTATCCCATGGAATATGTGGATGAGTCCGATCCCGAGGCTGTTGCCGATGAGATGAACGAGCGCCGAAAAATGATTTCTACCGAGATCAGAGTTTGCGAGGGCGGTGAGCTTTATATGCTCATGCCACTACCCGAAGGAGTGTCAAAGGAGGAGGTCGATGCCGCAGTTGCCGCAGGAGAGATCACGCTTTATGACGGAATGATGGCTGATCGTCCGCTCAAATGGGAGGATCGCGGCGGCGAGCTTTGGTACGATACCGGGATCGAGGGCGAGGTGTTTGGTGAGAAAGCCGACTCGTGGACCCGTGCGATCGACGAGGACGGATTCTTGAATTTCATAAATATCAGATTCAAAAAATCAGAATAAGAGGAGGAATGATCATGGGACTTTTTGATTCTTTGAAAAGAATGGCGGAGTCTACCGTTAAAAGGGAGGCAAATACCGCTGTCAAAAACGCCGTCAGCGGTGCTGTAGATGCCGCAGTCGGAAAGGGAAGAAATCATACCGAGACCTTTACCTTTGCTTATCTTCCCACAACTGTAGCGGAGCTGCAGGCACTTCCCGAAGCATCTCTTGACAGTGCATTCAAGACTGCGGCACTTACCGTTGCCGTGCTCTGCAATTATGAGAGAGATCCCGAGGGTACATTTGCGATGCTTGATCACCTCAAGGGACCCGAGAACGTAAGTACATACGAAAAGCAGTTTATCCGTGAGCGTCTTGAAGATAAGGTGTACAAGGTATACTCATATTTCGCAGGAACGACTCCCGAGAACGGATACACTCCCACACAGCCTTACACGATTTCCGTGAGTGAGAATCCCTATTCCTTCGATAATGAGAACTGGGCAACTCTTTATGTGATGAGCAGCGGTGCGGATAATCCCCGAGGTATCAAGCTGAGAAAGAAGCCCTCTACGGGTGAGTGGTTCCTCAACGATATCCAGTGTCTCAGCGACGTGAGACTCCCCGCTGAAAAAGATCCGTGGGCGTAATATGTCGGAGATATATGACAACGGTGTCATACGTCTGAGTGTCCCGGAGGGGTGGAGAACATTTATCGGGAGTAACAGTGATGGCATCGAGACCCCTAAAAAAGTACTTGTGTACAAAAATGTGAATGAACCTCTTGAGATATTTTTGAGAGCCGGTATTACTGTGTGCTATTTTGCGAAAGGTGAATTTTATTTTTCTCCGAAGATGTTTTACGATAACGTGAAGGATATAGACAGCTTTGTTTTGGGAAATTTTGAGTGGACGGGATATACCTGCACAAGTCTCGGATATCCTTATACCATGCTTGAAGCAAGAGATGACGGAAGAGTTTTTCAGGTGATGGTGCTTATGGAGAACGGAGACGAAAAAATATCGATGGAGGATGCAGATGTACGTGAGATAATCGAAAGCATAAACGAAAGCATCAAAGAATGAAACGGAGGTAATATCATGAAAAAATTATTGGCTGTTCTTATGGCGGCGGCAATGCTTACAAGTGTGACTGCCTGCGGTGGTGACGGAAAAAAAGACGGAAATGACAAAACCACTACAAAGGAAACGACAACTGTTGGTGCCGAAAACGTAGAGGATACTCCTGTCGACGGCAAAAAAATAGAGACAAAATTCTGGACTCTTACATATGATCCGGAGGTGTGGAGCGTTGACGAGGAATACTCGGTAAGTGATGATGAGAATGCCGAGGGATATCTGTTTATTCCCGGTGAGACAGAGGAAGACGATAACCTTTTTGAAGTGGAGATCTATGCATCGCTTGAAGATCCTTACGATTTCCGTGATTCTCTTGTGTTTTACGGATTTGACGAAAAGGAATATACGGAAAACAAGTATGATCTGACGACTGTAGGCGGTGTCGGTTTCCTGAAATATGAGAATAATTCATGGGGACAACAGGTAGTATTTTTTAATCGATTTGAGAGTGCGGGAGTTAGCATTTCCATATATATTAGCGGTGACTTTAATGACAGCCGTGTGACAAAACTCCTTGAAGGACTCAAAATAACTCTTGAGGATATCGGTAACGAGGACGGACCCTGGTATTGGGAGGGAACTCCCTTCTCATCTGACGGAGGAACAGCTGCTGTAGGCAATGGCTCCGTAAAGAGTGAGTGGATCCCCTTTGACGAGTGTGTAATGACAAAGGATACCTTCGATCACGGAATCGCCGTTGTCGGAGATACTGCATACATCATATCAGACGCTGTACTCAACGAATATCATTATGACGGCAAAAAGCTCAGCTTTGTGAAGAACATCCCTCTTGATGAGGATTATGAGTATGGGTATATTCAGGCAACTGATGACGGATGTATCTGGCTGTCAGGCTTTATGGCACCTCTCCTTTGCATGAAGGACGGCGAGGTGATCAAATCATACGATGACTGTACCGATAATATAGCGATGCATCCCTCCGGAAAGTGGGGTGTGAGCTGGTTCTCTGATCCCGAGTGTAAGATCCTTGAGTTTGCGGGGGACAGTGTTACCTCGACTACCGTAAATTTTGGTGCAGTGAGTATGATCTCCGAGCTGATCGTTGGTGATGATTACATCTATGTATGCGGAAGTGATGCTGCAGATGAGAGTCACAAGGTATTCCTTTACGACAAGAGCGGAGAGCTTAAAATAACTCTTACCGGTGACGATGAATACGGACTTGGCAGTGTTACATTTGCTGCTGAAACTGCAAACGGTTTCATATGCTATGACGGAAACATGAGAGAGATCCTGTTCCGTGGTGCCGACGGAAGCTATATTTGCGATATTAAAGATTCAGAGCTTTTTGGAACGGAGTACCCCTGGTTCTGCGGAGGTGCTGTTCTCGATGACGGAAGCTATCTTATGATCCTGACAGATGAGAGAGCAGACGAATCTGCAATGGAAGTTGCTGTATTCAAGCTTACCGTGGAATAAAGTTATCATAACGGTGATGGGCATTGCCCATCACCGTTATTCGAGAGTTAGGTGACATATAATGAAGATACCGATAATAATTGCAGGATCTGTGCTCCTTGCGACAGCAGCAGCCTGTACCCTTTTAGCAGTCCATCGCAGGAGGGGACGGGATGAGCCGGGGGATCCTTGCATTGACGGTGGCGTAAGGCGCCGTATCGACAAGAATGCCCCGAAAAAGATAATGTCAACAGAGATCACGGACTTTAAATGTACGGTGCATACCGCATCGATGATAAGCGATGATCCATACATGACCGGTACATACATATTTGAAATGGAAAGAAAAAACGGTAAAGCATTTGCGAAATACAGCTTCAGAAACCGTTATGATAAAAGCTTTAAGGGTGAATTTGTCCCCGACGGTAATTTCACAAAAGAGCTTTACCGCATAGTATCTGTCTATGATTTTGCAAGCCAAAACGGCATCTTTTATTCCGTGTCGGGGCTTCCGCCCGGATTTGGATCGGAGATCTCCGTGGATTTTGCATCGGGTGAGTCTATTTCGGCATCAAATAATCAGTCGAGCTTTATTTCAATGGAAGCTGTAATAGAGCTGTACTCCCTTTTTAGAGGATATTCAACGGGAAGTTCTCTTGTAAAGTGGGATAGTATTACTGTAAGTTGCAACCACCCCGTAAGCTCTCGCTGTTTTAATATAAGTATAAGTAAAAACAACGGTGATATGGTTATTTGCGGATATCTCTTCGGCCCTGACGGTACCGAGCATTTCTCGGATGAAGGAACACCTATGTCTGAGGATGGAATAAGGGCAATAGCTGCACTATCCCTTGAGAATGTTTCGGATAGAAATAACAGACTGACGTTGCCGTTTCATGCAGATGATAAGGAAACGAAGAAGCTCGTGCTGACTTTAGACGGAAAAGAGACCGAAAAGGAATATGACGATGAGATTGTCTCTGAGATACGAAGGATCGTTTTGCCGGAACTTGAGCTGCAGGGTCTATAAAAGGATAACCTATTATTAACATAATTAAAACAAGACAGGCTTTTGCACACGCCACATAAGGCAGTAATTTCAAAATACTAACTTATGGGCGTTGCAAAAGGGCGAAAAGCAAAGATGAATACCGAGAAGAACTGTAAAAAATTCTTCTCGGTATTTTTCTGTTTTTAGCGGTACATTCGACTATTATACCGCCTTTGAGTACAATTATGGTAGAAAATCAAAGGAGGCTTGATTATGGAAAAACACATTTATAACGAACAGACGGGTATCAGCTACTCTCTACAAGGTGATTATTATTTGCCTGACCTCGCCCTGCCCGATGAAGAAGAACAACCTATCGGCTTATGGGGACAGCGACATTTACGTTATATCAAGCAAAATCGCAAGATTTTATATCTTAATCTGTTGACAAGCGGCAAAATGAACGGATACCTTGCTGACATTGATAAGCAAGCAGAAGAAATGTTTTCTCGCCTCGTAAAGCAGATGACAGAGCGTGAGGGTGTAACCGAACCACTCAAAGCAGACAATCAAATGGAGTGGGTTGCTTTGATGAATAACATCCGCAGCAGAGTCACAGAAATCGTAAATAACGATATGATTTACACCTAAATGACAGCGGCAGGGAGATTAACTTCTCTCTGCCGCTGTTTTAAAATATTAGGTTTATTTTCTCCCTTGCGACCCGTTCATTACAATACACAAAATTAAATTCACCGCTGATCTGCATATCTGCAACAGTGAAGGTAGCAAGGTCATTACGGCAACGGGATATTGGTTCATAGGCAAAGGTAATGGCACCGTTGTTTGCCACAAGGTCGCAGATCACGGAAAAATTGCTGACAGAGATACACCGCTTAAAGTTATCAAGGGAAAAGCCACGGTCTGTAATGGCATTTTGTAAAAGCATTCTTGTTCCCGAAAACGGCTCTCTGACCACAATATCTTCTGCAAAAATATTTTCAAGCGTGACAGTCATATTTGCAAAAGGATGGCTTTTAGAACAGACCCCTACAAACGCTTCTTTCTTGTAAAGGTGGTAGCCGTATTTGGATTTGTCAAACATACCTTCAATAACGGCAAAATCGATCTCTGCCTTTTCAAGCATACGTAAAAGAACTTCTGTGTTATCGACAACTAAATCAAGGGTATGGTTTGACTTTTGCAGAAAGGAACGGATCTCCGGCACGATCACAAATTCGCCGATGGTCTTGGTTGCACCAACGGTCATATGAACGGTATCAGTAGGGATGAACTTTTCACGGATATCCGCTTCCTCTGCCTTGATGCTGTCAAAATAACGCTTTAGCCGTTCGGCG
>SVQM01000063.1 GCA_015065335.1 Oscillospiraceae bacterium | reverse complement strand
ATCAATAAAAGCAAAAAAGTAACGCCCTGGAATTATTCATTTCCAAGGCGTTTTGGCGGAGAGGATGGGATTCGAACCCATGTGCGATTGCTCGCAAACTGATTTCGAGTCAGCCCCGTTATGACCACTTCGATACCTCTCCGTATATGTTAACTCGGCACACCGAGATTAACGCAATATTCAGTTGTATTAGAATTCCCGTTAGAACTGGGGTTGTTTTAGAAACGATGGAATGCCCGAAACCCGCATGGTTAAAGGGTTTTCGACGTTTCGGCTTCCGTTTGGCGAAGAAGATTTCGAGTGCTGCACCTTCGACCACTCGGACAACTCTCCACGAGTATATTTCAATCTGTTTTTACAACCAATAAAAATTCATTCAAAAAACTTTTGGGAAGAAAAACAGGAAAGAAAACTAAAAATTATTCGATTGTACTGCGAAAACCCCGATAAATCAAGGGTCTTCAAGGAGGGGTTTCCAAAGTGACCATTGGTTTTCGAGGCAGCCCCGTTATGCCCCTTTGCGGTGCCCGACTCTGACATCGCAAACAGAGTTTGCTTGTCAATCGTCGACCGCAGCAGCTCCTTATTGCTCGCTTGATCTGCCACAGGCAGCGCTCGCAAACATCCCCACTTCGATATCTCTTCATATATATTATCCCATTACGGAATAACGAACTATTTAATTATACCATGTTTGCGGAAAAAATCAAGATGGAATCAAAAAAAGATTCGAAAATACTATAATACTATTGTTAAAATTTACACATTTCTTCTTTCTTTTCGATCTATTCGGTGCATTACTACAGACTTTACAGAAAACTTTACAGATGACTTGACAGTAGTAATGATTTGAGGTATAATCAAGCAAAACAAATTATACTTAAAAACCAAAAGACGGGTCATAGGCGAAAGCCGCAATAGGATAAAATCATGGAAAACAGTATAAAAAACAAAATAAGCGAGCTTAAAGCAGAAAAGAATGCGGTGATTCTGGCTCATTACTATACAAGTGATGATGTGCAGGCTCTTGCGGACTATGTGGGTGATTCATTTTACCTTGCAAAGATAGCAAAGCAGAGTGATGCGGATGTGATCGTGTTCTGCGGGGTTTCCTTTATGGGAGAGAGTGCAAAGATACTGAATCCCAACAAGACTGTTCTTATGCCAGATCTTTCTGCGGATTGTCCAATGGCGCATATGGTGAAGCCCGGTAAGATCGACGAGATGCGCCGTGAGTATGATGATCTTGCAGTGGTGTGTTACATAAATTCCACTGCGGAGCTGAAATGCCAGAGTGATGTTTGTGTTACGTCCTCCAACGCCATAAAGATCGTCAGATCTCTTCCGCAGAAGAACATATTCTTTATACCCGACAAAAACCTCGGCAGATACGTGAAGGAAATGGTTCCCGAAAAGAACGTGATCCTCAACGACGGCTGTTGCCCTATCCATGCTGCAATGACTGCAGATGATATTAAGGCGGAGATAGCTAAGCATCCCGATGCTCTTGTGGTGGCACATCCCGAATGTGAGGAAGAAGTGCTTCTCCTTTCCGATTATATCGGAAGTACGGCGGAGATCATTTCATACGTGAAGGACTGTGACAGAAATGAGTTCATCGTAGGTACAGAGGTAGGCGTTGCTTACCGTCTTCGTGAGGATAATCCCGGAAAGTCTTTCTATTTTACTGAGAGACTGCCGTGCTGTGTTGATATGAAGCTTAACACGCCTGAAAGAATACTCCATGTTCTTGCTACGGGCGAGAATGAAGTGATCATAAAGGATGATATCATTGAGAGGGCACTTGTGCCCCTTGACCGTATGCTTGACATAGCAAAGTGAGGGATATTATGAATACCGATGTAGTGATCGTAGGTTGTGGCGTTGCGGGACTTTATTGTGCAATGAAGCTTCCTCGTGATAAAAAGATCACGATAGTTACGAAGGACATTGCCGAAAACAGTGACTCTTTTCTTGCGCAAGGTGGTATATGTGTACTCCCCGATGATAGCGACTATGACGCTTTCTTTGAGGATACCATGCGTGCGGGACACTATGAGAATACTCCCGAATCCGTTGACATAATGATACGCAGTTCACGTGCGGTTATTGATGATCTTGTGTCTGTTGGTACTGATTTTACCCGTGATGATGATGGATTTGTGTACACAAAGGAAGGTGCTCATTCAAGGCCCCGTATCCTTTACCATGAGGATGAAACGGGAAAGGAGATCACATCAAAGCTTCTTTGTGCCGTGCGTTCACTTCCCAATGTGACTCTTGTTGAAAATTATACCATGGTGGATATTATCGAGAGTGACGGTGAGTGTGTGGGGATTATCGGACATGATGCCACAGGCGAATATTCAGCGATCTTTGCGGATTATACTGTACTGGCTACAGGTGGCATCGGCGGAGTATATGAGCATTCTACAAATTTCCCTCATCTTACGGGAGATGCAGTGGCTATTGCCGCTGAGCATGGGATCAAACTCAAAAATGTGGATTATGTGCAGATACATCCCACCACACTGTATTCAGAGAAAAAAGGAAGGGCGTTTCTCATATCTGAGTCGGTAAGAGGAGAGGGTGCGATCCTTCTTAATCACAAGGGCGAGCGATTTGTGGATGAGCTTCTTCCCCGTGATGTGGTTGCAAATGCAATATTTGAGGAGATGAAAAAAGAGGGTAAGCCTCATATGTGGCTCTCTCTTGAGAGGATACCGAAGGATGAGATCCTGAACCACTTCCCGAACATATATAAGCGTTGTCTTGAGGAGGGGTACGATATTACAAAGGAGCCTGCTCCCGTGGTGCCTGCCCAGCATTATTTTATGGGTGGTATATTTGTTGACAGCGACAGCCATACTACGATGCCGAGATTGTATGCTGCAGGCGAGACAGCTTGTAACGGAGTTCACGGACGGAACAGGCTTGCCAGTAATTCGCTTCTTGAAAGCCTTGTTTTTGCAGGACGAGCCGCAGAGCATATGATTGAGGTGTATGAGGATGCATCTGTCCCCGACGGATTTGAGATAGACATAGAGAAATACGAAAATTATCCCGAAAAATACAAAGATGCCGTGCTTGCGGCAATAGAGAAGGAGCGAGAGTCTCATGAATAAGATAACTATGCAGATGAATGCAGATGAGCTTATACTCAGTGCACTCAGAGAAGACATAAACAGCGAAGATGTTACAACAAATTCCGTAATGCCGGAGTATACTCTCGGTGAGGTTGAGCTTATTTGTAAGCAGGACGGAATTATTGCAGGACTTGGAGTTTTTGCGAGAGTTTTTGAGCTTCTTGATCCTGCTACCGAGATCATGTTCAATGTAAAGGACGGAGATGAGGTCAAGTCAGGCGAAAAGCTCGGCACAGTCAAAGGAGATATCCGTGTGCTTCTGTCCGGCGAGAGAACCGCTCTCAACTATCTCCAGAGAATGAGCGGTATTGCGACCTATACAAAATCTGTGGCTCGTCTCCTTGAGGGAACAAAGACAAAGCTGCTCGATACAAGAAAGACTACCCCCAATATGCGTATATTTGAAAAATATGCAGTAAAGGTTGGCGGAGGCAATAATCACAGATATAACCTCAGCGACGGTATCCTTCTCAAGGATAATCATATCGGAGCAGCAGGAAGTGTGACAAAAGCTGTGCAGATGGCAAAGGAATATGCACCCTTTGTTCGTAAGATCGAGATCGAGGTAGAGAATCTCGATATGCTCCGTGAGGCACTTGAAGCAGGTGCGGATATCATCATGCTTGATAATATGTCGGTAGAGGATATGCGTACTGCGGTAGAGCTTTGCCGTGGCAGAGCCGAGACTGAGTGCAGCGGTAATGTTACACTTGAAAATGCCGCAAGACTTACAGATATAGGTGTAGACTATATTTCCAGCGGAGCACTCACACATTCTGCACCTATCCTTGATCTTTCTCTTAAAAATCTTCACGCAGTGTAAGGTGGGTATTATGAGAGCAGAAGTCAGACGAAAGGAGATCGCCTCTCTTCTCGGAACGGCCAAAGAACCTGTTTCCGGAGGTGTGCTTGCCGAGAAACTCGGAGTGTCCCGACAGATCATAGTGGGAGATATTGCCCTGTTGAAGGCGCAGGGATATGATATAATATCCACCCATCAGGGATATATAATGCATGGAACACCTCTTGCCCAGAGAGTATTTAAGGTTCGTCATACTACGGAGGAAACAGAGGACGAGCTTTCATGTATCGTCGATCTCGGCGGAACTGTTGTAGACGTTTTTGTGTGGCATAAGGTCTACGGTAAGATAGACGCTCCCCTTAACATCTTTTCTCATTATCATATAGACAAGTTCATAGAAGGCGTGCGCACGGGAAAATCCACTGAGCTGATGAACATTACCGGCGGATATCATTATCATACAGTCAGTGCGGAATCTGAGGCTGTTCTTGATATGATCGAAGCGGCTCTGAGCGAGAGAGGGTACATAGTGCCTGAGATATAAGAGAAACCTCATAGGGCTTTAAAACACCCTATGAGGTTTTTGTATAAAACGATAGGGGACGATGTGTTCATCGTCCCCTGTAATAATTTGTCTGTTTTTTATTCAGCTACGAAGATGAAGGGATAGATATCCTGACCGCCGTCGATGAAGTACACCTCAGCATCGGGACAGCTCTCAGCAATGCGTGCTTCAAGCACCGCCTGATCCTCATCAGTTGCATCGGTACCGCGGAATACGGTAAGCATGAACTTGTCGGGATCTGCCATAAGTTTCTCAGCCATCTTAATTGCGGCATCGATCCTTTCAGCCTCGGAGAGAACTATCTCCTTCTCAATTACACCGATAGTGTCGCCGTTATTGATGTGTACACCGTTCATGTCAGCATCTCTGATAGCGGGGGAGATATAGCCTGATGTTACTCTGGACATAGCCTCAGTCATCTCAGCGATTATAGACTCGGGATCGGGCTCCTCAAAATTGATAGACGATACAGCAACATAGCCGGTACCGATATTCTTTGAGGGGATAACGTGGATCGTAGCCTTGTCGTAAAGCTCAGCCGCTTGGCTTGCCGCCATGAGGATGTTTCCATTGTTGGGGAATACGAATATATGCTCCGCATTGACCTTTTCAAAGGCGTCAAGGAAGTTGTTCGTAGAGGGATTCTGTGTCTGTCCGCCCTCGACTACCTCATCTGTGCCGAGATCCTTGAAAAGTGCCTCTATACCGGGACCGCTTGTTACGGCAACAACACCGTATTTCTTTCTTTCGGCAGGCTTTTTGTCAGACGCAGGTGCCGCTTCGCCGGGCTTCTCGTCAAGATCTGTATGCTGAACGGACATATTCTCGATCTTTACCGTAAGGAATTCACCATAACCGAGACAGTAGGCGAGGACCTTATCTGGAGTGAAGGTGTGAACGTGGATCTTTACGATGCTCTCCGTCTTGAAAGCGACGATCGAATCACCGATCTCTGCAAGAAACGACTTCAGAGTTTCCACGTCAAATGCATCGGGATCGCACTTTTTGGTGGTGAGCTGAAGAAGAAGCTCGGTGCAATAGCCGAATTTCATCTCACTGTCGGCGCTGAAGCTTGTGATGACAGGAGCTGCCTTCTTTTCAGATGATTCAGAAAGAGCAGATGTGTCGATCTCCTCACCGTTGAGAACACGGTTGAAGCCGTCCATGATGTAAAGAAGTCCTGCTCCGCCACTGTCAACAACGCCTGCTTCCTTGAGCACCGCAAGAATATCCTGAGTTCTTTCAAGAGATGCGTGCATCTCCTTAACCAGATCCGCAAAGAAGCTGCGGATAGTGCTCTCGGGAGTTATGCGCTTGGTAGCGTAATCAACAGATTCTCTTACAACGGTGAGGATAGTACCCTCAGTAGGAGTCATAACAGAGCCATACGCCTGTCTTACACCCATCTGGAATGCCTCACCAAGAGCCGTAGGATCGGCCTTGTCCATTGTCTCAAAGCCCTTAGCAGTACCGGCAAAGAACTGTGAGAGAATAACGCCGGAGTTACCTCTTGCGCCGAGAAGCATACCGTGAGACAACACCTTCATAACCTCTGCAAGATCATCGGAGTTAATGTTTTCAAGTGCGGCGATACCTGACTCAATGGTCATTCTCATGTTATCACCGGTATCTCCGTCAGGAACGGGGAATACGTTTAGTTTGTTTACTTCTTCGGCATTGGAACGGAGAAGTGCCGCACCGCCTATTGCCATTTTTGAGAGAAGCAGACCTCCGAGGAATTTAATGTCAAGGCTTTCCTTTGGAGCTTTCTCTTTTTTCTTTTTATTAAAAATAGACATCTATGAAGAGTCTCCTTAGTTTATTTAGCACCGGGCTGTTATTTTTCCGTACCTATAAAGAAAAGTGCAATGGTACCGGGGCCTGAATGAGCTCCGATAACGGTACCGACATTGGTGATAAGCTCGACATCGACACCGTGCTTTTCTTTTATGATATTTACAAGCATATTTACCTCATCAAGACAATCACCGTGGGAGATGTAGATAGTGCCGCCTTTATGATCAACTGCAAGCTCGTCGAACTTATCAGCGAGTGCCTTGATAGCGGTCTTTCTTCCTCTTACCTTTGTAACCGGAACGAGATGTCCCTCATTGTCAACATGAAGCACAGGCTTGATTCCAAGTGCATTTCCAAAGAATGCAGCAGCAGCGCTTACACGGCCGCCTCTCTTGAGGTATACAAGATCGTCAACGGTGAACCAATGGCAGAGCTTGTTTCTGATCTCCTCAACGTATGCCGCAGCTTCCTCGATAGTTGCACCTGCCGCCTTTTTCTCAAGAACAAGGTGTATGATAAGACCAAAGCCTGCGGAAGCCGCAAGGGAATCGACTGCGATTATCTTTCTTTCGGGATATTTCTCACGAAGCTGCTCTGCTGCAAGTCTGCCGGAGTTGAATGTGGTGCTGAGACCGGAGGAGAATCCGATATAGAGCACGTCAGTGCCGTCCTTAAGGATTTTCTCAAATTCTGCGGCAAAGGTATCAACATTTATTGCGGCTGTCTTTGCAATGCCACCGGCACGCATCTTATCATAAAAATCTTTCGAGGGGATCTCACCGTCAAAATACTCCTTTTCAGAACCGTCAAATCTGAAGGTAAGACTGCGATGCTCAACTCCCCATTCTTTAAGGGTGGCTGCGGGTATATCGCAGGCAGAATCAGTAAAGATGATGTAATTATTCATAAAATAAAAACTCCTTTTCGGAACGATATTTATTTAAAAGTGTGTTTATTGAAGTGATGTGAATTTACATATTTCTCCACCTTTTATTATAACGCAAAAAAGTTTCAATGTCAACATTTTTGAGGTTTATTAAACGGTATCAATGGAAAAATTTAGGGATAAATATGTAACTTTTTATTTAATTGCTTTATATGGGTGAAAATAATGGTGACAAATGTCGGTTTTTGTGGTATAATATAAAATACGTTTATTTCTGTGTCAGATATTATGGCTTGTTAAGGATCGATAAATGAAAGGTGGTGGACTGTATGAAGGCAAAAAAGACTCTTGTTTCAACGGTCAAAATGCTTCCCATACTTGTCTGTGTTATAGTTACCCTTGTATATATATTCTCAGGTGCTGATCTGTCGGTAGATAAACTGCTTAATTTTGCTCCGAACAATCCTATTCTTGCGGCGATGTTCCTCATTTCATTGTATGCGGCAAAGAGTCTCAGTATAGTTTTTCCCGTTCTTGTTCTGAATATTGCAGTAGGATTCCTTTTTTCACCCGGGCTTGCGCTTCTTATAAACACTGTGGGAATGGCACTTGAGCTGAGCGTTCCGTATTTTGTGGGACGTTTTTCCGGAACGGAGTATGCGGACAGGCTTTGCTCCAAGTACAAAAAATTTAAGGAGGTCGTGGAATACGGTCACCAAAACAGTTATTTTATGACCTTTTTCCTGCGGGCGATAAACTGTCTTCCAATGGACGTAGTAAGTATATATTTCGGTGCCTGCCGTATAAATTTCTTGATATATCTTGTATGCAGCCTGATCGGAATGATGCCTCTTTATGTGTTTGCAACTCTTCTCGGTAACAGCATCACCGATCCAACATCACCTAAATTTTGGCTTTGCATCGGTGCTACAGTGACCATATCGGTCACGTCGTTTATAGTGTTTTTCTTCTGGCGACGTGCAAAAAAGAAAAAACTTGCAGAATGAACAATACCCCTTGACTATCAGATGTCAAGGGGTATACTTTTATCTAACAACCGTGCATTTTCCGATACCGTAATATTTGAATACCTCTATGATATCACGGCTGATCTCCTCCCCGCTTACGGCGATGGGAACGGCAGGAGGACATCCTACCGATACGGAGGCGAGAATATGTCCTTCTGCATCATCAACATTGACAGAGATACGAGGAGACATTACTGCCTCCCTGACACTGAGCTTTTTCGGAGGTATGGTAAATGCAGGAGGGGATATCTGTATAGGATTTCTTTTAGTCAGCGATGAAAGGACTTTGATTGTTCGTTCGAGCCACTCCTCCTTTGTTTCGGGAGTGAGCATCATCACGAGATGATCCGGATCGAAAAATTCGGGGAATATACCATGCCTTTCAAGGATATCTGCAAGCTCTGTACCCGTGTATCCGTATGATTTCGGAAGGAGAGTGACCTTCAGCGGCTCACTTCCCATAAGGGAAAATCCCATATCAATCAGAGATCCTTTGAATGAATCTGCCACCTTGATGAAGCTTTTAAGCCTTTCGGCGTAATCTTTAAGATACAGATTACATCTGTCAAGAGATTCAAGGATAAGGTACGACGGACTTGTGGTAGCGAATAGCATGAGTGTATCTTTGGCATTTGACGAAAATTCACCATGCTTATCGGCAATGTGAAGATAGGCTCCGCCCGTCAAAGCGGAAAGAGTCTTGTGAGCGGAATCTGCACACATATCCGCACCAAGATCCATCGGATGCTCGGAATGACCGAGGAATCTCAGATACGCACCGTGAGCATTGTCCACAAGGAGCATCACGCCATGACGGTGACACACATCAGCAATACCGCCGATATCGAGAGTATTACCGAGATAATCGGGGGAGGTGACGTATACCGCATGGGGAGGAGCATCTGTCTGTATGAGATAATCCTCCACAAATTCGGGAGAGATATCGCAGGAGAGGTAGGAGCTGCTGTCGGGACAAAGCCAATCTATATCGAAATCAAGAAGAGCTGCCGCACTGAGAAATACCTTATGTGCATTGCGTCCTGCGGCGATCTTAATTTTACCCTTATGAGAAAGCTGTACAAGATACAGCATCGCACGGATGGCAAGAGATGATCCTTCGGTAGAATAGAAGGTGCGGCATCCAAAGAGAGCACTTGCGTTCTCCTCACTTTCACGGATGATCCCGTCAGCCTCAAAGAGACTGTCCGCACCGCTGATCTCAGTGATATCACGATCATATCCGTCTGCACCCTTGTGGCCGGGCATATGAAGCCTTGCGGCACCGTCATCTATGTATTTGTTTATAAAATCGCAGATCGGAGTAGTCATCATTCATCTTCGGAGCCGACGGCTCTTGCTACTGCGAGCATGATGGCACATTCCATTCTCTTACGGAACAGGTCACAGCCCTGCTTGTATATACCCTTGACGGAGCCTGTGGAGTGATATGCGTTTGCGGCACATCCTCCGGAGCAATACAGCCTTGCCCAGCAATCACGACACTCGGGGCGGGCATATACGTTACAGTCGGCGAAGCTCTTTTGCACTTCGGTATTTGTGACACCGTTGTATATGTCACCGAGCTTGAAGCTCTCGTCACCAACGAACTGATGACATGGATAAAGATCTCCCCAAGGAGTAACAGCCATATATTCGGTTCCGGATCCGCATCCGGAGATACGCTTGTAGATGCAGGGACCGCCTTCAAGGTCGATCATGTAGTGATAGAAGGTAAAGGGCTTGCCCTCACGCTCACGTTTGAGCATAAGCTCAGCCAGTTCCTCGTACTGATCCATTACGAGTGCGATATCTTCGTCGGTAAGTGCGGAAGGATCTCCCGGCGCACATACGACGGGCTCCATGGACAGCTCATTGAATCCCAGATCGAGCATAGTTTCAATGTCACGGAGAAAATCGGGATTAGCATGGGTGAAGGTGCCGCGCATATAGTAATCCTTACCGCCTCGAGCCTCAACGAGCTTTTGAAATTTCGGAACGATGCGATCCCAGCTTCCGTTGCCCGCATAATCGATACGGTATTTGTCGTGTACTTCCTTGCGTCCGTCAAGACTGAGGACCACATTTGAGCATTCACGGTTGGCAAAATCTATAACATCATCGTCGATGAGCAGACCGTTAGTGGTAAGAGTGAATCTGAAATTCTTGCCGTGCTCCTTTTCGATGGAACGGGCATATTCAACCATCTGTTTTACCACATCGAAATTCATCAGCGGCTCACCGCCGAAGAAATCCACTTCAAGGTTACGTCTCGTGCCGGAATTCTCGACAAGAAAATCAAGGGCACGGCGTCCTACCTCAAAGCTCATTACGGCACGCTCGCCATGATACTTACCTTGACTTGCAAAGCAGTATTCACAGTTAAGGTTACAGGTGTGTGCAATATGGATGCAGAGTGCCTTTACAACGCCCGCAGTCTTTGCTTTAAGCTCGCCTGCCATAGGCTCAAAGGTATCGGGTGCGAAAAGCTCACCGGACTCCTTCAGAGACACTACCTGCTCATAGCATTCGTCAATATCAGCCTCAGTGATGCCGTCACGTCCGAGATATTTCTCCCGCATGGCAAAGATCACCGTGTCACGGTCACAGGTCTCAAACATCCCGATTATATCATAAGCAACATCATCAACGGCGTGAACAGCACCGGAGCAAACGTCAAGCACGATGTTGTAGCCGCCAAGCTTGTACTGATGTATCATAATTCCTCCATAGGTAAGGTAATAAATTCATGAAAAAAGCCGCCGTGGAGTAGCCCTCGGCGGCTGATTTGTAGGCATGATTACTTGTCTGCCTTAGTGTTCTCGCACTTCTGGTTAGCAATGCCGCAGCTGGTCTTGCAAGCGGACTGACAGGAGGTCTGGCACTCGCCGCAACCGCCGTTCTTTGTGCAGAGATTCTTTGTCTTGATAGTCTTGATATGCTTCATGGTGATATCCTCCATAATGTTTACTGTGATACATTATATCACAACATCCTCCGTAAGTCAATAATAATTTAAGAGCCACAGAAAAATACTTTAAAATATACATTACCCTCATAAAGCGATCCCCCGAAAGCTGAGGCTTTCGGGGGATAAGATTTAACTTTCATATTCTTATATGTGTTACCTTTTTACTTTTTCATCTTCTGTCAAAACTTCATCAATATGTCCCTGAATCTGTTCACGTACAAGAGCTCTGTACTTTTTTCTGACATTACTGTAGCCTTCAAAATATTCAACTTCCTCAAAGGTCTTTTCTTTTACATCAAAATACAGCCACTCATAAAAACTAACCCTTATAAGAACATCTCCGATATCGGCGAAGCGCTCATCAAATTTTTTCGTTTCAGCATTACAGTCATTACCGTAATGGGCATTATCACATTCATTTCTCAGATACAGTGCAAGATCCTCCATATCCTCCTCAGAAACCTTATCGGGATCAAGGATCACAATTGTATTAAGCCAAGGAAGCGAGTTACGAGTAGGATCAACAGGGGGGATAAGCAAACATTTCTCCGGCAGATCACTTACAAGTGATTCTATTACGCTGTCACCCTTCAAATAAAACTTATAAAACTCATCATAATAAGGAGAGTAGTTATCCACAGTAAGCTCTTTCACGTAAGATTCGGAAATATAAAGCGGCACACCGTCAGAATCCGCAGCCTTAGGTGACACCCCTTTTTCAGCCGAAGTCTCGGAGAGTGCTTCCTTATACATTTTGCCAAGAGCTTCCGATACCTTTTCCTTGGTCATAACAACAGGTGCAGATGCGGAATTTGAGATCTGATTTTTGTCTTCTGTGCTCGTATCACCGGACTGTCCGCAGGAAACGAGTATACCCATAAGCATACACATGACTAAAACAAATGATAATTTTTTCATTTCATATTCTTTCCTTTCATTACAAATCATATTAAAATTAACGGCAGAAAGAATCATCAGACGTGTAAGCCTGCTACCTTCGGCTTACACGCCGAGCAGGCTGAATTTAAACTTTTTGTATGTGATATAATACGGATATTTTTTCACATAGTTTCCCCCTTTCCGGCTACTACACCATATAATCATAGACGAAAGGAAAAATAGCGAAAAAATTTTTATTGTTTACAAAAAGTTCAAATTTATATATCCTACCTCCGTTATCAGTATATCATTTTCAAGTCAGAATTTGAAGCAGAAACGGACAATTTTGTGGATCATGTATATATTTTTGTTTGTTTTATACAAGTGATCGGATACAGATATGCCATATAAGAGGAGCATGGGATCAAGCTTTGCGACCTTTCATTTATACTCATGAGCTTGGCAGAGGCAATGAATACTTGCGGTCGGAGCAGATATATTTTTATTTGATTTAAGCAAAGATTTACATCAATTTTACAGATAATGCTTTCCAATTTTAATTTAATATTGTATAATTATAGAAATACAGAAAAACAAAGGGGCGATCAAAGTGAAAAGGTTTGATATTCGTGAGAAAAAAGGCTTCATATGTGATATGGACGGAGTTATCTATCACGGTAACAGGATACTTCCCGGTGTTGCAGAGTTTATAAAATGGCTTCATGATGAGAAGAAGGAGTATATGTTCCTTACCAATAACAGCGGATCGACCCCGAGGGAGCTTCAGCAAAAGCTTGCACGAATGGGCCTTGACGTTACAGAGGAGCATTTTTACACAAGTGCTCTTGCCACTGCTACGTTCCTGAAGGATCAGGCTCCGGGATGCTCCGTATATGCTATCGGTGAGGCAGGACTTTTCAACGCACTCTACGATGCGGGTATCACGATGAATGATGTTAATCCCGATTATGTGGTAGTGGGAGAGGGTAAGGCATATTCACTTGATACTCTTACAAAGGCGACGAATCTCGTTATGAACGGAGCAAAGCTCATCGGAACGAACCCCGATGTTTCGGGACCCATCGAGAACGGCATCGCTCCCGCCTGCGGCTCTCTTGCCGCACCTATCGAAATGGCGACAGGTAAGAAGGCGTATTTCTGCGGTAAGCCCAATCCCCTTATGATGCGCACGGGACTGAAGCTTATCGGATGCCACTCTGCTGAGGCGGTAATGGTAGGAGACCGTATGGATACTGATGTTATCTCAGGACTTGAGAGTGGTATGTCGACAGTTCTCGTGCTGTCGGGAGTTTCTACGAAGGATACTCTCAAAACTTATGCTTACCGTCCTTCTATGGTGCTTGACGGCGTTGGCGATATAGTAAGGATCGCAAACGAGGGAAGATAAACTCTCATGTTGCTCTTTTCCCGATCCTGTTGATCGCTTGAAAGATGATATTTTCGG
>SVQM01000062.1 GCA_015065335.1 Oscillospiraceae bacterium | reverse complement strand
AGCTTTACCTTGTCACCCTCACGGATATCACATTCCGTATAAAGGATCTCAGCAGCCTGACCGAGCCGTTTATCGTCCGGGATCACACAGGGCATATCGTCAATGATACGGAATGTTCCGACGATGTGAGTAAGACGTCGTTCTTTTATCTCAACGATCTCACATTCATTTCCCTTGCCGTAGCCGAAATCTCCGGGTAGAAGACGGCGAACCTTTATAAGATCACCGTGCATTGCACCCATGGTGAAGGACGGCGGCACAAAAAGATCGTCCTCACGGATCGAATCATTTACAGGCTTTGCGAATCCGAATGCAGAGCCTGAGCCGGAATATACACATTCTATAATCTCACCTTTTTTATTGCTGTGCTTTGCAGTGTTTTTGCGTTTTGCGAGAACATCTGCAGCACCACCGCGCCCCTTGCGTCTCATTTTTGAGGCGGACGGTGCGGAGCCTTTTTTCTTTTTTATTCTTTTTTTATTTGACATACTATGATTTTTTCCTTTAAGCTGTATGATTATACTTCGAGCCATGATGATAAAAATAACCGCCTTTGTCTTGGACAAAGACGGTTTTTCTTTGATTTACGCAGCAGCCTCGGAAGAAACAACAGGTGCGGAAGTCTCTGCACTGCCTGTACCCTCAACCTTGTCAGTACCTTCAGCCTTGTCGGTACCCTCAGCCTTGTCAGTACCCTCAGCCTTGTCGTCATCAGCAACGGTGGTCTGAGCTGCATCGCTGTTGTAGCCTGTGGGGTTCTTACCGCTTACATCGGTAGAATCCTGCATAAGGTATACAGCAAGTACGATTACAACAAAGATGATAGCGATAACGGTGGTGATAACGGAAAGCTTTTTATCAATGGACTTACCCTTTGTCTTTCCAAAGAATGTTTCAGCACCGCCGGCGATCGTTCCGGACAGGTTGTGAGCCTTACCGTGCTGCATAAGCACTGCAACGATAAGGAACAGGGATGCTACTATAAGCACGATACCAAGAACTATATCTACTGTTTCCATTGAAAAATCCTCCAACTCTCACATATATTTTTAAGAAAAGCAGCAAAAATAATCATGCTTAGATATTCTACCATATCCTTTAAAAAAAATCAATACTATTTTTCTGTTTTTTTCTTTTTTCACATATTTTCACATAAAATATTGAATTTTACCCGATTTTTTCATAAAATTGGGTATATTTGCTTCGCTTAGTGATTATTTTCATCTATTGAGAATGAAAATATTTCAGTAATAAATCCCTGCATCTTCAAAAAACCGTCACATTAGGGTATTATAATCATGCCGTAAAGCAGAATCGGAAAGGAGTTAATTATGAATAACGGATTTGAAAACAACGGACAGAACGATTTCGTAGGAGGACAGAGTGGAAATATGGGGCAAAACGGAGCTCCGTATTATTCCGGTAATGATATGTCAGATAACAAGGATGATGTAAGAGAAAACATCGGAAACACCGAGGATCTCTCGAAGGTGGATCCCACTGCTCCCCGCAGAGCCGACACGGGAGAATATCATTACAGAGGAAACCAGATGGGCGGCTTTGGTACCGAGAGATTTACGGACCGTCCCGCAGGTAGGGGTGAGAACAGCTATGCAAATCGGGACGGACAGTATACCCATCGAGGATATTACAGTGACGATAATATGAGAGCTCACGGATACGGCAGAGCTTTTGAGGATGATATGTATGAGCGTACACAGTCTTTTGAGACGGCTCATGCACAGTCAAAACGTTCAAGGAAGAAAAACGGATCACGCAAGGGCATATCTGTGCTCATAGTAGCTCTTGTCTGCGTCGGAACGATTCTTTTGTCTGCCGCAGCGGGATTTGGCGGTGCGCTTGCATACAATAAATATGTAGGTGACAATAGATCAGGTAATTCCGGAAAAGGTGGCTCCACCGTGATCGACAGAGTCGTTGAATCAGACGGTACTACCTCCACGGGAGAAAAGGGTGTTTATACCGAGGTTTCAGCCGCAGTTAAGGATTCCGTGGTGGAGATCACCACAGAATTTCAGGTAACGGGCTTCTTCCAGTATATCAGTGAGGGTGCAGGCTCGGGTGTTATCATCTCCGAGGACGGATATATCATTACAAACAATCATGTTATCTCAGATACAAGCAAGGGTACTGTGGCTGATTCCATAACAGTAAGACTTACTGACGGAACAGAGTATAAAGCTGAGGTGATCGGTAAGGATGCTGATTCCGATATTGCCGTTATAAAAATTGAGGCTGAGGAAAAGCTTTCTCATGCGGTATTCGGAGATTCGGATAAGCTGGTCGTTGGGGAAGAGGTCATAGCTGTGGGAAATCCTCTCGGTGAGCTTGGAGGTACCGTTACAAACGGCATCATCAGTGCACTTGACCGTGAGATCTCCGTCGACGGTACTACGATGAATCTCCTTCAGACCAATGCTGCCATAAACCCCGGTAATTCCGGCGGCGGACTTTTTAATATGAAGGGTGAGCTCATCGGCGTGGTAAATGCAAAATCCTCCGGCTCGGGAATCGAGGGACTTGGTTTTGCGATCCCGTCAAATGATGCTCATGAGGTTGCCACACAGCTTATCGAGCACGGATACGTCACCGGTAAGGTGTATCTCGGAATCAGCTTCGTTGACGTAGACGATCCTTATACAGCATACAGATACTTCAGAAGCCAGGCTACAGGTGTATATATAATGGATCTTGTGGAGGGCTACAATGATGATGTGCTTGAGGTAGGTGACAGGATCATTGCCGTTGACGGAAATGAGATAGCCGCTTTCTCACAGATAAAGGATATATTAAAGGATAAAAACGTAGGAGATACTCTTGAATTTGCTCTTTACAGAGACGGAAAGCTGAAGACTGTTGAGGTCAAGTGCCATGAGTATGTACCTGAGGAGTCCGGATCCGTAGATTTCGGCGAGGATAAGTAAGCTTTATTTGAGGCTGCACGGATCATTCCGTTGCAGCCTCTTGAAATTTACGGTGAAATATTGTAATATTAAATAAAACGCAAATGAAAGGGTGATCTGATGTATAAGATCCTTGTGGCAGACGATGAGGAGCTTATCCGTAAGCTTGTGTCGAAATATGCGGTTTTTGAAGGTCACAGTGTTGCGGAAGCAGCCGACGGAATGGAGGCGGTTACGCTTTGCAAAGACGGTGGGTTCGACATAGTTATCCTTGATATAATGATGCCTGAGCTTGACGGCTTCTCTGCATGCCGTGAGATAAGACGCTTTTCCGATGTTCCCGTAATCATGCTCAGCGCAAGAGGAGAGGAATACGATAAGATAAACGGTTTTGAATCGGGAGCAGATGATTATGTGGTAAAGCCTTTCTCACCGAAGGAGCTTATGCTGCGGATAGAGGCTGTGATGAAGCGGGTACGGACAAGCGGTACGGCTGCTCGTGATGACAGAGAGGTATATACATTCGGCGGACTTGTGGCGGATGTTACCGCAAGGATCGTGTATATTGACGGAAATGCTGTTACGATGTCTCCGAAGGAGTATGATCTTCTGTTCTATATGATAAAGAATAAGGGGATAGCTCTGTCAAGAGAAAAGCTCATTACAGAGGTTTGGGGCTACGATTATTACGGAGATGACCGTACCCTTGATACTCATATAAAGCTGCTCAGACGAAGTCTCGGAGATTTTGCCGGGCATATAGTTACACTTAGAGGAGTGGGATATCGTTTTGATGAAAAAGCATAAGAAAAACGGATACGGGGGAACCCCACTTAGAATGAAGCTGTTCTGGCTCCTTGCCGGATTTATCCTTTTTGCCATACTTATTCTGTGGGTATTTCAGGTGGTTCTTATGGACAGCTTTTATCAGGCTGTTGCTACGGGGAAAATGGACAAATCCCAGGAAAAGATAGAATCGGTAATAAGGGATGGCGGAGATATTCGAGGTGCTGCATACAGAGCTGCCGAGGAATCGGGTGCTTGTGTATCCGTATATATGATAAAAAACGGTTCAGGTACAAAGATCGCTGATGCTCATGTGAAAAGCGGGTGCTACGTTCATGACCTTATCGCAAGCGGAGATCTGAACCGCATTTACGAAGAAACTTTAAAGGACGGCGGCGATCATGTGTCAAATGTCGGCGGAAATGATATTATAGATGACGGAGATTCGATACTTTGCTCGGAGATAATAAGTGATAAGGGTGCTGAGTATATGCTCCTTCTCAGCACGGAGTCTTTACCGATGGGAGCTATGGCATCGACAGTCACCATACAGCTTTCTCTCATTACAATAATGCTTATTGTGGGTGCGGGTATTCTTGCGATCGTTGTATCAAGAAAGATCACTCGTCCCGTATCAGAGCTTTGCAGAGAAGCGGAAAGGCTTGCGGCAAGAGATTATGAGGTCTCCTTCTCAGGTGGGGATATCGAGGAGATAAACCAGCTCGGTGAGACTATCGGCTATGCCGCAGCAGAGCTTGAACGGTCTGATAGGATGCAAAAGGAGCTTATTGCAAACATAACCCACGATCTGAGAACACCTCTTACCATGATCTCCGGTTACAGTGAGGTCATGCGTGATATTCCCGGGGAGGTGACACCTGAGAATATTCAGGTGATAATCGATGAATCCGCAAGACTTTCAGCTCTTGTTAATGATGTTCTTGAAGTCTCAAGAGCACAGAGCAAAACAGTTACGCTGAATCCCGTGAGATTCTGTATATCCGATGCAGTGGAATCTGTGGTGAACAGATACGGTGTGATGTTGAGGGATAAAGGGTATTTTATAACCTATGAATCGCACGAAAAAGGTATCATGACATACGGCGATGAGACAAAGCTCATTCAGGCACTTTGTAATCTCATAAACAATGCGGTGAATTTCACCGGCGAGGATAAAAGCGTGTCGGTGAGACTGTCTGTGAAGGACGGATTTTGCCGTGTTGAGGTGACAGATACGGGATGCGGTATCCCCGCAGACGAGCTTGAGAGTATATGGGACAGATATTACAGGGCAAGAGATCTTCAGAATAAAGGGATCGACGGCTCGGGACTAGGTCTGTCGATAGTAAAGCATATAATGCTCCTTCACGATGCTTCCTTTGGAGTAAGATCTTCTATAGGGATGGGAAGCACCTTCTGGTTTGAAGTGAAAGTGTTGAGTGAATAATCAAAGAGGGAGAGCCGATGTGACTCTCCCTCTTTTGTCGAAGAAAAACTTAAACTTTTAAGATTTCACTAAAATATATTGACAAACGGATGATGTTGTAATATGATAGATACATCACTTTACTGCTTTATTCAGCTAAAGTAATAAAGCAAACTTTGGAGGAATTATCATGAAAAAAGTATTATCACTTATTATGTGCCTTGTTCTCATGATCGGCACACTTTCCGTGCTCTCATCCTGCGGAAATGAAAAGAAGGATGACGGAAGCAATGATGGCGGCGAGAAGAAAGAGACTTTCGTTTGCGGCGTTACCATCTTTGAGAAGATGAACGAGAAGGATGCAGACGGTAACTGGACCGGATTTGAGACTGAGTTCGCTCAGGAAGTAGGAAAGATCCTCGGCATGGATGTTAAGTTCCAGGAGATCGACTGGGGTCAGAAGTACAATGAGCTCAACTCCGGTGCTATCGACTGTATCTGGAACGGCTTTACCGCTAACTCCAGCGATGACGGTATCAAGAGATCTGATCTCGTTGATTTCTCTTACGGCTATATGCTCAATCAGCAGTGTATCGTTGTAAAGAAGGATAAGCTTGATTCCATCAAGACAGAAGCTGATCTCAAGGGTAAGACCGCTTGTGTTGAGGGCGGAAGTGCAGGTGCTGCATATGCTGAGACCGTTACCGATAAGGATAAGGTCCTCTCCGCTACCGCACAGATCAATGCTTTCACCGAGGTGAAGTCCGGTGCTGCTGACTTTATCGTAGTTGATATTCTTCTTGCGAAGAACATCTGCGGTCAGGGCGACTATGAGGATCTTGCGATCGTTGAGGCTATCGAGCTTGAGTCTGAGATCTATGCGATCGGATTCAAGAAGGGCAGCACACTTACCGCAAAGGTAAATGCTGCAATCAAGGAGCTTGATGAGAACGGAAAGCTCATGGAGCTTGCGAAGAAGTACGGCTTTGAGAATGTTCTCAAGGTTCAGGAGTCCATCGAGGGCTGATATAGCTATACATAAAGGAAAAAATAATGGGATTTTGGGAAGTAACGTTACGTCTTCTTGACGGACTTGAGTACACCTGCCTGATATTTGCGCTAACACTTGTGTTAGCGCTTCCTTTAGGTTTGGTGATATCCTTCGGCTCAATGTCGAAATTCAAACCCCTTGCATATCTGGTAAAGACATTTGTGTGGATCATCCGCGGAGTACCTCTGATGCTTCAGGTAATTATCTTTTTCTATGTGCCGGGAATTCTTTTGGGTAAGCCAATATTTTCAAGACTTGCGTCAGTCGTTGCAGCGTTTGTTATAAACTACGCCTGCTATTTCTCTGAGATATACCGTGGCGGGATCGAGAGTATTCCACGTGGACAGTATGAGGCGGGACAGGTGCTCGGCATGAAGAAAAGTCAGGTTTTCTTTAAGATCGTGCTCATGCAGGTGGTAAAGAGGATTCTTGCACCTATGTCAAACGAGGTCATCACTCTTGTTAAGGATACCGCTCTTGCGAGAGTAATTATGATAGTTGAAGTCATCAAAGCGGCTGAAAACCTTGCCAGCTACGGACTTATGTGGCCTCTGTTCTATACGGCGGTGTTCTATCTGATATTCGTCGGTGCGCTTACTCTTCTATTCGGATTCTTCGAAAAGAAGCTGGATTATTACAAGGTATAAGGACGGAGGAGCTTTATGGCATTTTTTGAAGCGAAAAATATACAGAAAAGCTTTGGTCGTACCGAAGTTCTGAAGGGAATTGATTTCGATATCGAAAAGGGAGAGGTGCTTTGCGTCATCGGCTCAAGCGGAAGCGGAAAGACCACTCTTCTCAGATGTGTGAATTTCCTTGAAACTCCCGATAAGGGTAGATTTTATCTTAACGGAGAGCTTCTTTTTGATGCGGAGGATAAGCACAGCAAGAGCGATGCCGAGATACGGCAAAAGAGACTTCATTTCGGACTTGTGTTCCAGTCCTTCAATCTCTTTCCTCAATATACGGCTATAGAGAATGTTAGTCTTGCTCCCATGCTCCTTGCGAAGGAGCGTCCCGATTATAAGACGAACAAAAAGCAGATAAAAGAAGAGATAATGGAGCATTCGGCGGAGCTTCTTCGTAAGGTCGGACTCGGAGACAAGGAGGGAAGCTATCCCTGTCAGATATCCGGCGGTCAGCAACAGCGTGTAGCAATTGCGAGAGCTCTTGCACTGAAACCGGATATACTGTGCTTTGATGAGCCTACGTCGGCGCTTGATCCTGAGATAACGGTGGAGGTCCTTTCAGTAATGAAGGAGCTTGCCGCAGAGGATATGACCATGCTTGTAGTAACTCATGAGATGGGATTTGCAAGAGAAGTTTCCGATACGGTCATATTCATGGATGGCGGTTACATTGAGGAGATGGGAAGTGCCGAGGATGTTTTCGGTGCTCCGAAATCAAAGAGACTTCAGGAATTTTTAAGTGTAATGAAATAAGTTTAAATACCATCCGCTTTATGGATGGTATTTTTCTGCCTATTGCGTTTTTGTTTGCTGTGTGTTAAAATGTAACTGACAAAATTTTCATAAAGGGGATTAATTATGAAAAAGATCATCAGTGCTGTACTTGCATCTGTTATGATAATGGCATCCTTCTCTGCGTGTACGGTAAAAGAAGACAATAATGTCGTATCATCCTCCGGAGAGAACGAGATATATCTCAATTATCTTCGTGATAATCTCACACAGATGCCACGTGATGTCATCATAGGGGATGAAGCAGAGGCTTCGTCCTACGGGATCGATATGACGGATATATCGGATGACGGATTTGTTACCCGTGCCACAGAGGGTAAGCTTCTCATCTTCGGCAAGACCGACGAAGGTCTTGACCGCGCGGTACGTGACTTTGTGAAGTACGGTAATGCCGACAACTACTCAAAGACTTACGGCGAGGGGTATCGGGTGAAGCGTCTGACTATCGCCGGAAACGATATTTCCGAATATGCTATAGTCTATGAAAATGACGGATATAACGGATATATGCACCTTGCCGCAACAGAGCTTTCAGACTACATTGAGAAGGCATGTGGTGCAGCTTTGCCCACATATTCCGCAGGGGACTATGCAAGGGCAAAAAATCCGCCCGAGAGACGGATAGATCTCGTCGTAGATTATCCTACGCTTAATAATGAGGCGTTCCGCATCGAGGTGGGCGCCGACGGCAACATGACCGTTTTCGGCGGACGCACCCGAGGATGCATCTACGGTGTGTACGATCTCCTTGAGGAGAACGTTGGCTGGCGATTCTTCGACGACGTGCTGAACAGAGAGAATCCCCACGATAAGGGGATTATGGAATATCTCTACGAGGCAGAGCATATCGATCTGACCGCAGAGATAAACAGAACAGAAGAGCCTCTCTTTGACAGCCGACGTATGGATGATCTGTACGAGGGAGATACGGACAATTTCGTCCTTAAGGAAAAGATCTCCGAAAACTGGTACTCCGGTCACGGACTTAATCAGGTGGATTATACGGGAACATCCTTTGAGTCCAAAAAAGCAAATCAACCTTGCCTCTCCGATGAGGAGATCCTTGAGCGTATCGACGAGCATACCCTTGCATACGTGGAAAGAGCTCTTGCAAGCGGTCAGGAGATCGGGCTTGATTTCTTCGGACTCAGCCTCGGTCAGTACGACGGAACCGAAGGTTACTGCTATTGTATCGATTGTATGGATGTTATTGCGGAGGAACGAAGCCCTTCAGGACTTTACGTCCGCACGGCAAACAGAGCAGCACAGCTTTTGAAGGATAACGGATACGGGGATCTTCACGTAAATATCCTTGCGTATCTTGATACGAACATACCTCCCACAAAGACGAAGCCTCTTGACAACGTAAGAGTTGCCTTCTGCTTCTACATAAACGATTCTCATACCTTTACCTGTAACGCCCACACCCTTGACGGCAAGGACTGCGGTAACGGAGCATCATCCAACAAAAGACAGGCGGAGCGTTTCCTCGGATGGGAGGCCATCTGTGCACCGGGTGCCCTCGATGTATGGTACTATCCTTTCCACGCAGGTGCATCCCTTGCGGCGGCACCCATGGTACAAAATCTCTACCATGATATAAAGTTTCTCTCCGAGCATAATGTAAACGCCATAATCAACACAGTCGTTCCCGGCACGGGCGAGAGCCAGTTCCAGACGCTCATCGAGTATCTCCTCAATGAGATCTGTTGGGAGCTTCCCGAGTCCTATGAGGAATACCTCGGCTTGGTAGAGGAGTGGTTCTATCTCACCTACGGTGACGGCGGTGCACCTCTGTACGAGTATTGGCTTGAGTACGAGCGCCTCGGAAAGCAGGTGGACTGCTATGCGGTATTCTACGCAAGCACACTTCCGACAGTGTATATTAACGCATATGATATGACTTCAAGACTTGATTATTTCTGCGGTCTTTTTGAGGAGGCAAGACGGCTTGCCGATACATCGGAGCAGGTGAGACGTATTGAGATACTTGAGGCAGGAATGCTGTATCTCGGCGTGTGTCAGGCATACGATTACTGGTATGTGAACGGTACGGCGGAAGAAAAGGCGAGACTTATCGAGCTGTACGAGAGATTGTTCTATCTCGTTCATGAGCACCATCAGCCCGTGTACTGCTCCATATTCCTTACAAGTGCCAGGTATGCTCCCGAAAAGCTGAATCTTGATGAAAGCCCCATCATGTGGTACACGAGAACATCAGGCGACGAGGATCAGGGACTTTTAGGATAAACGGAGGATTTAAAAATGATCTAAAAAATCAAAACTTCAAATGCCCCTGCGGCGATCGGCCCCTATTCTCAGGCAACTGCTGTGGGAGGATTTCTGTTTACATCGGGACAGATCGCCCTTGACCCCGCAACAGGTGTGATTGTGGGCACTACCACCGCCGAGCAGACAGAGCAGATAATGAAAAATCTCATAGCAGTCCTTGAAGCGGCGGGCTGCAGTGTTGATGATATCGTAAAGACCACCTGCTTTATTGCGGATATGGCTGATTTTGCGGAGTTCAACGAGGTGTACGGAAAGTATATCACGTCAGCTCCCGCAAGAAGCTGTGTTGCGGCAAAGGCACTCCCCAAGGGAGCTCTTGCCGAGGTGGAGATCATTGCAAAGCTGAAGTGATAAACTGTTATAGTTCACAAATTTGGCGTTATTGTTTTGTGTAAAACAGTGAATTGACACAAAAGGGTAAATGTGGTAAAATAATATTGTAGAATAGTGTTACGTGAAAAAAGAAAGGAGATAATTATGAAGAAAGTATTTATATTCATGCTCTTGCTTGCGATAATATTCTCCTTTGCTACTGCGGTTTTTGCGTATGGACTTGAGATCACAATAAAAACAGACGTAGATCCCGGAGCCCCCGGAGATCCTACCGGTGATGGCAGGATAAATCTAAGCGATATATCGATAATAATGAAATACATAGCAAAATGGGATATAAGTAAGTATACGTTCATCGAAGATGCTGCTGATGTGACACATGACGGAAAGATCGATCTGCATGACGTATCAAAAATACTGAAATATCTTGCAAGATGGCATGGTCTGATCGAGCCACCCAAAGACACCTCACCGATTACAACAGAGACGGCAATTGCAACGTGAATCTCTATGACGCATCGAAAATACTCTACTATATTGCAAACTACGGAAGCTATAAGCCCTATACCGACTAAATAAGACAAAACGAAAGACAGACTGTACCGGCGTACAGTCTGTCTTATTTCATCATAGTATAATTTAGAACTTGAACCAGCTGACACCCAGTGCACCGAGCACGGATGATACAAGAATAAGCACTATGCACACAGGTGCGATGTACTTTGTCATTACAACGAACAGCCCCTTGCGTCTGAACTTTCCGCTTGATTCTATTTCATCAATAATGGTTTTAGGCTTGATAATATAGCCGATAAAAATACAGGTGAGAAGTGCAACGATAGGCATTATCACACTGTTGGAGATGAAATCAAAGAAGTCGAGAATGCTCATTCCGAGAGGTGCGACGGATTTCCATACGCCGTGTCCGAGAGATGAAGGGGTTCCGAGGATGATACATCCTACGAGCACGATGCCGCAGGTGAATTTTCTGCCCCAACCGAACTTATCTCTGAATATGGACACAACTGTTTCCATAAGAGATATTGAGGAGGTGAGTGCCGCAAAAAGCACGAGGATGAAGAACAGTGTACCGATGACGTGACCGAAGGAGCCGATCTGAGAGAAGAGCTTGGGGAGTGTCTGGAACATGAGTCCGGCACCGCTGTTTTTAAGAGCCGCTTCGCCCTGAAGTGCGAACACAGAGGGGATTATCATAAGTCCCGCAAAGAAAGCAACACCGGTATCAAAGATCTCGATCTGAGAAACAGAGGATTCGATGCTGACATCCTTCTTCATGTAGGATCCGTAGGTTATCATGATACCCATTGCGAGAGACATGGAATAGAAAAGCTGTCCCATAGCTGCAAGCACGGTTTTGTAGGAGAATTTTGAGAAATCGGGTTTCAGGTAATATACGACACCGTCTATTGCACCGTCGATAAACAGTCCGTAAACGGCAATTCCGACAGTAAGGACTACAAGCACGGGCATCATTATCTTTGATACCTTTTCCACTCCTTTATCAACACCGAGAAGAACGACCAATGCGGTCAGCCCGATGAAAAGCAAAAACCAAAGGAGCGGCTCAACGGGTTTTTTTGTAAAATCTGTGAAATATTTGTCCCCTGCCGCCATGTTCATGTTACCCGATACGAATACGGTGAGGTATTTTGCTACCCATCCGCCGATAACGGAATAATAGGGAAGGATTATCATAGGTACTACAGATGCGAGAATACCGATGAATTTATACTTTTTGTTGAGATCGGTGAATGCACCGATGGCACTTTTTCCTGTCTTTCGTCCGATAGCGATCTCACCGCACATGAGAGCATATCCGAATGTTACAGCAAGAACGAGATATACGAGAAGGAATATTCCTCCGCCGTGCTGTGCCGCAAGATATGGAAAACGCCAGATGTTACCGAGTCCTACCGCTGATCCTGCCGCCGCAAGGACGAAACCGATCTTGCCGGTAAAGCTGCTTCTTTTTTCGCTCATTTGGAACTCCTTTGAATATTTTAGTAATTTCTCCTCATTGTAACACAATCCGATAAGATTTTCAAGACATTTTCCAAAATGTGTAAAGACCTTATGCATACCTCGATCTTACTTGATTGTCAGCCGGATATCTCCTGTGTCGGTGTTGATTTCACATTTTCCGCCGTATGTTGTTTTTGGAACATCAATTTCACCTGTGTCAGTATGTGTAATGAAAACCTTTTCGGAAAGCAGTGATCCGGCAATATCTCCGGTATCTGTTTCTGCAAAGATATCAGCGGCGTCTGAACTGTCAAATGTTATGTCACCGGTGCTTCTCACAATGTGGAATTTTTCCTCCGCAATAACATTATTAAGAAATATATCTCCCGTGCTTCCTGTTGAGTTAAGATTTTTGCACTTGATGTCGGTCAAATTCGTTTTTCCTGTGGAAATATCAGTTTTTATATCACCATTGCAGATCACATTGGAAGCTTTGATACTACCCGTTGAAGAAGAAAGACAAAGCTCTCCTGAGGATGTGTTCTCAACAAGGATATTGCCGGTGGATGTTTTGATTTTGACTGATCCCGAAGCAGAAGCAACAAAATCAACGTTCCCTGTGCTTGACGAGATATCAACATCATCAAACTTAAATTCTTTCGGTATTTTAACGTCCCCCGTGCTCTCTTTAACGGAGAGTGAAATGTATACGACTTTCGGAAGATAAACAGTTATCTTCGATGAACCGAAATTTACTCCGATATAATCATACCATTGCTTTTTATCTATCACCTCAATGACAAGTGTATCATCTTCAACGGTAACGGAATGCTTTGCTTTTTCTTCTTCATAACATTCTACCCGACATTCCTCATCGTCTGATAACGCAAGTATTATATCTGCGACGTCCGTTTTTACCGACAGGTTTTTAAAGTCTTCACTTACTTTATGAATGTTGGTTTCATGTTTCACTGTATTCAGCTTAGAAAAATCCCAGTTGTACTGCCACATTACCGCCACAAATATTATTGATCCCACGATCACAAGGGAAGCTGCTGTAATAAGCCATATTTTCGTTATTGTCTTCATTACGCTTCCTCCTTTTTGATAAAGCAGCTTTTAGTCCATAAAACAAGTTTTTTTGTAAGTATCAGAATACCCTTTGTTGCCGTTTTGCACCCGTAGAACATAAAAACGGAAAGTCCCGCACAGATCAACCCTGCACCGATCATTGCTGCTCCTGTAAGACCGTTGCCATTACAGATAAAGACGATGCCTGATGCGATCCCGCTAAATGAACAAGCAGTCAGTGCTCCGAAAACAGACCACAGTGAAATGATCACAGCCCACAGAGAAATGTAAAGCGAGAGAATTACGGCAATTGCAGCTATGCCTAACGAAAGCCATATAGGAGAACCGAGTACAAGAAGCACGATC
>SVQM01000061.1 GCA_015065335.1 Oscillospiraceae bacterium | reverse complement strand
CCTACATGATCTTCGGCTTCAAGAACTGCGTAGGTTACATCGATAACTACCAGGCTTATGAAAACGGAGTAGGTAAGGGACTTTACACAGACTTCTCTAAGTTCACTTCAAGTGACGGATATCTCATTTCTCCCGATGGTGGATACTGGATGGTAGGAACTCAGGGCTTTGATTCCATCTATACCACTAAGTCCGGTAGCGTGACCGGTTCCGGCCTTGCAGGTACATCTGCAGTTCCCGGTTCATCTGCGATCGACGGTAAGGGACTTATCACCATCAGCTCCGGCAGCACAGGCGGTGATTCCGGCGATTCCGGATCATCCGGCGGCACTACCAATAATGCTGACAACATCGGTGTATCTGTAGATTATTCTACTCAGTGTACGACCGGTTGGGAGCTTGCTAACAGATCTGCTCACATCGCAAAGAACTTCAAGACTCTGTACGTAATGGGATGCTTCGGTGCTCCTATGACTGCAGCAAATAAGACAAGATATATTCAGAATTACAGCTATAACATGCAGGCATCCAGAACTGCGATGATCAATGCGGCATCCTCCGATACATTCGGATTCGACTGCGTATGTCTCATCAAGGGTATCCTCTGGGGCTGGAGCGGTAATGTTAACAAGCAGTACGGCGGTGCATCTTACGCATCTAACGGTGTTCCGGACTTCGGTTCTGATGCCATCACCGCATATGTGGATAATGCAAGATCCACTGACTGGTCCGTGATCGAGATCGGTGAGGCAGTATGGATGAGCGGACATATCGGTATCTACATCGGTAACGGTCTTGCTGTAGAGTGTACTCCTAAGTGGGACAACGATGTACAGATCACCGCAGTAGGCGGAATCGGTACCGTTGCAGGCTACAACACCAGAAACTGGACAGCTCACGGTAAGCTGAGATATGTATCCTACACCGGATCTAACGATAACCCCCATACTAACGGTAGCAGCAGTAGCAGCGGAACTACCGCAAGCTATGTAACATACACTGTACAGTCCGGTGATACCCTCTCTGCGATCGGTGCAAAGTATGGCGTAAGCTATCTCACGATCGCAAACTACAACGGAATCTCATCTCCCTACACTATCCACGTAGGTCAGGTTCTCAAGATTCCCGTATAATGTGACAAGTTTGGTCAGAGCTTATCTCCCCCATGCCTCCGGGTATGGGGGAGTGCTTTTTGGGAAAAATATAATAAAATCAGTAGGCGCAGAAACTTCCGATAGGAAGTGACTAAGCCTACACATTGTGGCTTTGCGAGTGTCAGAAGTCGAGCGTAGTGAGACGGATTGGCACGAGACGCGAGTGGACAAAGCCTTTTATCGGAAAAAACGTAGTTTTTTCGATAAGATGCCTCCGGGTATGGGGGAGTGCTTTTTGGGAAAAATATAATAAAGACAGTTTTGTGAGAATTTATTGACAGACAGGATATACTATGATATAATTAAATGATACGGAACATATGTTTATAAAACTGAGGGAGGCGGAAGTATGAACGATAAAAATAAAGATAACGGTTTTGCAGAGCTTGTTATTCCGGGGGATCCTAAGACCGGGAATAACGGTGGTTTTGCGATCCCGCCTGCCCATTCCGGGAAATATGCGGGGAAGGGTGCTTACACAGCCGCAAATTCCAAAAAGGCTGCAGAGGAGCTTTGCTTTTCCTATGATCCCGGACTTGCTTTTGTGAAAAACGTTCAGGTGTACACATGGGGCGCAACACGTAGCTTTTATGAGAGATTTCGTACTGATGCTCTCCGTTACCGTGAAATGAAGGGTGAGCCCTGTGAGCATATTCCGTTTTTCTCCTACATTCCGCAGTATTCTCAGATGAATCTGTATCAGAGCCGCTTTTACCTTTATTTCAGAGATCTGGCAAGGTGCGGCGAGTATATCTATGCCGATCTTTCCTATATTCTTCTTTATATTTATGAGATAATAAATCTTTCTGATGAATCCGATTCCGCACATGATGTGGAGATACTCTGCGGACTTTGGATGGCGTACAGAGAAACATATCCCGCACTTGATAAATACATGGCGGAGTGGGTGTGTGATTTCTGCCTTCTTTACAAGCTTCCTGTGCCTAAGGTCACTCTTTCGATCCTTCCTAAGTTGTGTGAGACAGCGACCTTGAGAGAGTTTTATATGAGTGCAGCCGTTGAGAACGGAAGGATAATGCAAGGCGAGATCCTTGAATCCTTTGCGGATTACGACAGACGAAGAAGCAGAGTGGAGCTTCCCGAGGAGCATATGCATCATTTTCCGAGAGCTATCGAGGCGGCATGCTCCGTTTTCGGTGAGGAGCATTTCATCGGTTCAGATGCAGTCTTGATCTCACGTGATGCATTTTGCGGATCGCTCTGTGCGCATAATGTTAAAAGAAAGATCGTTGTTGAGTATTATCCGGCATTGAGACGAAGCGGTGTCAGAGGAATGCTCGGAGCTGCCGTGAAATATACGGAAAACAAGATCCGCCGTGTGGCAGGGATAAAATCAAGGCTCCATACCGAGGGACTCCCCGATAACGTAAAGACGAAGATCGATGAGTATTTTGAGAATGCTATGCCGAGTGTGTTCCAAAGAAAGAATGTGAGAGTGGAACCTGTTCCCGAATATGAAAGATTCTACGATGCACCGAGCACGCCCTTTTCAGCGGATGATGCACAAAAGATCGAGCTTGAGTCAAGAGCTGCTGCGGAAATGCTTGCGGCATTCGATGAGACTGATGAGGTAGCTGAAGCCGTGCCGGTAGTTGAGAATATCCCCGAGGCTGAAACTGAAGCAGCGGCTGCGAATAAGGTTGCCGATGTAATACGTCATATGCTTGAGGGCGGTGAGCTTGAAGCATGGTGCCGTGAGCGTGGACTTCTTCCCGATACAATTGCAGGTGAAGTAAATGAAAAAGCAATGGACTTTATGGGGGATGTTCTCCTGGAGAATGACGGATCAGGCTGGCAGATAATCACCGATTATCTGGTAGAAGCGGCTGAAATGGCTGTGGGGAACGAATAAGAAATACGGCATATGGGGTTTCACCCCAAACCCCACCAAGAAACTTTTCGTGAAAAGTTTCTTGGAGTTTCAAAAGCTTTTGGGGTAATACAAAAATCTATATAAATGTGTATAAAAGTTTTTGCGGAGGGGACTTCGGGGGAGGAACCTTTTCCAAAAGGCCCCTCCCCCGTGTGATACTGACGAATTATTATGGAAAATACAGATTTTAAAATACCTAAAAGAGTGCTTGGAGCACTTCTGACATCACTTTCTGCTGGAGTAGTGCCGAGATCGGGCGCTCCCTATATTGCCATAGGCAGAAACGATGAGGTGACAGCCCTTTCGGGAGATCTTGAGCGAGTTGCCGACGGCGGCGGTGCTATGAGATTCCTTGTGGGGCGTTACGGTAGCGGTAAAAGCTTCCTTATCCAGCTCACGAGAAGTGCTGCCATGGACCGAGGCTTTGTTTGTGCCGATTGTGATCTGTCACCCGAAAGACGCCTCTGCGGAAGCGGTGGTAACGGTCTTGCTACTTATAAGGAGCTTGTGCGCAATCTCTCCTGCAAAGCATCTCCCGACGGAGGTGCACTCCCTGTGATCCTCTCAAAATGGCTGTCGCAGATCTCTGCGGATGTGGCAGCAGGTGGAGAGATCCCGGGGACAGAGTCCTTCGACAGAGCTATGTCACAAAAGATCTATGTCGCTTGCCGAAGCCTTGAATCGGGAGTGGGCGGATTCGATTTTGCGTTTGTTATCGCAGAATACTATAAGGCTTACTCTGTCGGTGATGATGAAAGAATGAGCGCGTGCCTCCGCTGGCTTCGTGGTGAATATTCTACCCGTACCGAGGCAAGATCGGCACTCGGCGTAAGAACGATCTCCGTTATAGGTGACGATAACTGGTACGATCACCTGAAGCTTATTGCCGCATTTGTGAGACTTGCGGGCTATAAGGGCCTTGCCGTGTTCATCGATGAAGGAGTAAATCTCTATAAGATAGTAAACCGAGTTTCCCGTGAGCAGAATTATGAGAAGATCCTCGCCATGTATAATGATGCACTTCAGGGCAGGGCAGAGGGACTTATGATAATAATGGGCGGTACTCCCCAGTTTTTAGAGGATACACGTCGTGGACTTTTCAGCTATGATGCATTGAAAAGCCGTCTTGCAGACGGAGCATTCCCCGAGGCGGGACTTAAAAATCTCATGAGCCCTGTACTGAGGCTCCGCCGCCTGTCGGACAGCGAGCTTCTTGCGCTCATAATGAGGCTTACCCTCCTTCATGCAAAATATTACGATTATGCACCGAGAGTTTCCGAAACAGACATGGAGACCTTCCTAAAAGGAGAGCTTTCTCGTGCAGGTGCAACGGAAATGGTCACTCCTCGTGAGATCATCCGTGACTATCTCATGACCCTCGATCTCATGTATCAGAATCCCGAAGCGGATTTTGCTGAGATACTAATGCGTACAGGCAGGGAAAGATTCCTTGCGCCAATGGAGGAGACAGATACCGAGCAGATTTCCGCAACCGTGGAAATACCTGCGGAGAAGGGCACAGTCGATAAAGATAAAATAACTCTCGATATGATAGAGTTTTAGAATATCTCTCGCTTATATTATTTAATTAAAAGTTTTGGGGATTCTCAAGGGACTTTTTCAAAAGTCCCTTGAGCGGGGTACGGGGCAGAGCCCCGTGAAAGAATGTTTTATGGAAATATTTGATAGCTTTGCGCCATTTATAAAGGATTTCATATACAGCAGGGGATGGGAGAGACTTCATCCCATACAGACCGCTGCCGCAGAGGAGCTGTTCTTCGGTGACGGAAATCTGCTCCTCACTTCATCCACCGCATCGGGAAAAACAGAGGCGGCATTTTTCCCTGCGCTCTCACAGATATGGGAGGATGAGCCAAGATCGGTAGGCATCCTTTACATTGCACCGCTGAAATGCCTTATCAACGATCAGTTTGAGAGGATCGAGGAGCTTTGTGACGGTGCGGATATCCCCGTATGCAGATGGCACGGAGATGTAGGTGCAGGTGCAAAATCCAAATATCTCAAAAATCCGAGAGGGGTTTTGCAGATAACTCCCGAATCACTTGAAAGTATGCTTATGCGTCGTCCTCAGGATATCGGCAGGATATTCGGCGAGCTTCGCTTCGTTATCCTCGACGAGATCCATATACTTACAGGCACGGATCGGGGAAATCAGATCATGTGTCAGTTGAAGCGCCTTGAAAGGCATATCGGTTACAGCCCGAGAAGAATAGGGCTTTCCGCTACTGTCGGTGATCCCACTATTGCGGCAGAATGGCTGGGCAGTGGAACGGGCAGACATACAGCGATCCCCGAGGTGGGTGCTGAAACTCTCAGATGGCGTATCGCCACCGAGCATTTCTATATTACGAGAAGCATCGCAAATGAGGAGGTCCCGGATATTCCCGATGAGGTTGCGGATATGCTTTTTGAGCCGGAAACTGAGGAGGAAACAAAGCGGAAGCGTGATCGCAGAGCCGTGTTTGCTCCGGGAATATCAGATGATAAGATAAATGCCGAAAAAGATAGCGGAGATGAGAAAAAATCAGTTTCGGCGGAGGAAGCATACGATTATCTGTACGATTCCGTAAAGGACAAAAAGGCTATAGTGTTCTCCAATTCCCGAGAGGAAACGGAGTATGTGTGCGCAACTCTCAGACAGATCGCGGAAAAACGAAAAGAGCCCGATATATTCCTCATACATCACGGAAATCTTTCGGCATCTATCCGTGAGGATGCAGAACTGAAAATGAGAAATGCAGAATATCAGGCTGTGACCTGTGCATCTGTGACCATGGAGCTTGGGATCGATATCGGACGGCTTGAGCGAGTTGTGCAGATGGGCTCGGCAAACAGTGTGTCAAGCTTTCTTCAAAGGCTTGGAAGATCGGGCAGGCGGGATGATCCTCCCGAGATGATAATGGTGCTTCGTGAGGAGGAGCCTCTTCCGAATGCAAGTCTCCCCGAGATAATCCCGTGGGATCTTCTCAGAGCGATCGCAATAATCCAGTTATATATTGAGGAAAGATTTATAGAGCCTCCGCAAATTCGACGATTGCCTTACAGTCTTTTGTTCCATCAGACTATGTCAGTCCTTGCGTCGTCGGGCGGAATGACTGCACCGAGACTTTCTGAGGATGTACTTACTCTTCCGCCTTTTGAAAACATCTGTAAGGACGATTACAAAAAGCTGATCCTCGGGATGCTCAGGGATGATTATCTTGAAATGACGGAGGAAAGAGAGCTCCTTGTGGGACTGAAGGGCGAGGCTCTTGTGTCGTCATTTAAATTCTTTGCGGTGTTTAAGGATTCCGAGGACTATACGGTAAGATGTGGCTCGGATGAGATCGGAACCATAACAAAAGCTCCTCCCAAGGGCGATAGATTTGCCCTTGCAGGCAGAGTCTGGGAGGTAGAGGATGTCGATGCCGTCAGACGCTTGGTGTTTGTGAATCTTGTTCCCGGAAAGGGAGAGATCGCATGGCCGGGAGACTTTGGTGAGATCCACACACGTATTCTTGAGAGAATGAGACAGGTACTTACAGAGGATACGGAATATCCGTATCTGAAGCCCGGAGCGATCAAAAGGCTCCGTGAGGCGAGAGCTGTTGCGGATGCTACCGGTATGACGGAAAAGAATATCGTACCTCTCGGCGGCAGCACATGGGCGTATTTTCCGTGGCTCGGTACACGCTCCTTCCGTACTCTTAGACGGTATCTCGTAAGACAGACACCGGGAGTAAAGCTGTCGGGAATGGATTTTGGAGGCTCATGCTATATGACATTCAAGCTTGAGGGGATCACCGGCGATGAGCTCCTCAGCCGTATCAGGCATGATATTGCGAAAAACGGTGTGGATCTTGCAGCTCTTGTAGGACCGGGTGAAGCTCCGCTTTTCGATAAATACGATCCGTGTATCCCTGCGGAGCTTCTCCGTAAAGCCTTTGTTTCCGATCATCTGAGAGCAGATGAGATCGAAGAACGTGCAAAAATGGGAATTTTGTAAATTTACACGTTATGTATGGAAATTTTATCATATGTGTGATAAAATATAATGAATAAAAATTTTTTATCTCGGAGGTATACCATGTCAGTTATCTGGAGCGATAGAAAACGTACACTTTTCGGACTTCCTCTCAGCTTTACCAAGTATACTATCACAGAGGATAAGCTTCTTATTGAGTCGGGGTTCTTTAGCAAGAACGAGGAGGAGATCCGTTTGTATCGAATTATGGATGTGACACTTCGCCGTTCATTCGGACAGCGTATTTTCGGTGTGGGAACCATCCACTGCTGTTCAGCGGATAAATCTACTCCCGAATTTGATATTAAGAGTATCAAGGATTCTAAGGAAATAAAGAATCTTCTTTCCGATATGGTGGAAGAAGAGAGGGCAAAAAAGAGAGTTTCTATGCGTGAATTTACCGATGATTCGGATGTTCATGATATAGACTAATTAAACGGCATTTGCCGAATATAACTAAAGGAAAAAACAATGGCGAAAAATAAAAAGGAAAACTCATGCGAGATGCCTTGCCGATTGGGAAAAGTCGGCGGACAGGCAGTTCTCGACGGAGTAATGATGAAAAGCGGAGACAGAGTTGCTCTTTCCGTGAGAACGGACGAGGGAATAAAGTCGGAGCTGTCTACCTTTACATCAAAGCGTAAAAAATATAAGATACTTAATCTCCCTCTTGTTCGAGGCGTGGTGAACATGGTGGAATCATTCCAGCTCAGCTTCAAAACTCTTGAGCGTTCAGCGGAAATGGCAGGGTTTGAAGAGGTAGAGGAACCGGGCAAGTTTGAGCGTTGGCTTACGGAAAAGCTCGGTAACAAGCTGATGGGTGTCATTATGGCTGTTGCCGGTGTTCTCGGTGTCGCTCTTGCGATGTTCCTGTTTATGTATCTGCCGGCACTCGTTACATCCCTTTTTGACGGATTTATCAAGGCAGGCTGGGCAAAGACAATAATCGAAGGTGTTGTGAAGATCACCATTTTCATTCTGTATATGGTGCTCGTGTCATTCATGCCAGATATCAAGCGTACATTTGAGTATCACGGAGCAGAGCATAAGTCCATTGCCTGTTATGAGAATGGGCTTGAACTGACTCCTGAGAATGCAAAGACTTGCTCAAGACTTCATCCCCGTTGCGGTACCAGCTTTATCTTTGTAATACTCATACTCAGTATCATCATTTTTATGATACCCATTTTCCCATGGGAGAATAAGCTTCTGAGAGTGCTCTGTAAGCTCGCAACTCTCCCCATTATTGCAGGACTCGGATTTGAGTTTATCATGTATGCAGGTAAGCATACGAACATAATTACAAAGGTGCTTTCAGCACCCGGTCTTGCAATGCAGAAGATCACTACAAAAGAGCCTTCTCTTGAACAGCTTGAGGTGGCTATAAGATCTCTCAAGGCAGCTCTCCCCGATGAGTTCCCCGAGGTTGCAGAGGAAATTTCTGCAAATGCAGAAAACGAAAATGCCACAGAGGATAAAACTGAGGAGAAGACTGACGGGACAGAGGATCCCCATGAGGAAACTGAAGAATGACGCTCCGTGAAGCAACAGAGATACTTCGACGGGCAGAAATAGAGAATCCCGCAGGTGATGCGGGAATTCTCTTGTCTGAAATATGCGGGGTCTCACGTGCGTCGTTGCCGTATTCCGCAGACATTGAATACAGCGATGCCGAATTTGAAATTGCCGTAAATCGCAGAGCAACGAGAGAACCCTTGCAGTATATTCTCGGTCGGTGGTGGTTCAGAGACAGCGAATTTTTTGTCAGTCCAGATTGCCTTATTCCACGTCCGGAAACGGAAATGCTCGTTGAGCTTGCGGTTGAGATGATCCCCGATGGAGGTAAAGTCCTTGATCTTTGTACTGGCTCGGGTTGTGTGGGACTGTCGGTGTTGAAGGAGCGTCCCGACGTGACGGGGGTGCTTGTGGATATATCGGATAAGGCTATGGCGATGGCTGAGAAAAACAGGGAAAAGCTTGGAGTTGTAGGCAAATGTCGAACTCTCCTTGCGGATGTAACGAAGCCTGTTCCCGAAGAGCTTTCTCATGAGCGATTTGACGTGATACTTGCAAATCCCCCCTACATTACCGCAGATGAGATGAATACCCTTGAGCCGGAGCTTTCCTTCGAACCGAGGATAGCACTTACCGATGAGGGGGATGGAATGAGCGTAGTGCGTGGTATACTTCGGAATTATCCCGCACTGCTTAAAGAGAATGGTATTCTTGCAATCGAGATCGGTTGGGGTGAAGGAAATTCGGCGATTGCAGAATGTAAAAACCTCGGACTCAGCTGTGAGGTCAGAAAAGACCTTTCGGGCAATGACCGTGTCCTCGTGTGTCGCATATAATGTGATCAGTATAAGGTTTTTGAAGATTTCAAAGAAACTTTTTTTCAAAAAGTTTCTTTGGTGGGGTTTGGGGTGAAACCCCCAATGTGAAGGAGTAATTGATCTATGAAAATAAAGCTTGCAGTGCTGTTTGGCGGAGAATCATCAGAGCATGAGGTATCACTTGTATCCGCATCGGCAGTTATCGATAACATAGACCGTGACGTGATCGATCCCGTGATGATCGGTATAACGAGATCGGGGGAATGGTATCTGTATGACGGTACGACAGAGGATATAAGAAATGGTGCCTGGCAGAACGGTGCCTGCGGCAGGATAACTCTTGATCTTGCAGGTGGCGGACTTTGTGCTGACGGAAAGCATCTTGATGTAGATGCGGTATTCCCCGTACTCCACGGAGCATTTGGCGAGGACGGAACAGTGCAGGGAATGCTGGAGCTTGCAAAGATCCCCGTAGTTGGATGCGGTTCGGCATCATCTGCGGTGTGCATGGATAAAGCATTCACCAAGCGTTTGCTGAATGCCGAGGGTATCCCTCAGGCACCTGCGGCGATAATTACATATGAAGAATATTCGACAGATGCCGAAGATTCTCTCGATTATGCAGAGGAGGGCGCAGAAGGCTATCCGATTTTCGTAAAGCCTGCCCGTACAGGATCATCTGTAGGTGTGTCAAAGGCTGATGACCGTGAGGAGCTTCGCACGGCTATGGATATCGCATTCCGTGAGGATTCAAAGGTGTTGTGCGAGAAGTGTATCGTAGGCCGTGAGGTTGAGGTGGCAGTCCTCCGAGATGCGGACGGTACACTTACGGTGTCCGAATGCGGTGAGATCGATCCGGGAAGTGAATTTTACGATTATGATACCAAGTACAAGAGTGACACCGCCGCATATTTTATTCCTGCGAGGATCCCCGAGGATATCGCAGAGGATGTGCGTGCTACAGCGGAGATAGTTTTCCGACTTCTTGATTGCAGAGGGCTCTCACGTGTGGATTTCTTCGTTACCGACGAGGGATTTGTGTTCAATGAGATCAACACCCTCCCCGGATGCACACCCATCAGTATGTATCCGAAGATGATGGAGCATTCCGGTGTGGGATTCAGTGAGCTTATAACAAGGCTCGTCCGTGAAGCTATGGCGAGAGGCTGATAACGAATTTATTTTGCGGGGGAAGACTTTTTCAGAGAAAAAGTCTTCCCCCGCACCCCTTTTCAAAAAGCTTAAAAAGGACAAGGCTTACTTAAATCAAAGAATTTGAGCAAACCTTGTCCTGCTTTTTTACCAATACATATACTTTTTCTTCTTGACCACCAAAAACACACCCGACAGCACCACTGCCATAAACTCTGCCACGATGATGGAGTACCATATTCCGTCGATTCCGAGAATAAGCGGCAGGAGAAGTACCGCTGCGATCTGGAATACGAGAGTTCGGAGGAATGATATGATCGCAGATGTCATTCCGTCGTTGAGAGCAGTGAAGAATCCCGAGCCGAAGATCGCATATCCCATGAACGGGAAGGAGAGCACGAATATGCGGAACCCCGATGCGGTCAGCGTCAGAAGCTTTGCGTCATAACCAACGAATATAAGCGACAGCGGATATGCAAAGATCTCTCCGAGGATCACCATGGCAATGCCTGCGATACCGATGATCTTCAGGCTCTTTTTCAGAATGCCTTGCAGCTCTGAATGATTCTTCGCCCCGTCGTGATATCCGATTATGGGTGCAGTGCCGATGGAGTAACCGATGAATGCCGCCGCAAAAATGAAGCTGACGTACATCATTACGCCATATGCGGCAACACCGTTCTCTCCTGCATATTCCATTAGCTGAATGTTATAGAGCATACCCACAATGTTCATTGATACGTTGCTCATAAACTCCGAGGAGCCGTTAGTGAAGGCCTTGCCGATGGCACGGAGATCAAGATTTGTCCGACCGAGACGGAGTATGCTTTTGTTTTTTCGGAAAAAGTAGATCAGCGGAACACCGCCGCCGACTACTTGACTCATTGCAGTAGCTGTGGCTGCTCCCATAAGCTTGTATTCCTGCGGGAGCAGGATAACAAGAACGGCATCAAGTACCATGTTGGTCACACCCGAAGATATCGTAACGATAAGTCCCATTTTCGGCATTTCAGCCGTTACAAAAAAGCTCTGGAACAAAAGCTGAAGCACATAAAAGGGAATTGCTGTGAGGATTATCCGTCCGTATGTGACACAGCATTCGAGAAGCTCCCCCTCGGCACCGAGAAGCTCCGATATAGGACGGATAAAGATGAAGCCGAGCACGGCGAATACAGCTCCGAGAATAAATGAGGTGTAAACGAACAGTGAAAAATAGCGGTTTGCCCTTGCAGGATCGCCCTCGCCGAAGGTTTTCGCAACGATGGCAGTACCGCCCGTGCCGAACATGAATCCCACGGTAGCAAGGACCATCAGAAAGGGGAAGATAAGATTCACCGCCGCAAATGGTGTTTTCCCTGCGAAGTTTGATACGAAGAAGCCGTCTACTACACTGTAAACGGAGGTGAAGATCATCATAAGAACCGACGGCAGAATGAATCTGATAAGACGACGGTATGTGAAATGATCGGAAAGTTTTATTGCCATGTGAATGTCCTTTGATTTAGTCAGTAAGCAGTAGTATAGCATAGATGAGGGGGAATGTCAAATGGGTATTATCACATTGCAGGGCAGATGCTTGCTCCTCCCGCAGTATCGTTTGACGGCGTGTCGGGGACGTCACGCCCTACGGATTATCTCCCCCAAATTCCCCTATTCCCCTTGCAATTCCTCCTGTATTATGGTATCCTATACATAACAAAATCGGCTGCGTGCCGTAACACAGGAGATACGAAATGCCTATTATCTACGATTCCGAAAAACGGATATTCAAGCTGGATACAAACGAATCCAGTTATATTATGGAGGTGTTCACCGGCGGAGTACTGACCAGCCTTTATTACGGTGCGTGGGTGCCTGATATCGATGTGGACAGACTCCGTCTCAGAGAGAGTGGATGTTCTTCCTTCAGCCCGAAACTTTCCGATACCAACGACGGCTCATTTGCCCCCGATATGACTCCCTTTGAGTACCCCGGCACAAACATGGGTGACTACCGTCTCACCGCAGTTTCCGTTGCAGGCCCCAAGGGTGACACTATAACCGATTTCCGCTACAAGGATCACAAGATCTACCAAGGCAAGCCGAAGCTTGAGGGGCTTCCCGCTACATACGCAAACTCCGATGACGAGGCGACTACTCTTGAGATCACTCTCGTCGACAGAGCAACAAAGGTTGAGGCTGTGCTCATCTACACTGTGTTCGAGAAGCTGTCCGCAATGGCGAGAAGTGTGAAGATCGTAAACGGTGCCGATGCAGGCGTTGATATCGAGAAGATCGCATCCGCTTGTCTCAATCTTCCTCTCGGCGATTACGAGATGATCTACACCTACGGTAAGTACGCCAAGGAGCGTAACGTAGACCGTGCAAAGATCACTCATCAAACTCAGTCAATAAAGTCCTCCCGTGGTTCATCGGGACATAACTACACCCCCTTTGCCGCATATGCACGTGACGGCGCAACCGAGGAGTGGGGTGACGTATACGGCGTGTGCTTCGTATACAGCGGCAACTTCTCCATCGATTCCGAAATGGACTACTTCGGTGCGACAAGAGTTACCGTGGGTATCAATCCCGAAGGATTCCGTTGGCACCTTGAGCCCGGTGAAAGTTTCCAGTCTCCCGAGGCTGTTACCGTATATTCCGACGGGGGTCTCGGCAAGATGAGCCGCATCTTCCACAAGCTCATCTCAAAGAATCTCGTCCGGGGAAAGTGGCGTGATGCAAAGCGTCCCCTCCTCATCAACAACTGGGAAGCTACCGGTATGGCTATCAATGCCGATCTTATGGTGGATTTTGCACGTGAGGCATCAAAGCTCGGCTTTGAGATGCTCGTAATGGATGACGGCTGGTTCGGTGCGAGAAATCACGACCGTGCAGGACTTGGCGACTGGAAGGTAAACCCCGACAAATTCCCCAAGGGACTTGGTGATCTCGTTGAGAAGGTAAACGGATTCGGAATGAAGTTCGGTATCTGGTATGAGCCTGAAATGGTAAACGAGGACTCAGATCTTTACAGAGCACATCCCGACTGGGTGCTTCACTCACCTGACCGTCCCTTCTCCAATGCGAGAAACCAGCTCATGCTTGACATGACAAGAAAGGAAGTACGTGACAACATCTTCGAGCAGATGTCCGCAGTGCTTTCAGCATACAATATCGAGTACGTTAAATGGGATATGAACCGTAACTTCTCCGAGGCATTCTCACGTACTCTCCCTGCTGACAGATACGGCGAGCTCGCACACCGTTATGTTCTCGGTGTGTACGACCTCATGGAGAGACTCGTTACCACATTCCCTCACCTGCTTCTTGAGAGCTGCTCAGGCGGCGGCGGACGCTACGATGCAGGAATCCTCTACTACTCACCTCAGGTATGGAC
>SVQM01000060.1 GCA_015065335.1 Oscillospiraceae bacterium | reverse complement strand
CTGTGCTTGATGAGCTCGGGATAGAGACTATCGACGGTATACTTTGGGATCTCGGCGTTTCATCTCACCAACTTGATGTTGCGGACAGAGGATTCTCCTATATGGCGGATGCCCCTCTTGATATGAGAATGGACAGGTCCGCAGCTTTGTCTGCAGAAACTGTGGTCAACACATATTCCGAGACGGAGCTTTTCAGAATAATACGTGATTTCGGTGAGGAAAAATTTGCTTCAAGGATCGCAAGACGAATAGCGGAGGCAAGAGAGATATCACCGATCCGAACAACTCACGAGCTTTCGGCAATAATTGAGAAGGCAATCCCCGAAAAAAATCGCAGAGCAGAGAATAAGCATCCTGCAAAGCGTACCTTCCAAGCAATACGAATTGAAGTGAACGGTGAGCTCAGTACCATCGCTCCGTCACTTATTGCAGGAGCAGATAGACTTGCTCCCGGCGGCAGAGCCGCTGTTATAACATTCCATTCTCTTGAAGATCGCATAGTTAAGAACACATTTGCAGATCTCTGTAAGGGCTGTGTGTGTCCTCCGGATTTTCCCGTGTGTGTTTGCGGTAAAAAGCCAAGTGCGACACAGATAACGAGAAAACCCATTATCCCGTCTGACAAAGAGCTTGAGGACAACCCCCGTGCAAGAAGCTCAAAGCTCAGAGTGATAGAAAAAATATAATCGGCGAGTGCCGAACACATAGATACAACGACGAAAAGGAGCTACACTGACAATGGTATACAACAATGTGTTATACAAGCCTGCGACTCTTAGTGAAAGACTTCAGGCAAAATTTGGCAGACGTGCGGCAAATGCTGTAAGTAAGGGTAGCTCTGATGCAAAAAACACAACCGAACGGACTGCGGGACAGCCTGCATCTGTGCTCTCATTTTTCGGAAAGATCGATGACACAAAAACTGCTGACAGAGCGATCCCTACGAAAAGAAGAATGAATGCCGGAAGCATGGCGGCTGAGCCTCATGCATTCAAAGCTCAGTCTGCAGGCGTGCGTCGTGATAATGTGAGAAATGCACGTCCCGGTGTACATAATAATGCAGTAAAGAATAACGCCGGTGTACGCGGTGCTCGTCCTGTTGCGGTGAATACACAGAAAAGTACCGCATATGATAAGACCGGTACTTTTGCGAGAGCTTATGCGGCAGGTGAGAGAGTGAGAGCAGCATCTGCGAAGAAAGCCTCTATACCCAGGAGACGTTATGCTGAGGGTGCAGTACCTTCAGGCGCACTCAGACGGGGACGTTCCAATATTCCCGGTGCAAGACATGCTGTTCTTGTTACCGCAGACGGAGCACATGATAAGCGTACCTTTGTTGAAGTAATAAAGGATGCTTTTGCGGATCGCCATGTGGCAGAGCACAGAGTTAAGAAAAGTCCTTTTCCTATCGGACTTATAACTCTTATCGGAATTTGTGCATTCATGCTTATGGCAATGCTGTTCAGCTTTTCTCAGATCAATGAATGTAATACAGAGATAAACAACCTGAAGGCTGAGCAGGAGGCTCTTGATGCCGAGGCTGAAAAGCTTGAGGTGCAGATCGCACAGCGTGAGGATATCAGAGAGATCGAGCGTATTGCTGTGGAGGAGATCGGAATGGTCTCAAGTGATATGGTTCAGTCCAAATTTGTTTCAGTATCTGCTTCCGACAGAGTGGAGGTCATGAGAGGCGATGAAACGGAGACGGAAGAAGGCGGATTTTCGGCTCTTCTTTCTGTGATAGGTGAGTATTTTAACTGATCCGGCGATGTCTCGGAACAGACTGTGATTATATGGTGGCGTGCAAATTGAGTACGCCACCTTTACGGATTTACGGGAAATTGACAGCTTTGGAATATAACGCCTGTTTTTAAAGTATATTATAATGATATGCCGTGTCGGGAGGTGGTCTTGTGAACGGTCAGAAAAAAAGAATAGACAGATCTACCTTCAGACGTACCGGTGTAATGATGGGTGCTTTCGGTGTTGTTGCTGCGGTAATGATAGGAGCACTTGCGGTGCTTCAGATAAGAGATCACTCTTACTATAAGACAAAAGTCCTTGACCAGATGACCGTTTCCACTGAGGTGAATCCCGAGAGGGGAACTATATACGACTGCAATGGCAATATCCTTGCGGCAAATTCCTCAAATTATCTTATATTCATATCTCCTCAGGACATAATCGATGCTATGGCAGAAGCGGAGACAGGAACGGATACTGAATATGTATGGACAGATGAGGATGACCGTGAGAGACGGCTCCCCATGGATGAGCTTATCGCCAAGGGACTGTCTGAGATACTTGATATCGATGAAAAAGAGATCCTTGAAAAAACAGCCCTTAAAGGTCGCCGTTATGAGGTCATAAAAAAAGAAGTCGATGAGGTGTCTGCGGAAAAAGTACGTGAGTTCATCTCGGAATATAAGCTTACACGTCAGATATACCTCCGTGCATCGTCCATCAGAACTTATCCCTACAGTGATCTTGCATCTCAGGTCATAGGATTTGTTAATAAAGACGGGACCGGCGTATACGGGATAGAGAGCTATTATAACAATCTTCTTGAAGGAACATCGGGAAAATATATCGCAGCTCAGGATGCTCACAGCGAAGATATGCCCTTTGAATATGAGAGCTACATCGATGCTGAGAACGGATACGATATCGAAACTACCATTGATGTGTATATCCAGTACGAGCTTGAGAATCAGCTCAAAGCCACATACGAGGAGAATTCACCAAATGAACGAGTGACGGGTATCGTCATGAATGTGGATACGGGAGCGATCCTTGCGATGGGTACCTATCCCACCTTTGATCTCAACGAGCCATACAATCTCGATCCCGATTCTCTTGCAAAGCTTGAGGGAATTGATCCCGAATCTGATGAATATATCGAGAAGAAATATAACCTTCTTTACAATATGTGGTCAAATAAGGCGGTGACGGGACTTTATGAGCCGGGATCTACCTTTAAGATCATGACATCCTCAATGGCGTTTGAAGAAAAGGTGGTTACGAAAAACGACGGCTTCTACTGCTCCGGTGAGCACTATGTAAAAGGATACGGAAATGTTTCCTGTCACCAGGCGGGCGGCCACGGTCAGGTGAACTTTGCCAGAGGACTCCAGCAGTCCTGTAACCCTGTAATGATGATCCTCGGAGAGAGACTTGGGATCACCAATTTCTATAATTATTTCAAATCCTTCGGATATCTCGGAAGAACGGGGATCGATCTCCCTGCCGAGGCTTCGCCAATCGTAACTCCGGAGAAGAGCTTTACGGGAGTATCACTTGCTGTATACTCCTTCGGTCAGACATTTAAAACAACGCCGATCCAGCAGATAAGAGCAGTGGCAACTGTTGCTAACGGCGGTTACCTTGTGACACCCCATGTGTTAAAGTCTATAAAGGACAGTGACGGAAATATAGTTGCAGAGTATAATACACAGCCTGAAAGACAGGTTGTAAGCTCTGATACGACTAAGATAGTTACCGAGATCCTTGAGGAGGGTGTATCCGGTGACGGCGGTGCAAAAAATGCCTATGTAAAGGGATATAAGGTTGCGGCTAAGACCGGTACGTCTGAGAAAAGAGACCTCATTGCACAGTTTGGAAATCAGCCCTATTACCGAGTTGGTTCAACTGTTGCATATGCACCGGCAGATGATCCTGAGATCGCTGTACTGATAGTGGTGGATGAACCCACAAACGGAGTCGTGTACGGATCAAGAGTAGCGGCACCGTATGTGTCTAATCTTCTTTCCTTTGTGCTCCCCTATCTCGGATATGAGGCTGAGTATACTGACAAGGATCTTGAAAAGGTGGAGATCACCGTGCCTAACTGTGTTGACAGCACCGTTGAAGCGGCAAAGAGCGACCTCCAGTGGCGCGGTATCTCATGTGAGGTGATCGGTGACGGTGATGTAGTCACGGGACAGCTTCCCGCCGCAGGAGAAAGCATCAGTCAGTCCAAGGGAAGAGTTATCCTCTATACAAACGGTGAGCAGCCCAAGGCTGATGTGAAGATGCCCGACCTTATCGGTAAGACTGCCGAGGCGGCAAACAGAATACTTGTAAATGCAGGACTAAATATAAAAATAACAGGTGCCGAGGGACAGGAGGAAGGTGCGATCGTAATAAATCAGTCGATTGCGGCAGATACCATGGTGCCTGAGGGAACTGTTGTGACGATCGAGCTGAGATATATGGATACAGCGGACTGATCCTCAAGGCTTAAAGCATAAGAAGTTGAAGGAATAATTTATCGGAGGTTTCTTATGCTTGCGGGAGAAGTGCTGAAAGGTGTAACCTTTTGCAGTAGTGCGGAATTTTGTATGACAAAGATCACGGGGATCAAAACAAACTCACGAGCAGTATGCCCCGGAGATCTGTTTATCTGTATAAAGGGTGAGCATACCGACGGACACCTTTATATAGATGATGCCGTAAGACGGGGTGCCGTGGCGGTGGTCTGTGAAAGACCGGTTGAGGTATCGGTACCAATGGCACTGGCGGATAATACGAGATCTGTCTCTGCCTATGCTTACAGTAATTATTTCGGCTCCCCCGCAGACAGTATGAAGATCATCGCCGTAACGGGTACAAACGGTAAGACCTCCGTGACATTTATGATACGTGAGATCCTGCGGCACGCAGGATACAAATGCGGGCTTATAGGAACTGTAAGATGTATGATCGGAGATGATACGGTGGACATCGGCGGCGGCTCTGAGATATCGGATGCTGCGGCAATGACTACGCCCGATCCCGCATTTTTGTATAAAATGCTTGCGGATATGAAAAATTGCGGAGTGACACACGTGATAATGGAGGCATCCTCCCATTCACTTGCACAGCATAAGCTTGATCCCATATCAGCAGATATTGCGGTGTTCACGGGGCTTTCTCCCGAGCATCTTGATTATCATTTTACTATGGATAATTATCTTTCGGCAAAATCAGTGCTGTTTCGCAGTGCGAAAAGGTGTATAATAAACGGAGATGATCCGTACGGCTTGAAGCTTTGCGAAACGGTACAGGATGAACACGTAAAGGTATTTGCCGAATATCCTTGTGGTGCAGATGATAATGTATGCGCAGAGAGTGTGATTTTCAGACCGGATGAGGTTGAATATACACTTCGCAAAGATGATGAATGCACGATCATAAAGTGTGCAATGCCGGGGAGATTCGGACTTTACGATTCACTCCTTGCATCTGCGGCGGCACTTGAATGCGGTGTAACGATGGATATTGTCAGTCGTGCCATGGCTCATTTTTCGGGAGTACCCGGAAGGATGGAGACGGTGGCAAGACTTGGAAATATGAGAGTCATCAGGGATTTTGCACATACTCCCGATGCACTCAGAGGTGTCCTTGAGATAATGCGGAGGGATTCCTGCGGCAAGGTTTGGCTCGTTTTCGGATGCGGAGGTGACAGAGATCCCTCAAAGCGTCCCGTAATGGGAAGGATAGCATCGGAAATGGCGGACCATACTGTAATTACGTCGGATAATTGCCGAAGTGAGAGCAGGGATGCCATAATAAAAGATATAATGCGGGGATTTGACATATCAGTTCCTCATACGGTGATCCCGGATAGGCGTGATGCCATAAGATATGCCATAATGAGCGCAGACGATGGAGATACGGTGCTCTTGTGCGGCAAGGGACACGAGGATTATGAGATAATCGGCGATGAAATGTACCCGTTTGATGAGGTGACAATAGCAATTTCGGCAATTGAAGAAAAACGGCTCCGTATGAAACGGAGAAACTGATGAAAGGAAAGCCTTCGGGCTGGAGAACTTAAAATGAGCATTGAACTTAAATTGACTGCCTTCAGTGCGGAGGAAATAGCGGAACATACATCGGGAAGAGTAGAAGTGTACGGTACAGGTGCATCTCAACCCGTTACTGCCGTGGGTCATGATTCCAGAGATGTGCATCCGGGAATGCTTTTCTGCGCTATCGTGGGAGAGAGGTTTGACGGAAATGATTTTATCTGTGATGTCATTGCAGGCGGATGTGATACTGTCCTTTGCAGCCGTGTTCCCGATAATGTTAAAAGAGGGTATGATTTTACTGCGATAGTTGTGGAGGATACTGTTACGGCACTTGGTGCTCTTGCTTCATATTACAGATCTCTCTCCGGGGCTAAGGTCATCGCAGTTACGGGAAGTGTCGGCAAGACTACAACAAAGGAGTTCATATACTCAGTTGCGTCAGCCGGATTTCGCACCCATAAAACAAAGGGTAATTACAATAACGAGATAGGGCTGCCTCTTACACTTTTTGAGCTTGCACCCGAAGATCAGGTATCGGTTATTGAGATGGGTATGTCCGATCTCGGAGAGATCGAGCGTATGAGCCTTATTGCAAAGCCCGATATTGCGGTCATCACCAATATCGGTACATCACACCTTGCAAATCTCGGAAGCCGTGAGAACATATGCAGGGCAAAGCTGGAGATAATGGCGGGGCTCTCCGAGGACGGCTGTATACTCATGAACGGTGATGAGCCTCTTCTCTTTGAGAAAAAGGATGATATCGGTGACAGAGCTGAATATTTCAGTGTTCACAACCGTTATGCAGAATACAGAGCAGTAAATGTCCGTACAGGAGATTCTATAGTTTATGACCTTATTTTTGATGATAAGGCTATTACCAACGTGGATGTTCCTACTCTCGGACGGCACAATGTGTACAATTCTCTTGTGGCGTATTCCGTTGGAGTAAAGCTCGGTATGACTGATGAGAGGATAAGATTCGGACTGTCCTCCTTCGCGGGAGCCGAAAAAAGACAGAATATATACAGGATCGGGGATATAACAGTTATAGATGACTGCTATAATGCGAGTCCCGAGTCCATGAAGGCGGCAATAGACGTGCTTGTATCTCTTGCTGCAAAGGAAGGCGGCTCTCCTGCGGCACTGCTCGGAGACATGCTTGAGCTTGGTGAATACTGCCGTCTCATGCATGACCAGCTTGGACGTTATGCTGCACAGGAAAAGGTCCAAAAGCTGTTCTGCTTCGGAGAGATGGCCGATGTTATCGCTGAGGCGGCGATCACTCACGGAATCCGAGCAGAGAATGTATTCGTCTGTGTGGATATAGATGATCCGGGGATGATGGCAGATATGATAAGAAAAGCCATCGATCCGGGGGATGTCCTTCTCGTAAAGGCAAGTCGCGGAGTGAGGGCAGAGAGAGTTCTTGATGAGCTCAAACGAAAGCTGTCCAAAAAGAAAAAATGATCTTTGACACCATGCTTTGGCAGAAAAACGGAGGAGCGCTATGAAAGATGCGGTAATTTTGTTTTCATTTACGGCAGTACTCACATTTCTTATAACGGTGCTTACCTCAAGAAAGCTGATACCTTATCTTAAAAGCAAGAAAATGGGACAGCATATTCTTGAGATCGGTCCTCGCTGGCACAAGAATAAAGAAGGTACTCCCACAATGGGAGGAGTGGCGTTTATTGCCGGAAGCATCATTTGCGGTACAGCCTGCGCCGTTTTTCTCGGTATACGATACGGTGCTGCTTCTGCCGCAGGATTTGTTGCGACACTTGCGTATGCTCTTGCCTGCGGACTTATAGGCGTTGCCGATGACCTGCAAAAATTTACGAAAAAGGAAAATGAAGGACTTACTGCGGCGCAGAAATATCTTCTGCAGCTCGTTGCATCGGGTGCATATCTTTTTGCGCTTGTACGTGCAGGTGTCGTAACTACCGAGCTTGCGGTACCCTTTACAGATATAACAGTCGATCTCGGGATATTCTACTACATAGTGGCGCTCCTTCTTCTTACGGGCATCAATAACAGTGTGAATCTTACCGACGGTATAGACGGACTTGCCTCGGGAGTGACATTTGTTGTGGGAGTGTTCTTTGCTCTTGTGGCACTTCTCGGTGCAGCATCCCCGTCACCTGAGCTTGCATCCGTTGCGGCACTTCTTATCGGAAGCACACTTGGATTCCTTGTTTATAATTTCTATCCTGCAAGAGTATTTATGGGTGATACCGGATCACTATTCCTCGGTGGGCTTGTAGTCGGTGCGGCGTTTCTCTGCGGTTCTCCGCTTGTGATCGTGCTCTGCGGTATAATTTATATTGTAGAGAGCGCATCAGTCATTCTGCAGGTGAGATATTTTAAGCTCACCCACGGAAAAAGACTGTTCCTTATGAGCCCAATACATCATCATTTTGAAAAGAAAGGCTGGAGCGAGGTTAAGATCGTTTCGGTATTCAGTATAGTAACAGCTCTGTTCTGCGCATTGGCTTGGTTTGCGCTTTAACAAATACCTATTTTGAAGGGAGGCGGATACGGATGAGTGAGGATAATAAAAACAGAAAAAATATCACCCAAAATCAAAGAAAAAGTGAAGCTTCGTCCGTAAAAGAGAATAAGATCCGCCGTACCTCAGGTGTAGTGGTCACAGGCAGAGGTATAAGACGTGTAGAGAATCTTCCAACAGAGAGGCAGGCGGAAAGAGATATCCGTAAACGCCGTGAGGATGAGGAGTGGAATCGTGGTATCGTCCGAATTAAGACAAATGCCGATCGTGTTCTTCTTGTAATGATACTCCTGCTCCTTACCCTTGGAACGATCATGGTATTCAGTGCAAGCTATCCTCTTGCACTCTACCAGACTGAAGGCAGAGACAGCCTTCTTTATATCAGACGACAGCTCATGTTTGCCGGCATCGGTATAGTGGTAATGGCTGTCGTGTCAAGAGTACCTTACGTTTGGTTTAAAAGACTTGCCCCTTTTGCATATATGCTTGGACTTGTGCTTTTGTTCCTTGCATTGTTCATCGGTCACGGAGGTGACGGTAGTGCAAATGAGGTTGGAGTAAAACGCTGGATCGGAATAAAAGGTACGTCATTCAATATTCAGCCGTCTGAGCTTATGAAGCCCGCTCTCGTTATGATGCTTGCGTGGTATCTCGATAAGTACAGGGATAAGGTCATCGATCGCACTGACAGAAGGACTTATCTTGTAAACGGTATCGTAGCACCGTTCTGTATTCTCGGTCTTGCCTGCGCTTTTGTTATCATGGGTAAGCATTTGTCCGGTACTCTTATAGTGGGAATGATAGGCATTTGTGTAATATTTCTCGGAGGTGCTCATTTCGGATATATGGCGTTGACGGGAGTTGTTGCAGGAGGCGGTGCCATTGCTGCTTATCTTATTGCAAATCCTTATGCGCTTAAGCGAATAACCACATTTACGGACAGCAACGCAGATGTACTGTCCGATAATTGGCAGACTACGCAGGGACTGTACGCAATCGGTTCGGGAGGACTTCTCGGAACGGGACTTGGCGGAAGTAATCAGAAATTCAGCTATGTGTCCGATGCTCACACGGACTTCATATTCACTATATGGTGTGAAGAGATGGGATTCATCGGTGCTGTACTTCTCATCGGACTTTTCCTCGTGTTCATTTGGAGAGGACTCATCGTGGCACTTCATGCACCGGATACGTTCTCCTCTCTTCTTGCGGCAGGAATAGTAATCCAGGTGGGACTACAGGTATTCCTGAATATCGGAGTAGTAACAGATGTTATCCCAAATACCGGAGTACCATTACCGTTTTTCACATATGGGGGAAGCTCACTTGTGGTGCTGATGGCTGAGATGGGAATACTGCTCTCGGTATCACGCCACTCATATCAGCGAAGGTAACATTTTCAAATAAGGAAGAATCATCATGAAAGTAGTATTTACCGGAGGCGGTACGGGAGGACACGTAAATCCCGCTATTGCCATTGCAGATACAATAAAAGAGATGGAGCCTGATTCCGAGATAAGCTTTGTAGGAACACCGAGAGGTATCGAGAATAAGCTTGCGGGAAAGGCAGGATATCCCGTGTACCACGTTGATATTCAGGGGCTAAAAAGAAAGCTGACACTTTCAAACATAAAGACTCTGTACCTCACCGTGACATCTCCGATGAAAGCGAAAAAGCTCCTTCGTGAGCTAAATCCCGATATAGTTCTCGGTACAGGCGGCTATGTGTGCTGGCCCGTTATGAAAGCTGCGGCAAAAATGGGTATTCCCACGGCACTTCATGAATCGAATGCAGTACCCGGTGCAGCAATAAAAATGCTCTCAGGTATGGTGGACAGAGTGTACCTGAATTTTGAGGAGACTGCACAGGCGTTTTCAGATAAGTCAAAGCTGTACCGTGTGGGAAACCCTCTTCGAAGCGGATTTTCGGGACTCACCCGTGAGGAAGGACGCCGCCTTTGCGGTATAGATGATAAATATAAGTATACCGTGCTCTCATTCGGTGGAAGTCTCGGTGCAGAAAAGGTGAATGAGGCTGTGCTTGATATGATGAGGGATTTTACCTCAAAGAGAGATGACGTGTACCATGTTCACGCCTGTGGCTCTATTGAATGGGAGGACGCTAAGGCGGAATTTTCAAACAGAGGACTTGATACGTGTGAGAATATCTCACTTCAGGAGTACATCTACAATATGCCCGAGCTTATGGCGGCGGCTGATCTTGTAATATGCAGAGCCGGTGCAATGACCGTATCCGAGCTTGCTATGTGCGGAAAATGTGTTATATTTATTCCTTCACCTAATGTTACCAATAATCATCAGTTCAAGAATGCCGATGTGCTCAGAAAGGCAGGTGCGGCTGAGCTGATAGAGGAAAGCGGTCTTGATGCACGTCCTCTTTCTATAGTCGCAGATGAGCTTCTCTCAGAAGAGGGTGAGACGAGAAGAAATGAGATGTGTAAGAAGATCATGACTTTCTCGGTAAAGGATGCAACCAAACTTATCTATAACGATATGAAAAAGCTCATATCGTCAAAAAATAATGACGGCGCAGAGAATGGTGTGGCATTCGGCCGCGGTAAAGGAGTGCGCTGATACGTAAAAAATCTATGGGAGGCACGCCCTTATGGGACTTTTTAAAAAACAGGCTCCCCACGGATATGAGGGCGAGAGCCTTATCGAGGAGATATACGGCAGCAGGACTGAGCGTGAGATATCCGAGATAGAAAAGAACGCCGAACGTGTGGAAGCCTATGAGATGATGCGGAGTCGTAAACGCCGCCGTGGCTTTTTGCGTGCTTTTGCGATCATCCTTATTCTCTCCGTCCTCACGATCGCAGTGATATATACGGGTTACAGCTTCCTTTTTGTAATAGATGAGATAAATGTTGTGGGTGATTCTCCATACACTGATGCTGAGATCAGCGAGGGTGCCGGAGTGAATCCGGGGGACAAACTGTTTTCCTTCAGTTCAGTAAAGGCTGAAAAGCTTCTTATGGCAAATCTCCCCTACATCGGATCTTTGCAGGTGGAGCGAAATATCCCCGATAAGGTAACGCTTACGGTAAAATCCGAAAGCCCCGTATATTATACAGAGATATACGGAAAAATATATCTAATGTCAGAGACACTTCGTATTCTCGGTGAAGGTGGAGATGCAGACCTTGCGGGACTTACCAGACTTCGCTTGACAGGGGTAAAGGAAGCAGTGTTCGGAAGTGTTCCCGTGATGAGAAATAAAACGGCACAGGAACAACTGCAGAGTGTCACCGAATGTATAAATTCTTCATCCCTTGCGGGAAGAATAACGCAGATCGATCTTCGTAATATTTATAGACTTGAGATGGTGTGCGATAATAAATATCTTCTTGAGTTTGGGGAATTTTCTGAGGTGGATACAAAGCTGCGTATCGCATCGGCAGTGTTGGAGGATGAGATGTTTAAATCATCAAATAAGGCAAGAATAGACCTCAGAGATCTGTCCGAAACTATCGTTGTAGTTGATAATCAGCTTGATTTTGATAAGTGATTTAGGCATTTGGATAAAACGCCAAAAATAATTTAGTCAATTGTATAAAATGGTATTATAAAACATATCTTCCATAATATGGAAGATAATATATTAAATTTTTTGAAAAAAACGTGATTTCTCGAAAAAATTTAGCAAAAGATATTGCAAAAAATCACGAATCATTGTATCATATATAATAAAGGCAAACGCCGCTTTATGCGGTTTTATATAAAGGTCGAAAGACCTTGTATCCTTAATTAAAAAACGGAGGATGTTAACAATGGCATTTGAACCCGATGATATCTTTGAGAGCGGCGTGAATATTAAAGTAATAGGCGTCGGCGGCGGCGGAAACAACGCAGTAAACAGAATGATCGAGAACAGCGTTCGCGGTGTTGATTACATCGCAGTGAACACTGACAAGCAGGCACTTATGCACTCCAATGCATCATATAAGATCCCGATCGGTGAGAAGATCACCAAGGGACACGGTGCAGGCTCCAACCCCGAGATCGGCGGCAGAGCTGCAGAGGAGAGCATTGAGGAGCTCCGTGAGGCTATCGCAGGAGCAGAGATGGTATTTGTAACTGCAGGCATGGGCGGCGGAACCGGTACAGGTGCAGCTCCCGTAGTTGCCAAGATCGCACAGGAGATGGGTATCCTTACTGTCGGTATCGTTACAAAGCCTTTTGATTTCGAAGGAAAGAGAAGAATGTCTCAGGCTGAGGCCGGTATTGAGAAGATCGGTCAGTTTGTTGATTCTCTTATCATTATCCCCAACGAGAGACTGAAGCAGATCTCCGAGACTCGCATCACTCTTATGAACGCTTTTGAGGCTGCTGATGATGTACTTCGTCACGGTGTACAGAGCATCTGTGAGCTTATCAATTCCATCGGTTACATCAACCTTGACTTTGCCGATGTTACCGCTGTAATGAAGGACGCAGGCTATGCACATATGGGTGTTGGTGACGGAACAGGTAAGGATAAGGCTGAGATCGCTGCTAAGTCTGCAATCTCCAGTCCCCTTCTTGAGACTTCCATCAGCGGTGCTGCTGGTATCATCGTAAATATCACAGCATCTCCCGACATCGGACTTGATGAGGTTGATACCGCAATGGGGCTTATCAAGGCAGAGGCATCTGAGGATGCAAATGTTATCTTCGGTGTTGCTTTTGATCCTGATTTTGACGACAAGATGAAGGTTACTGTTATCGCTACCGGCTTCAACAAGGACGGTATCGTAAATGCGAAGGATTCCGAGACTGTTGCAAAGACTCAGATCGAGGCTGCTGCCGCAACAGTTGCTAAGCCTGTGGGTGAGATGCCTGTAGTTGAGCCCTCAAACGTAACCGATGATGACTTCAGCGTTGTTGCTGAGATCTTCAATAAAAATAGAAGAAACAATAACGGTTTCTGATAAAAGCAAATATTCAGGGGAATCGTATTTCCGATTCCCCTTTGTTTTTTGATTGGAACTACCCGAAAGGACAGATATGAAAAAAGTAATGCTCGTCTTCGGTACCAGACCGGAGGCAATAAAGATGTGTCCCCTCGTAAATGAGCTTAAAAGTCGTAAGAATATCGAGACGATCGTGTGTGTCACAGGTCAGCACAGACAGATGCTTGATCAGGTCCTCGGCGCCTTTGGTGTCGTACCGGACTATGATCTGTCCATAATGAAGCAGGGACAGACTCTTTTTGATATTACCACAAATATACTGAACTCCATAAAAGAGGTGCTTGAGACGGTGTCACCCGATGTGGTTCTCGTTCACGGAGATACCTCTACTACATTTGTGACAGCGCTTGCGTGCTTCTATCTGCAGATCCCCGTGGGACATGTTGAGGCGGGACTTCGTACATACGATATCTATTCTCCCTATCCCGAGGAGTTCAACAGACAGGCTGTTGGAATCATCTCAAAATATAACTTTGCTCCAACAGAGCGTTCCAAGGATAATCTCGTGCGTGAGGGAAAGGCTGTCGATTCTATCTTTGTTACCGGTAATACCGCCATTGATGCGCTGAAGACCACCGTTCGTGAGGACTACACTCATCCTGAGCTTGAATGGGCTAAGGATTCAAGGCTTATTATGATAACAGCTCACAGGCGTGAAAATCTCGGTGAGCCTATGCACAGTATGTTCCGTGCTATCCGCAGAGTAATGGA
>SVQM01000155.1 GCA_015065335.1 Oscillospiraceae bacterium | reverse complement strand
GATCCTCGCTTGCGGTGAGGAGTCTCCGAAGGTAGTATTCCTCTCCGATGAGACCAAGCCCGGTGAGCGCATCAGATAATGAGACTCTTTGATTCCCACGCTCACTATAATGATGAACGGTTTGACGAATATCCCGGAGGTGCCGCAGGCGCACTGAAGGATTCCTTTGATTCGGGGATCTGCGGTATTCTATGCGCAGGTACAAATCCGGAAAACACCCTTGAGTGCATCGCTCTTGCGGAGAGCGATCCGAGGATATGGGCATCCGCAGGAATGCATCCCGGAGATTCAAGACACATCGCAAGAGGTAATGAGCAAGCGGTACTCGACCGTATACGTGAGCTTCTTTCTCATCCGAGAGTTTGTGCCATAGGCGAGATCGGTCTTGACTATCACTACGGCGGAGAGGACAAGGAGCAGCAAAAGCTGTTCTTCGATTCACAGCTCTCTATGGCAGAGGAGTGCGGACTTCCCGTGATCGTGCACGACCGTGAGGCTCACGGTGATACCTTCGATATAATCCGTGTTCATCCGAATGTGATCGGTGTGATGCACAGCTTCAGCGGAAGTGCGGAATCTGCCGCAGAGCTTGTAAAGATGGGATGGTATATATCCTTCTCAGGTCCTGTGACATACAAAAACGCCCATAATCTCAGACGGGCTGCGGCCATCGTTCCGGATGACAGGATCCTTGTGGAAACAGATGCGCCTTATCTTCCTCCCGTACCTCACAGAGGAAAAATCAATCTCTCCATGTATATGGAACACACTGCAATGGTTGTAGCCGATGCAAGGGGAGCTCAAATAGATCTATTCTGCAATCAGACTGTGGAGAACACCGCAAGACTGTTCGGTCTTACGCTGTGATCTGCGTCTATGCCAAAACGAAAGGTTAAGTTATGACTATAGCATACAAACAAGGCGACGGACTCTACGTAAACATGACAAATCTCTGCACAAACAAGTGCACATTTTGCGTAAGAAGTCACGGCGAGGACATCTACGGTAACTTGTGGCTTGAGGCAGAGCCCACAAGAGAAGAGATCTACAAAGCGATCATCGATGCACAGCCTGAGCTTTACTCTGAGCTTGTGTTCTGCGGATTCGGCGAGCCTACCTGCAGACTTTACGATATGCTCACCATCTGCAAGGCTATCCGTGAGAGATATGACATTCCCATAAGGCTCAACACAAACGGTCACGCATCTCTCATTATGGGTGAGGACACCACCCCCCTGTTTGCAGGACTTTTTGATACTGTATCAATAAGCCTCAATGCTCCCGATTCCGAGACATACAACAAGCTGTGTGTTCCCAAATTCGGTGACGATACCTTTGCGGGGGTTTTGAAATTTGCACGTGATGTGGCAAAGGTCGTTCCTCATGTAGTACTTACTGCCGTGAGAGGTCCCGTTTCCGATGCAGATCTGCAAAGATGTGCTGAGGTTGCAGCAGGACTCGGGCTTGAGTTCAGGATAAGAGAATATATTTAAGAAGTTTGATTTAAAGATATGCGAGGGGTACCTTTTGAAAAAGGTACCCCTCATACTCTCCTCGAAAACTTTCATGTAAAACGATGGACATTTTACTCTTCTACCATAATTTCCGGCACATATGTCTGTGATGTTACGGCTGTCACGATCACGTCATCGGGATATTCGGGTTCCGTCGGTGCAGTCACCGCAGTTGTAGACGGAGGCTCCTCACGTACTCCCTCAAAATTCGCCTTAACATAATCGAAGAACTCCTGTGCCTTTTCCTCACCGATGTAGAACAGCTTTCTCGTGGCAAGGATATTCGTGCTGATATACCCGTTCTCAGTTACGGAAAGACTCACATTTTCGATTCCGAGGATATCAACATTTACCCCGATAGACATGGACTCTTTATAATTGGACATTTCTTCGTCCGTGACCTCATTTGCGACATTTTTAAGGCTTGTGTCAGAGAACAGCATACTCCATATTACAGCCGTATCGTAGAGTTTATACCTTGTGGTCATATAACTCTCGTATTCCCAGAAGGTATGGTAGATCGTACCTGTAGGTACTTCATCTCTTATGGCAAGAGTGAGATTCTCTCTAAGATCAAGTGCATCTGTAAATTCACCAAGGGTTTCGGGATAATACCAATGATCGGTATACACCGCATACTGACCGTCAAATCCGTCATAGGAAACAGCTACCGCCGCTGCCGTGTTTATTCCGTTTATGGCATAGATAGTGACATTCATCTCATATGAAGTATCAGTGTAGATATCATAACCACGTGCGACAGATGTACCGATTGCGTCACCCAGCTTTCCCTCATCTATCCACGTAGCCGCAGTACCGTAAATTGTATCGGCATATTCAAACTCGGGATATTTCAAGTACAGCGCTTTCTCTCCCCACGGGAGCTCGATCGCTATCTCATCCGATCCTTCAAAGCATTCCTCTTTATTGCCCGAGGGTTTTTCCTCCTGTACTGCCTCAACCGCATCCTGAAACCGAAAACTGGCGTCATCTGCTTCGACGAAGACAACATTGCCCACCTCAAACGTAACGAACTGGCGCGCAAGGTGGCACTTGTGGCGCAGAAGAGC
>SVQM01000059.1 GCA_015065335.1 Oscillospiraceae bacterium | reverse complement strand
TTTCGAGATAAAATTTCGTTTTGGAGTGCAGGCATACTGATGTATGTCAAACGACAAAGCGTAATTTTAGCCGAAAATAACCGGCCCGGGCACTCTGAGTTCGACTCTATGATGGCATACCCGATAAAATTACACACACCTGTTGTTTTTTCGGTCACAGAACTATAAATGAAACCGAAGTATTAAAAGAAAAGGTATATAATATTATTGAAAGGCTTATCACGGATGAAAAAGTTGATACGTTCCTTTTCGGCAGCAGAAGCCGCTTCAACGATCTTTGTCTTGAACTTGTTACTGAAATAAAAGAAAAATATCCCCATATAAAACGAGTCTATGTGAGGGCTGAATATCCCGATATAAGCGACACCTATAGAGCGTATTTGCTGAAATCATTTGAGGACACATATTATCCTGAGAAGATCAGAGGATCCGGCAAGGTAGTATACGTGAAACGCAATTTTGAAATGATAGACCACAGCCGCTTCTGCATCGTCTATTATAATGGAAACAGCACCACATCAAAAAGCGGAACAAGGATTGCAGTTGATTATGCGGTAAAAAAAGAACGGATAGTGTTTTCTGTGACGGAATAAAGGATAACTAAAAGGAGGACCACAAGGTCCTTCTTTATATATAAACAGAAATCGCCGTATCATTCACCGCCGAGTATGCGTTCCACCTCTGCAAGAGTCGTAGCATGGCAAAGCCTGTCACGCATCTGTGCGGCACCGGAGATACCACGGATAAAGTGCCCTGCTCTGCCACGGCACATAGGCACACCTCTTGCCTCGCCGTACCTTTCACACACCATTCTGCAGAGCCGCCTTGCCATAAGAAGGCGCTCATCCATTGACGGCTCGGGGAGGCTTATGCCTTCTGCTGCAGCGGCGATCCTTCCGAAAAGCCACGGATCACCAAGTGCTGCTCTGCCTATCATAATACCGTCGCATCCCGTTTCACGGAGCATTCTGTCCGCATCCTCCACGGTGACGATATCTCCGTTACCGATCACGGGTATCTCGGGCGGGAGAGCATCACGGACTGCGGCGATCACTCGATTATCGGATGACGGAGCATAAAACTGCTCTCTTGTGCGGCCGTGCACGAACACCGCAGATGCACCGCCTGCCACGCAAGCACGTGCCACCTCTACGGCATTTTTATGATCCGCATCAAAGCCTGCTCGTATCTTCACTGTCACAGGCACATCACCCGAGCCTCGCACTGCCGCTTCCACCAGTCGTCGGCACAGCTCCGGATCCCGCATAAGTGCAGAGCCGTCTCCCGATGACACGATCTTCTTCACGGGACACCCCATGTTTATATCTACCCCGTAGCACGGGGAGGCAGACATCGGCACCGGGCTGAGCCCGGGGGCAGACATCGGCACCGAGCTGAGCTCGGGGGCAGATATCGGCACAGCTTCAGCCGAATCTTCAAGAGGTCCCACGACCGTACCGCCTCGGTCGGGTGCGACCTTCGGCTGACTTTCATTGTTCACCACCACTTCACCCATAAGTCGTCTGCACGCCGTTTCGATATCGTCGGGATCATGGCCGAATATCTGAAGCGCCGTCATGCTTCCCGACAGCACCGCAAGCTCCTTTGTTTTCTTATCACCGAAGCACACCGCCTTTGCGGAGATCATCTCCGTCACCGAGAATTCCGCACCGCACTCATGGCAGATCTCTCGGAATTCAAGATCGGTAAACCCCGCCATAGGTGCAAGAAAAAGTCCGTGAGGGACCACGCTGTTCCCTATTTTTACAGGTTTTAGCTTCATACGTTATCCTTTACTTATGGCTTTTAAGTCCACCGAGTGAGAGTGCATCCGAAAGAGCATCCGCAAGACCTGAGATCTCACTTTCCGTATTCAGATGAGAAAGGCTTATTCTCACAGTGGAGTCAGCCGCCTCGGGTGAAAGTCCGAATCCTGTCAGAGCCATGCTCATTCCGTGTCCGTGAGACGAGCACGCAGAGCCTGCGGAAATACAGAATCCTCGCTCATTCATGTGGTTCAGCACAGTCTCACTCTTTATTCCGGGCACCGTCACACTGAGGATATTCGGAAGCGCCATCCTCGGCAGATTCATGATGAGAGGTGTACCGCCGAGCCTCTCCTCAAGGTGCTCTCTCAGCTTTGCCACAGCCTCAGCTCTATCCGTGAATGTCTCCATAGCCTCACGCACAGCCGCACCGAATGCCGCAATACCGGGAACATTCTCCGTACCCGAGCGAAGTGAATCCTCCTGACCGCCGCCGAGCATCCTCGGAGACAGCTTCTTCTTGGTGAGAGAATCCTTGTCAACGTAAAGAGCACCTGTGCCCTTAAGTCCGCCGATCTTATGAGCACTGACGGTGACGGCATTCACCCCGAGCCTCTCGGGAGTAAAGCGGAGCTTCATAAACGCCTGTACCGCATCTGTGTGGATGAAGGCATTCGGGGAATTTTCCCTTACCGCCTTTGCGGCGGCGGCAACATCATACACTGCACCTGTCTCGTTATTCACAAGCATAAACGACGCCACGTACACATCCTTCGTTTGTCTGATGGCATCGATGTCGAGCACACCGCCCTTTGTAGGGATACGGATCACCTCAAAGCCGTCCTTTTCAAGTGCGGCGGCACACATCTCCACAGATGCGTGCTCACCCTCGGTAATGAGGATACGTCCTCTTTTTTCCTTAGCATATGCCGCACCGAGGATGGCAAGATTGTTCGACTCAGTACCGCCTGAGGTAAAGATGAGCCTGCCGGGAGCTTCTCTGCCAAAGCCCAGTCCCCTAAGCACTTCACGACGTGCCGTCTCAAGGAGCTTTGCGGCATTTCCCCCAAATCCATGAACGGAGGAGGGGTTGCCCCACTCCTCCGTAAGAACAGTATTTACTTTATCCACCACCGCATCGGTGGGCTTTGTCGTTGCTGTCCAATCAAAATAAATCATCAGTGAAACTTAAAGTGCTCCTTTATGTCGGTAACGGTTCTCGTATGATTCTCGTATCTGTCCTCAGTGGAGGTAAAGGTCATCATATAGATTCTGGAATACTTGATAACAGCAGTGATCTCGAATCTGTAAACTGCCTTTTTCTCGCCCTCTTTATCCTCACCGAGAGTAGCTGTAAAGGTATAGCATCTACCCTTTATTCCTCCGAGAGTGGCATCCTCCTCACTCACGTATGTAACATTTGAGTAGATATCCTCAAGGTCGCTCTTGTATGACTTCCACCAGTCATCAAGAGTGGTATCGGTATTCTCAAGCTCGCCCGGCATCACTGAAACCGATGATGGATCATCAAGAGTTGCATATGCGGCAACGGTACCCTGAGACATACTTACGGTCCATGTTTCGGGAACGATAAAGTCGAAATCACAGTACTCATTGGATGCAAGCACGAATCCGTCGGGTATCTCCCCTTCCTTTGCGCATCCTGCAAATGATGAAAGCATAACTGCTGCAAGCAGTATGCACACAAGTCGTTTGATATTTGTTTTCATGATATAGCCTTTCATGTTTGTATACTTATTATATAATAACAGACTTTGCCCCGCCTTTCAAGAGGTATTTGTAAACAAATCACCGATAATGTACAGTTAATAGGCAGTTTATCCATATGACACACCAACTTGCGGCCTGTTTTTTGTGTTTTCTATTGACTATGTGCTATGGAAAATGGTATCATTATAAAAAAGAGGTGAAAAACATGAATTTGTATATAGTGCGTCACGGAAATCCGGATTACGTCAATGACCGTCTCACCGAGCTTGGTCACAGACAGGCTGAGGCATGTGCCGAGGATATGCTCGGGCTTGAGATAGACGATATTTATGCCTCCCCCTACGGCAGAGCTCAGGAAACGGCGGCACATCTTGCAAACAAGCTGTCGAAGCCGATCGTTACTCTTCCGTGGGCTCACGAGGTCGAGCATTACAGCGATAACGGCCGAGGCGGTGTGACTATGGGTATCATGATGGACCCGACTCTCCTTCGTTCCCCCGAAATGGAGGCTCTCGGAGACAAGTGGGCATCCCACCCCGCATTCCGTGATGAGGCAAGTGCGAGATTTATGGTAGACGAGGTCTACGACGGTATGCGTGAGTTTCTTGCGTCTTACGGATATATTGAGGACGGAAAGAGATTCCGTGTCGTCGACGGCGGCTCCGAAAAGAATGTGGCTCTCTACTGCCACGCAGGTGTGTTCCTCATTATGGCGGAATACCTTCTCAGACTCCCCACCATGACAGGCTGGACATCCTTCTTCACCTGGCAGACGGGTATCACCTGGGTACATCTGAACGAATCGGGCGGCTACAGCGTACCACGCTTCTATACCATGGGCAAGACCGACCATCTCTCAAAACGAGGCATAGATATTACGTGAGTTTGTTTTTGTTTATGGCGGGGAACCCCCTTTTGATAAAAGGGGGATTCCCCGGACCCCTCCCCTAAAAACTTTATATAAAAGAACAAGGTTTGGTTTTGCTGAATCTGTTAATACGAGGGGTTCCGGATTACTCTGTTAGTATATTAGTTTGAAAGCTTTTTTGGAGGGGCCAGGGGAACGCTTTTTTCTCTGAAAAAAGGTTCCCCGGCAAAAGAAAATGCATATGAAAATACATACTGAAAAAGGTGCGGTAGAGCTGTGTGAGCAGGTGACGGAGATCACTGTGCCGGGGCTGAGTCGTGAGTACACATTTGTACAGGTGACGGATCTGCACATCATGTGCCATGAGGAGGGAGACTCTCCCGAGGCGGTAGAACTTGCGGAGGCGAGAAAGCGATTCTGGGCACTGCAGGCAGGAGTTTTCGCAGACGGTATAGACAGTGAAGAAACACGGATCTACCCCGTAGAGGCGTGCGAACTTCTGGCGGAGCACATCCGTGGGATGGATGGCATCGACGGCGTTTTCTTCACGGGTGACACCGTGGATTATCCGTCGGCGGCAAACTTCCGCAGGGCTAAGAGATTCCTCAAATCCCTCGGCAAGAAGTGCTACATCGTGCCGGGCAATCACGATGCCGTTGAGGGTGATGCCGACGATGACATGAAGGCTGCGTTTTACGATCTCTTTGGAGATGTGCCCGAGTATTTTGCAGAGGAGATGGACGGCTTTGACATCCTCGGTTTTTCCGACGGATCAATAAGCATCACCGAATCACAGGTGAAATTCCTTGAGGAAAGGCTCAGCCTTAGCAGACCTGTGATAATACTGCTCCATGCACCCGTATTCACCGAGGTCACCCGTGAGAAGGTGTATCCGTACTGGGGCTACAACTGGATGGTGGGCGATCCCGGTAAGCCTGAGGAAAAGCAGACCGAGGCAGGCTTCCGTTTCCGTGATCTTCTTTGCGAGCATCGTGACAAGGTACGTGCTGTTATCACGGGACACGTGCATCTGTGGTCGGGAGATGAATGCCCTCCTGCAGAGGGTGATGTGCTGCAGTACACCACAAATCCTGCATTCCAGGGATGCTATAGGATAGTGAAGATACACGGGTAAGAGGACAGTATATATCAAACACCATATCGTTGGTTCTTTTTTCTTTGTTACTTTTCATAGAGAAATGAAAAGTAACCAAAAGCTTCTCCCAGGGCTTTGCCCTTGGGTATCCCACCAAGGGAGTCCCCTTGGAACCCCGGTAAACCTGCGACGTCGCGATTTGACGCTCCGCACCAAATCGAGTCGCATACTGCGCGAATCTGACGATAAAGAGGTTTGTAGCCGTGAAGATCGTGCAGACAAATTTTGCGGTATCCGGCTGACATAAAACAAAACTATCACACCTTCTCCAATAGCTTTTTAGTATAAAGCTTTTTTGGAGGGGTGCGGGGAAGCCTTTTTTCTCGAAAAAAGGTTCCCCGCAATATAGAAAGGACTATAAAATGAAAACTATAAATCTTGCAGATTTTAGCGGCACTGATGACCGTGCCAGATTTGCGGCGGCACTTGAGGTGCTCCGCAAGGAGCCCGGATCGACACTGATCGTACCTCCCGGGGAATATCTTATCACCACCGAGCTGTCCCGTGAGAATCAGAGACAGTGCATGGCAGGTGAATGGGGCTTCAATCCCGAGCCTACCATGTTCAGTCCCGATTACAAGTACGACCGAGGACTTGACTTTGCAGGTCACAAGGGCTCAACCGTCATCGCTCCCGAGGGAGCAAAGCTCCTTATCGACGGATTCATGGAGCCTATATCCATCCGTGACTGCGAGGGCGTCACCGTAACAGGCTTCACCGTTGACTACAAGCGCAAGCCTTACACCAAGGCAGTCCTCACCTATGAGGGTATCGAGACCATAAACATAAACGGCAACGACATCGAGGCAGTAGTCTACGACGGGTATTGTGCCGATGAGATCAATCCCAATATGCCCAGACCGAGAAACTGCTTCTACATCAACGCCGCAAGGCGGTTTGAAGCAAGACAGGCCGTATTTGATCTGAAGTACGTGGATTCCCACAACATAAAAATCTATGCAAGCCACGGCATCGAGGGTATCGCCGATGATGCTGAACGTGAGTATTATATGTGGCACACCTTCCACTCCCGTCCCGTTGTGCTTATCGAGCGTGCCAAGGACACGATCATCACCGATATCACCATCCACGCCTCCAACGGAATGGGTGTCACCGCAATGCATGCGGAGAATATCGTCATCGAGAGACTGAAGGTCGTTCCCGCCGCAGGCGAGCATATGTCCACCAACACCGATGCGACTCACTTTGCATCATGCCGAGGTCTCCTCCGCCTTGATTCTTGCGAGTTCGACGGTCAGGGTGACGACTCCCTCAACGTTCATACATATTACTATACTCCCGTTAAAACGGGCGACAGACGGATGATCCTGAAGGTGGAGGCACCCACGGGTACCCACACCCAGTCCATCGACCGTCCCGAGGTGGGTGATCGCCTTGAGATCGTGGAGTTCAACTCACTCCTTCCCGTAAAGACGATGAGAACGCTCTCCGTCACCGTTGACGAGGAGAACCGTTGGTGCGAGGTTGAGGTGGACGAGGATCTGCCCGACAGCTTTGAGGGATACCTCATCTGCGATCCCGATGCTGTTCCCGATGTTGAGTTCGTGAACTGCCACGCAAACAATCACTACGCTCGCTCCATCCTCATCAAGAGCCGCACGGCACTCATCGAAAACTGCACCGTCACCGACGTATTCGACGTTGCTGTGAAGGTTGCGGCTGAGCCTTGGTGGAAGGAGGGGATCAACATGGACTGTGTTGTGATAAAGAACTGCAGATTTGTAAACAACGGACGTTTGAATAAGCAGTGTGGCGGAATCTCCATCACCATGGATACGGATGCACCCGACACATTCCCTCAGGGTAAAGCAGTCATCACGGGCAACATCGTCGATGCACCCTTCTCAAAGTTCGCAGTAGAGGTGCGCCGCACAAGAGAAGCTGTGATCCTCGGCAATCAGTTCTCCTCCAAGGATGACTGTCCCGTATGGATCGAGTCCCCCGAAACGAAGCTCACCATCGATACAGAGTACATACAGTAACATATAATGAAAAGATACATTTCTGCGATCATTACCTTGGCGGTGCTTTCAGCATCCGTCCCCCTCTCCGTCTATGCCGCATTTGATCACAGCGGGTACTGGCCTCTCCTTGAGGCGTACACCGCCGCCATGGCTACGGAAGCTGAGGAGGATGATGTCAAAGCCTGTACCGCAATAATCGACTTTTACAAGGGTATGACAGACGTCACCTCCTGTCAGAGACTCGTTTCCCCCTGCACAAGGCTTGGGCGGATATACGAGAAAGCAGGCAGCTTTGCCGATGCTAAAAAAGTATACGAATTATTGTGGGATGCATACACATATGTGTATGAGACCGAGGGAGATGATTACGGACTCATGTATCTCGGATGCGTTCTGGATCAGTTTGCATATATAAAGCCCACGGTATACGCAAAAACAAAGGAACCGGAGAATATTCCGTACTACGGTGCTCCCGGTGAGCCGCAAAGCGGTGTTTTTGCCGGAATGTGCGATGCATATGATCCCACGCTCTCCACAGGTGCACTCATATATGTGGAATTTTCAGGCGAGAACTTTTGGAAATACGATTTCAGAGTTCCCGATAAAAAAGAGAGATGCTCCGTCGAGTTTGCATGGAACATCCCGAACTCAGGACTTAATATTGAGATGCTTACTGCCATCGCCGCAGGTGATTACGATGAGTATATCATCGAGAATCTCACGTGGCTGAACGGTGCTATACCCGAATCCGTATTTATAAGATTTGCCGCAGAGGTGAACTGCTGGGGGATCATCTCCACATATGCCGCCGACGGCAGACTTGAGGAATTCGTGTCTCAATACATTGCGGCATTCAGACACATCTCGGAGATGAGAGATGTATATGCACCGAAGGCTGCCATGGTGTACTCCGTCACCGAGGTGTCGAACATTTATGTCGATCACACCACATTCTATCCCGGTGACGATGCTGTGGATTTTGTGGGAGTCTCCGCATACACCAACAGATCCTCAAAGGCAGAGAACGAATGGGGCAGCTTTACCGATGCGTTCAACGGCATCGGCAAATATGCAAACTCCATCACGAGGCTAAGGCGGATAGTCGATGATTTCGGGGACAGAAAGCCGATCCTCATTACCGAGTGCGGATTCTGTTACGAATCCACGAAATCAGAGCAGGACATGGCACACGCCTCCGATAATCTTAGATATTTTTACACCTATGTGAACATGGTCTTTCCCGAAGTGAAAGGCGTATTCTACTTCAACACCAATTTCGGCGGTAACAGCTACAAGCTGTTTAGCGGAAATCTCAAGGATGTGAATGAGATCTCTGCCGTATACCGTGAGATGATGGACTCGAATGTGGGATTTTCTTCTCTTAGGGAGGGGAGTTTTGGCGGTTACACCGAGGTGAGAAGCATCTCGGAGATAACGGACACACTGTCGTTGTCGCTTTTTGCCGTTTATCCCGGGAATGCTCCTGTAAATGTCAGCTATGAATGGGACGGTGAGACGGTGGCTGAGACCTCTGCCATTCCGTACAGTGCCGAGATCGTGAAGGACAGGCTTACAGAAGGGGAGCACACTCTTTCGGTGTCCTCATCCTGCGGCACTGAGAATTACCGATTCGTTTACAGAGTTACCGTGGATGCCGACGGCACCGTTACGGTGGGAGTCATCCCCGGAGACACCGATCTTAACGGCAAGGTGAATCTCTTTGATGCTTCAGCCGCACTGAAGCACATTGCAAGGTGGGATGTTGAGCTTGACCTTGACGGTGCGGATATAAACGGCGACGGAAGGATAAATCTCTCCGATGTGTCGATGATGCTTAAGACTATCGCAGGCTGGGATATTTGAGTATAAAAACGACTTTACGGGGTTATGCGTACCCCACATTATATATGACGAAAGGTGATAATTATGAAAAAACTAACGATCATTGCGCTTGTTCTGGCTATGTGCCTGTCTGTCGGTTCATGTGGTAAAAACGATACCGGAAACAATAATCCTGCGGAAAACGGTGTTACCGAACAAGTGACAGACAAAAGTAAAACCTTGCTGCATCTTGACAGCAACGGTGAGTACAAATTTGACAAATACGATTCCGAAGGACGTCTGGTGCGTCACATCACGTTCGATTCCGAGGCTGAAAGCACATACTCATCCAAATACGAGTACGATGATAAAGACAGACTTGTAAAAAGTGTTGAGGGCTCGCATATATGCGAATACACCTATGACGACAAAGACAATCTTGTAAAAAGCAAGATCGGTAATGAAACCACCGAATATGTATATGACGATAACGGCAATCCCGTAACGGAAACGACCAAAGGCTCAACCTATACCATAACAAAGGAAAATACCTTTGACGAAAACGGTAACAAAATCAAATGCACATGGGAAGAAAATAACGGACTGAGTAAAGCTGTGACTATCGGGGAAACAGATTACACATACGACAGCGACGGAAATCTTACATATGAAAAGTCACACTCCGTTATTGAAGAACAGATGCACAGAATCGAGAACACCGAAGAATACACATACACCTATGAAAAAGGCAATCTGACGTTGAAGGAAGGATTTCTTGAAGCAGTTAACACCAAAACAGGTGAATCGAAAAAGGTCGAGGTGTACAACAGATTTGAGTATGAATATTATGATTCCGGAAAGATAAAAACGAAGGCCGAATTCGGTGAAAGAGACGAGCCTGTCTCCAAAGAAGAATACGATGAAGACGGAAAAATCATCCGTTCATCCATATGGGGCGACTATATGAATACCGGACTTCGTATACGCATTGAAACTGTATATGACTCTGCGGGAAATGCCATATATTCCACTGTTTACACCGGAAACGGAACTGTTATAGGATACGACAGCGATATCAAAAACGAGGAGATCATCGACGGCAACAAGGTCGTGACCTTCTCCGACGGTACCGTTGCCACCTATAATGCTGACGGAAACGAGATCAGGAGAGATTACTACAAACCAAACGGAAATCTCGACAAGCGTTACATTTATGAATACAAGGAGGGCGTGCTTGTTAAGTACACCACCTATGACTCAAACGAAAATCCGTCGAACAGTATTGAATGCGATCCCACAAGCTTTACCGTAAAGTGTACCAAATACAACAATGACGGAAGCACCGGGAAAATGCTTGAATACAAGTATAATTCAAATATCCAGATGATAGAGGAAACTATGCATCAGAACGGTGAATTCAAGTACAGATACACCTACGCCTACGATGAACGTGGCAAGAGAACGGAACGTATCAGCTACGACGAGAATGGAAATGTTATAGAGTAATTCTGCAAAGGGGGCTTTTTGAGCCCCTTTTGTCTTGACATAACATTTGGTATCATTTATAATTATATAAATATATTACACCCTGTGAGGTACTACATATGAACAATCAGATCGAACAGAAAATAACAGATCTGCTCGAAAAAATGACCGTCGGTGAAAAGATCGGTCAGCTCGTACAGATCGACTGCTACGCCAATGACCCCGATGAGATCAAAAGACTCATCCGTGAGGGTAAGGTGGGTTCCTTTATCCTTTCTCACAATTACGGTTGGGACTATGCCTGCGAGCCATCCATTGAGTTCCGCAAGTACATAAACGAGTTCCAGCGTGTTGCCGTTGAGGAATCCCGTATGGGTATTCCGATCATCAACGGTCACGACGTTATTCACGGATGGCATACCAGCTTCCCCGACATTCTCGCAATGGCAGCAGGATTTAACCCCGATATCGTTGAAAGATCCTTCCGTGCTATCGCACGTGAGTGTGCCAATGACTGTGTGCACTGGACCTTCTCTCCCATGCTTGATATGTCCCACGATCCCCGTTGGGGACGTTGTACCGAGGGCCCCGGTGAAGATCCGTACCTTGGTGCGGCTATGGCAGGTGCGGCAGTCAAAGGATTCCAGGGTGATGATCTCTCAAGGCAGGACAGCATTGCCGCCTGTGCAAAGCATTACATCGGCTACGGCTCCGCTGAGGGAGGTCGTGACTACCACAAGGGTGAGATCTCCGATCAGACTCTCAGAAACTACTACCTCCCCGCATTCCGTGCGGCGGTCGATGCAGGTGTGTGCACCGTTATGAACGCATTCAACGATGTCAACGGACTTCCTGCGGCATCTAACAGATATCTTCTCACCGACGTGCTCCGAGGTGAGCTTGGATTTGACGGATTTGTTGTCTCCGATGACCATGCCATCGAGCAGCTTGTGAAGCACGGTACTGCCGAGGATATTGCAGATGCGGCACAGCAGGCGCTCAACGCAGGTCTTGAGATGGATATGCGTGACGACGTTTATCTTGAGCATCTTGAGGAGTGTTGGAGAACGGCACCGTTTCCATGGATGTGCTTGATGAGGCTGTACGCAGAGTGCTCCGCATCAAGTTCAGACTGGGACTGTTCGATCATCCTTACACCGAGGTCGTTCCCGTGGATTACGAGGAGCATTCAAGGCTCAGCCGTGAGATGGCAGATGAGACTGTAGTCCTTCTGAAGAACAACGGTATACTGCCCTTGAAGAAGTCTGCGAATGTAGGCATTTACGGCTATCTTGCAGGTGATATAAGTCTGTCCCACGGATGCTGGGCAGGTGCTCCCAGCCGTGACCGTATTGTTAAGTTCCCCGATGCAATGAACAAGATCGCAGGTGAAGAGGGGCACGTGGAGGTACACGACGGACATTATCTTGATGCTCTTGTGGCGTGGCCCGGCGATCCCGATGTATGCGTAATGCTTATCGGTCAGGTCCCCTACATGGACGGTGAGAACGCCAATGTTACCAGCCTTGAGCTGTCCGATGATCAGAAGCTCATTATTGAGAAATGCAAGAAGATGGGAAAGCCCATGGTTGCGGTCATCCGTTCCGGTCGTCCTCTTGCACTTGAGTCCATCGATCATTACTTTGATGCTATCATTTGGGGATGGCACAACGGCACTGAGGGTGCGACATCTCTTGCGGCTGCGATCTACGGTGATCTTAATCCCAACGGTAAGCTTTCAATGACCATTCCGAGAGTGACAGGTCAGGAGCCTCTTTACTACAACCAGACCTCATCCTGCCGTCACAACGAGGGCTACTACGGCAATGACCGCATACGCAACTACCGTGACTGCAATGACTCCCCCATGTATCCCTTCGGATTCGGACTTTCCTACACCACCTTTGAATATTCCGATCTTCATGCAGAGCGTTCCGAGATCTCTTATGATGAGATCATGAACGGTGGTGCATTTGAGATCAAGGTTAAGGTGAAGAACACCGGTGACAGGGAGGGTAAGGAGGTAGCGCAGTGCTACATTCACGACTGCGTTGCGAAGCTCACCCGTCCTATCCGTGAGCTGAAGGGCTTCATCAAGGAGAACTATCTCCCCGGTGAGGAGCGTGAGCTTACCTTCCGACTCACCAAGAATGAGCTTGGATACTGGGATAACCACATGACATATCTGGTAGAGCCCGGAAAATTCAAGGTATGGGTAGGCGGCAACTGCTACGCCGAGAATGAGATCGAGATAACGATCACAAAATAAATTGAATAAGAAAAGGCGGAAGGCTATGAGTTATGAGTCTTCCGCTTTTATTTGTGATACTTATTCAATTTAAGGGATTTTTTGAAGGAATAATTCCTTTTCCCGAAGGGGGGATTCTTGAAATTTCTCTGTGAGTTATCCTGTGACTCAGTAGCCGCATTCGGAGATTGTGCGGTGATGAAGTGGTTGGGGTTGTGTTAACTCCTACGTAGGGACGACCATCGATCGTCCGCTTGTTAGTGTAGGAATTACTGTGATTTGTTTGGATTGTGTTGGGTTTTAGTTGTCCTCGGGTTCTTTTTTTCGAAGGGTATTCTTGGAGATGCCCCAAGAATACCCTCCGAGCCTCCCAGAAGGGCATTCAAGGGGGAGGGTTCACTCACGTTCACATCCCCCTTGAAGATCCCCCTTTGCGGTGGGGTATTATTTGGGGGTGGTGTGGTTCATCGCAGGATGGATGTAGGTACGGTGATAGGGTTTATTTTGCGACATGGTAGTCGCATACTGGGTTTGTGCGGTGATGGAGGTTGGTTGGTGTGTTCTCCTTGTTTGGCATTCGCCCGACGTTCCCTAAGGAATCGTCGGGGTTATGGCCGTGTGATTACCTCTATCCTTCAACTAAAGCTGTGCCGATATTTGCCTCCGGGAGCATCCCCGGTATTCAGGTGTTGACACTGTATTGTCAACACCGTCACGGTCGGGGGATCGCTACATCCTTTAGCTGAAGTTAGCCGATACCCGCCTCCGGGCTCAGCCCGGGGAAACACCTCATCCGTCAGGCTGTGCCTGACACCTTCCCCTCAAGGGGAAGGCTCAGGGTACGCCCGATGTTTCGGAGAAATCATCGGGGTTATGGTCGTGGGATCACTATATCCCTCAGCTGAAGTAGTGCCGATATATGCCTGTCCGTGCTACGGACAGGAAACACCTCATCCGTCAGGCTGTGCCTGACACCTTCCCCTCAAGGGGAAGGCTCAGGGTACGCCCGATGTTTCGGAGAAATCATCGGGGTCATGGTCGTGTGATCACTACATCCCTCAGCTGAAGTAGTGCCGATATTCGCCTGCCCGTGCTACGGACAGGAAACACCTCATCCGTCAGGCTGTGCCTGACACCTTCCCCTCAAGGGGAAGGCTCAGGGTACGCCCGATGTTTCGGAGAAATCATCGGGGTCATGGTCGTGTG
>SVQM01000058.1 GCA_015065335.1 Oscillospiraceae bacterium | reverse complement strand
CGTCCGCGTATGTTGCATTAATTAAAATTTATATGCTTTGGATTGCGAAACGGACGACCAATGGTCGTCCCTACAATAGAATATATTTTTATGTGTGTGGAAACAATAACAAAAATATTCTCGAGAGGAGATCAACCAAATGAAAAAAACAGAACTTAAGAAATACGCATCCCTCATTGCACGTACAGGTGCAGGCATTACCAAGGGGGATGAGGTGATAATCCAGGCGGAGCTTGATCAGCCTGAGTTTGTGGAGATCCTTGTGGCTGAGTGCTACAAAGCCGGTGCAAAGAAGGTCATGGTGGAATGGAGCCACCAGCCTCTCCAGAAGCTCCACGTTAGATACCGCACGCAAAAAGTCCTCGGTACCGTTGAGGACTGGGAGGTGGCAAAGCTTCGTCACCGCCTTGACAGACTTCCTGCCATGATCTATCTTCTCTCCGAGGATCCCGACGGCCTTGCAGGTATCAATCAGGAGAAGAACTCCAAGGCGATGCAGTCACGTTTCAAGGTGATAAAGCCTATCCGTGACGAGATGGAGAATAAATACAAATGGTGCATTGCCGCAGTTCCCGGCAAAAAATGGGCGAAGAAAATGTTCCCCGGAGTGTCCTCATACCGTGCCGTGGAGATGCTGTGGCAGGCGATCTTTGATACCTGCCGTGTTACCGATGATCCCATCGCAGAGTGGGACCGTCACAATAAGGATCTGGCTGACCGCTGTGAGCATCTGAACTCCCTCGGCATCGAGAGCCTTGAGTATAAATCGAAAAACGGCACAGACCTTACCGTAGGTATGATCCCCGATTGCCTCTTTATGGGTGGCGGTGAGTATACTCTCGGCAAGAATGAGTATTTCAATCCCAATATCCCTACCGAGGAGATATTTATAACTCCCATGAGAGGCAAGGCTGAGGGGATCGTGTACGCCACAAAGCCCCTGTCATACCGTGGTGAGCTTATTGAGAATTTCAGCATCCGCTTCGAGGACGGCAAAGCTGTTGAGGTGAAGGCTGAAAAGGGCGAAGACCTGCTCCGCCAGATGATCTCCATGGACGAGGGTGCCGCATACCTCGGTGAGTGTGCACTCGTGCCTTACGATTCGCCTATAAACAACTCCGGCCTCCTGTTCTACAACACCCTTTTTGACGAGAATGCCTGCTGCCACCTTGCTGTGGGTAACGGATTCTCCAATTGCCTGAAGAACTTTGAAAATATGACACTTGAAGAGTGCCATGAGGCGGGTATCAACGACTCCATGATCCATGTGGATTTCATGATCGGATCAGAGGATCTTTGTATTACAGCGCACCTTAAGGATGGTAGTACTGCTGAGATATTCAAAGACGGAAACTGGGCATTTGAAGTAAAATAAATATCTGCATAAAGGGGAGAGTGTGACTCTCCCCTTTTAACATGAAAAAATGATTATGTATAGCGTAAAAATTGTTATTCCGCTATTGTTTTTTAGAGAAACATATGATATAATGAATATGTATTGATGTAATTTTGTCGAAAAGGTATTTTGGAAATGCATCGAAGTGAAAATAAAAAGAGATATACAGGCAAGGTGTGCATTGCGGTTCTTGTAGTAGCTCTATGTACTGCTTTTGTTGCTTGCGGTGATGATGAAAAAAAGTCTGCAGATGTCGGTAATAATGCTTCTGCAGAAACCGTGCAGACTGTACTTCCCGATGATGAGATCGATATAACTGTGACTGATCCAAATGGGAACGATGATGGCTCTGTATCGGTAAATGGCGACAGTGATGTTGCAGGCAGTGCGGTGCCTGAGATCCCCGGAGATATTACAATACCCGGTAAAGATGATGAAAAAATCACCTCCGGTACTTCAGCGTCAGATAAAGGTGAGTCTGTTACGAATAAAGATAAGGCCACCGGGGGAACAAAGGAAAGCTCAACGTCAAAAGTAACCGAGCCTACACTTCCTCCCATATTTGCAACTTTGCCCGAGGGAGGACTTGAGCTTCCCGATGATGTGTGGGAATAAGGCGTACACCGTGTATTCATATAAGTTAAGTGCTTTTTAAGTGAAAACGAAAGGTCTGGTCCAATGAAACTAAAGTATAATTTTGTGGTAAGGAATATTGACGGTCGTCCCGTGGCTGTTGCTGTCGGTAAAGACAACGCAGAATTTAACGGAATGATAAGACTCAATGATACCGGAAAATTTATTTTTGATCTGCTGTCCGTTGATACAACGGAGGCTGATATCGTTGCCGGACTTACAGATAATTATGAAGTCGACAAGAGTGAGGCGGAATCTGCGGTAAAGGAGTTTTTGCAGAAGCTCAGAGACAACGGCCTTTTAGTTGAATGAATACTGCATCGGGGAATGTTATCTCAGCGGAGGAAAATATGAGATCTGTTCACGATGAATACGACTATCTTATACATCTTGTAAGATGTGCAATACATGATCAGACGCCGTCAGAAATTCCCGACGGCGTTATCTTTGATTCTGTATATAATTCAGGCGTTCTGCACGATGTTGCAAATATTGCATTTTACAGTGTTGAAAAGCTTTCGGTGAAGCCTCAGGATGAATTGTATTCCAAATGGGAGTCAAGAAAAAACTCCGCTGTGATCCGTGACATAAATCAGAGCTTTGCCGAAGACGAGATAATTTATGCCTTCAAAGATGCGGATATACGAAGCATCGGGTATCAGGGTACAAGGATGAAGGCACTCTATCCCGAGAGGGAATACCGCACTATGTCCGATATCGATTTTGTTATCGACAGGGACAGGCTTGCAGAGGCAAGAGAGATACTTGAGGGACTGGGTTATAAATGCAGAGATATACGTGGAGTGGAGGTCGACGGCTTCAGACGTCCTAATATATTTGTGGAATTGCATACGGAGCTGTTTCCCGAGAACTCAGATTTCTATGAGGTATTACCGGATCCTTTTGACGGAGCTGTTGAGGAAGACAGAGGTAGATATGCTCCGTCTCGAAAGATGTTTTATATTTATAATGTGCTTCACATTGTCAAGCATTATCGTTATGCGGGATGCGGGATCAGACGGATTCTTGATCTGTACTATCTGAACCGAGAGTACCGTGATATTGCCGAAAGCAGTGATACAGCGATGATCTTTGACGACCTTGAAACAGGGGATTTTGTGAGGGATGCATCCATCATTGCAGAGTGTTGGTTCGGTGATGGCGGTGATGTGCCGGAGAGACTTTTTGAGATGGCATCTGTGATAAGATCCGCAGGAGTTCACGGTACCGATGAGAAAAAGACTGAAAATGCGTTGCTGAAGAATAAGTCCTGTAGCGGAAAAGGCGGTAAATCGGGGTATATCATAAGACGTGCATTCCCGAAAAAGGCTGTGCTTGAGGAAAGATATCCTGTGCTGAAAAAGCATCCGGTGCTTACGCCGTTCTGTTATACTCACAGATTCTTTCGTGCAGCCGTAAAAAGCCGTAAGAGGATTTCTGCGGAGATAAAAACGATCCGTGATACAGATAAAAAATAAAGGATGTAATGATGAGAATTAAACGTTTTTTTGCTGCGGCACTTGCTGCGACTGCAATAGTTTCATTCGTATCCTGTGATACCGATCTCTCGAGCACAAAAGAGGAGAGCCGTACCGTTATGACTGTTGACGGCTATGAGGTGCCGTATGAGATGTATCGCTATGCCGCAATGATGCACCTGAGAGACAAGGCGACTGCGATCCTGTCCGCTTCAGATGATGCTGCGGCGAAAGAGATCGTCTCCTCTAAGGATTCGGAGAAGATAATAAAAGCCGCAGTTGAGAAGCTAAATGATGAGGAGAAAAAGACTATTAAAAAAGAGGTCGAGGCTGCATCACTTGAAACTGTGGTCAACACTTATTCCATATTCAAAGCAGCAAAGGCTGAGGGGATAGATCCTTTCGGTGAAATGATAAATGAGCTGTGTGATATGGAAATGGAAAAGATCCGTGCAACATACAAGGATGACGAGGAATATCTTGATACGATAAAGCTGTTTTATATGAATCACAGTGTGTACAGCATGCTTACCAGATATGAGATCGTGTTCAACGAGCTTTATGAGGCATATGTTAAAAAGGGACTTATTGCCACCTCTGATGAGGCTGTCATTGAGCATATGACAGGCAAGGATGCTGCGAGAGCAAAGCAGATACTCATTTCCTTTGAAAAACACAGTGAGGATGAGGCTTATTCCATTGCTGCCGAAGTAAAGGCTGAGGTGGATGCTGTCATTTCTGAGGATGGCGTTGCCGATGAGGCTAAGTTCGATGCCATTACAGATAAACACGGAGAGGATCTGTATACATTCAAAAACAGAGACGGATATTATATATGCCGAGGCTATAGTGATAAGGATTTTGAGAATGCTGTATTTGCTCTTGAAGTGGGACATGTGAGTGATATTGTACGTACATCAGCCGGATACAGCATAATTCTTCGTGCAGAGATAGAAAAAGATTATATTGAGAAAAATCTTAACGCCATGCGAGAGGTTTGTGTCGGAGGTATTTACAGAACCATGCTTGATGAGATTTCCGCAAATGCCGAAGCTAAAACCAATGACGAGTTTGAGAAGATAGACCTATTTTCAATAAAATAAACTTTCAGGAGGATAGATTTGAATTTCTATAATCCTTATACCGGAAGCAAGAAAAAAAGAAATATCCGCCGTGTTATCATGGTGCTTATAAGTGCCATTGTAATAACAGGTGCAACTGTGATATTCGGAAATTATCTGAAGGATAAAGCGAAAAAAAACTCTAAGAGTGACTATATTGGTATCGGACGTGAGGATATTTACGCAGAGACCGAATCACAGGTGATAATTCCTCCGTCCAAGGGAGGTTCTGGTGCATCGGAATCGGTAAAGGGATTTTGTGTGCCCCTTGGAATAGTTACTCCCGATGACGGTACGGAAAATGGACTTGACAGATTATTTACCGACCGTCTCGATAAGGCTGCCGAGTATAATACGGGGGTTCTGATCCCTCTTACGGGTGATGACGGATATCTCCTATATAATTCCGACAGAGCAAGAGAATATTCACGTCTTCCCGCAAATCCGTATCTCCCCGATATGACCGCACTCAAAGCCGCTGTTGCTGAAGCAAAAGCAAAGGGCCTCAGGGTCACTGCCTATATCGTATCAGGAGTTACATTAAAGGCAGGAGAGGATGAATACGATGATGCTATTGCAGCCGATTCTCGCATTGCTGCAGATGTTGCAGAGGTGGGGTTTGACGAGATCATAATAGGCTCTCTCGTGGAATCTCCCGAGGATATCACAGGTGAGGCTTCTCATGTGATCCTTCGTTATCTCAATCAGATGACCGCTGCTGCAGGAAATACCGATGTCGGATTGTCACTTCCTCCGGAAGTGTATCTGAAGGCGGCACTGTCACCTCAGATCGAGCTTTTTATTAGCAGATCTGTGTTTTTGACTATGGAGCTTACAGAAGATCAGAGTACTGAGAGCTACCTTAGCTACCTCTGTGAGAATCTTGCGGGAACCCTTTCCGTATATAATATGAGGATCCTTCTTATGCCTGCAGATGAAAATGTTGCAGAGAGCCTTTGTGACAAATTAAAGGCAGTGGAGCATGAGAATTATCTTTTCACCCGTGTTCCCGAAGAGGCTCCCGAGATCTCCGAGGAGACACAGACAGAGGCAACTGACGATGCTTCTGATGATGAAGAAGAGTAATACTGTATTGATACTGTGAGAGATTTTATGGATATATGTACTGATCAGATTGACAGATCCTTCACGGACGGTGATGGATTCTGGCTTGTTTGCAGTTTAAACGGAAGTGTGAATATATGTAGCAGCATGGCTGCAAAATATGGTATCGTTTTAGGCGTTGATGACGGATGTCGTGTGATACATGAGGATCATCTTCCTGATTTTGAGGATGCGCTTCGCATGATCGGGATTGGCGGAACTGTATCTGTTTTACTTGATGCCAATGAGGATACAAAATATACCGTTGCTCATGTGAGAAACGGAGTACTGTTCTCTGAACCGGTGGTGGAGATACGATTGTATAAAAATAAAAACGAATACCTTGCTGATCCTAATCGAAATAATCCGGAGATCGGCAGGGTATTCGATTATACTTTTAATTCCGATGCTGTTGCAAAAAGCACAGAGGGAGTTTTTTCAAGCGCAGAAAATATTAAAAACAGAATATCGAGATTTGAGAAATCTGTCATGATAATGCTTCCCGGGTTCGATCATGTTATTCCCGGAGAGGATTCTCTTATTGATGTATCAGCAATATTTGACAGTGTGGCAGAGCGATTTTTGTCGAGAGAAAAAATACCGTTTGTTGCTGAATTTGAAAATTTATGTAATGGCAGTCCTGTTATATGCTTCGGAAAAACAGAAGATTTCGTCGGAGCGATACTTGCAGCATCTGCGGTAGCAGTGAGGATATCACGGAACGGAAAATGCAGAGTGATATTCAGATACGACGGAGATGCTGCAGTGATCGAAGTACGGTCGAAGATAGATAAAGCTATTCCGTTGTGCTTCAAAAGCTGTGAGCTTTCATGGCTATATGCAGCGATCGGTATGGGGATCTCTGAGCTTGCATTTCTTGAGCATCTTTTTTCACTTGAGGAATATCACGTGGAATTTATGTGTGATATTGACGGCGGCTTTGTGCTCAGGATCACAGTGAATAAGAATTCTGATCCCGACAGACTAAAATTCCGTGACGGAACATGCGGTGCTGTAAGCTTTGCCGACGAATATATTGACTATTTGTGCGAATCATTTTTATCGGATCCCGAGAAGTAATGCAAGTATCAGAAGAATATCACCGGAATTTCTGCCTCCGTTTTCCTTGTCGGAGGCGATAATGAAGATGATTGCGCAGATGAGAAGCTCATCGGAGGTCATCCCTCCCATGAATCCCAGCTTTGAAAGAATGCCCGATAGTTTTTCTTCGTTATGTGAGGTCTTTTCTGAGTGATACGATTCAGCTTCAACGGCAGTTTCATCCTCAGAATGATAATGATGTGGAATATCAGAATTTTCTGCATTTGCCTTATTTGCGGATCCGGAGCGGAGTCCCTTTTGCGTGGGTATCCCTCCTACAGACAGCGTATTTGTATCGCTGTCTGTGCCATTTTCGGGAGCAAATACTGAGTCGGGAACAAGTATTACCTCATCATCGGCACCGTTTTTTTCGTATCTCCTCCTTCTGCGGAATCTGTTCCCGTCGTATCCGGGTGGTAGAGTGTACCCGTGTCCTTGTCTCTTTTCCCAGGTATTTCTTGAGTACAAAATACACCTCCTATAATCCAAAGAGATCAGCGATCCCCGCTACGTTTAAGATGCTGTCGACAGCTTCTCTGCGCTGATTGCTCAAGAATGGCTTCAATGCTTGAAGTAAGCATTTTCTGTCTGATAAGTGTGAGCTTGAGCTGTTTTTGGCTTTGTTATCACCCCCTGAAAGCATTGACATTATTGCCGGAAGCTTTGAGAGAAGCTCCGGTGACAATTGAGGGATAGCGGATATGGGCGAAGCTGATGTTTCTATCATAGTATCATCAGCATCATTACGGATCTCATCGGCGGTGTCTTCGGATGCCTTGTTTTCGGCTTTTGCAGAAAGTGAATCCTTTACCGATGAGAGTATCTCTCCGAATTTTTCGTCCGCCATGAGCGATTCGATCATTTTTGAAAGGTCATCACCTCCGATTGACTTATCCACGGCCTTTGCCCTCCTTATATTTTGAGAATATTTTCGTGGCTCGGTCGATGTCTCCGTCTGACAGCTCTGATACAGCACATCTCAGTCCCGCCATTGTTTTTTCATCGGGCTTCGATTGAGGAAGCCTTACTCCCGAGGTCGATGCGATCACGGAGATCATTTGCCACAGCTTATCATCAGGCAGAGCTGATAGCATTTCGAGAGTTTTTTTGTCGATTTTCAATTTTAGTACCACCTTTCTTTTGCCTTAGGGCAAGTGCTTTCTGTAGTCATTATATGCATGGAAAATGAAAAACGCCACAATAGTCAAATGACTAAAATGGCGTTTGCGAAAATATCGGAGTGAAATTTCAGAATGGAAAAAATACTTGTAGTGTCTGATACCCACGGAAGCACATATGTGCTGAAAGCACTTCTTGAAGCGCCTCCCGAGGGACTTTGTGCAGTTTTTCATCTCGGTGATGGTTCTGAGGAATCACGTCGTCTTATGGAAAAATATCCTATGTACGCCTATATAGGTGTAAAGGGAAACTGCGATACGGGTGACACGGTCAGCCGTGATACCGTTATGACCGAGCGAGGCGGAGTGAGATTTATGCTTACCCACGGTCATATGTACGGTGTAAAAGCATCCCTTATGAATGCTGTGGTCAAAGCAATGGAGGGTGGTGCTGATGTGCTTTTATACGGACATACCCACATTGCCGACGATGAGACGTTTGAGACCTCATTCGGATGTGTACGTGCGGTTAATCCCGGCTCTGCAAGATCAGCGGAATATGCCGTGGTGACCGTTGATAACGGTAATGTATCAGTGGAGCTTATGAGGTACTTCGCCAATACAAGGGAATGATTTTGGCAAACGCCTTATTTAACCTATGATACCGAGGAGCTTGTCTGCACCGATCAGTAAGATCCACATTCCCAAAGCTGCCCCTGCGAATACGACTGCGTTTACTATACCTCTTACAACGGAGTCTTTTCTTGAGTAGTTGTAGTTGTAATCGTTCATGTCTGACATCCTTTCTTTCGTCTTTTGTAATTAGATTATACAAAAGTGTGAGTACCAAAAAAAGGACACCGATGAACATAAAATAAAAATAACGGAGATGCGTTATGACTGAAAAGCTTTATGAGACCATGAGTCACCTTGCGACCTGTAAGGCGACTGTTGTATCCTGTGAAAGATCAGGAGAGGGATTTGACCTTATCCTTGACAAGACCGTGTTTTTTCCCGAGGGGGGAGGACAACCCTCCGATGTGGGTACCGTGAACGGTGAGAGGATGAGTGAAGCGACTATCCGTGACGGGATCGTGCATCATTTTGTTGATAGGGAATTTACCGCAGGTGAAGAGGTGGAGTGTGTAGTTGATATGGCGGTGCGTTTCCCAAGAATGCAGAACCATTCAGGTGAGCATATCGTTTCAGGTATCATCCACCGTCTGTACGGCTTCAACAATGTTGGATTCCACATGGGTTCAAAGGATGTAACTCTCGATATTGACGGTGAGCTCAGTGATGAGCAGATAAGGAATGTGGAACGCCTCGCAAACAAGGCAATCGCCGAAAATGTAAGAGTAACGGTACATTATCCCGATCCCGATGAGGCAAATAAAATTGAATACAGGAGTAAGCTTGATATATCAGAGGGGCTTCGACTTGTGGAGATAGAGGGGTACGATATGTGTGCGTGCTGTGCACCTCATGTTGAGAGGACGGGAGAGATCGGCATAATAAAGCTCCTTGAGCACATCCGTTATAAGGGTGGTACAAGGATCCATATGCTGTGCGGTTTTTCTGCCCTTGAGGATTACCATGGAAAGTTTAGGGAGCTTTCACGTATTTCGGAGATGCTTTCGGCTAAGAAAGAGGAGTGCGCCGATGCGGTGGAGAATCTGAAGACACAGCTCGGTGACACGGAGTACAAGTATAGAAATATTGTAAAAGCCGCACTTTTGGCAAAAGCAGAAAACGCGGAGCGTACCGACGGAGATCTTGTATTTATAGTATCGGGAGAATTCCGTGACGGACTCCTTGAGCTTGTCCGTGCGGCGGTACCGAAGTGTGGAGGCATCTGTGCCGCATTTGCCGGAGATGACGGGGATTATTCCTTTATTATGGGCTCAAACACTGTCGATCTCAGAGAAAAATCTGCGGAGATCAGATCGGCACTGAAGGCTAAAGGGGGCGGCAGTCCAGATATGATACGCGGAAATTCTGCTGCCACTGCCTCGGAGATACACGAGTATTTTAATATATAAGGCTTATTATGTGAGAACCCTTTTTTATAAAAAAGGGTCGGGTGGCCGACAGCCGAATATCGGCATAACTTCAACTGAAGGATAAGACGCATCCCACGAGGGTGCCGGCTCAGCCGAGTGCGGCTTTCGCCTGTTTGTAAAAACTTTTTGAAACTATTTATATAAAGCTTTTTGAAGGAGAGCGCGAGAGGGAACTTTTTCTCGAAAAAGTTCCCTCTCGCAAAAATTATTACTCATTAAAGAAAGTTTCAGATGTAGTTTTCGATTTAATATATGAAGGATGAAAAGGAGGTGCCTATGGAGCAAAAGGAGATCATAAAAAAGCTGAACGACAGAGATGAAAGTGCCCTTAGGCACATTCAGGATGAGTACGGTAATCTTATAAAGTCGATAGCGTACAATTTATTCAAAAGCGACAGCGTAGCGGAGGAATGCCTTAATGACACGCTCATGGACATATGGGACACGATCCCACCCGAGAATCCGAAATCGCTCATGTCATATGCCTGTATGATCGTCAGACGTCGGGTAATCGACCGCATAAGGGGAGAGACAGCGAAAAAACGCACGAATTCCGAAAGTGCAGGCTATACGGATGTGTATGATGAGCTGTCGTATCTTGATGATATCTCAAAGGAAGTAGTGGATAAGATGGAATTTTCAAGGCTCATAAACGAGTATCTGAGATCTCTGTCACGCACGAACCGTGAAATATTCATCAGCCGTTATTTTGATTTTGACACCATCGACAGCATTGCCGCAAGGCTTCATCTGTCAAAAAATTCGGTAAATACAAGGCTTACCCGAATGAAGAACGGATTTAGGTCAAAGCTTGAGGAAGGAGGAGTTGAAGTATGAGTACAAGAGACACTTTTATTGATGCAATGGGCATTATAGATGATGAGCTTCTTACATCTCACCTGAGGAGAAAATGTCCCACAAAGACACAGAAGATACAAAGATATGTCATGGCTGCCGCAATATATGCCGCCGCATGCCTTGTGTTTATTGCGGTGCTGCCGCTGATAATCGGTAAGGATAAAGCTCCCACGCCGCCGGACTTGGGAGATGCTCCCATAGTGATCGAGACTGTCGAGAGCATCGATGCAACCGAAACCTATATTTTTCCTCCTGAGCCTATAGAGCTTCCCACGGCTACGACAGTGTTTGAAGGGTGCGAGTTTACCATAGTGCTTGATAAGCCGAATTATGCACTTGATGACACTATACACGTAACAGTTACCCTTGAAAATAAGAGTGACAAGGATGTTGGATTGTGGAAGGGGCATCTCGGACACTTCCTTGACGGTGTGGGCTTTTATGAGAACGGCGAGTGGAGATGGAGCTATTCCTCCGATTGGGATAAAGGTTATTCCGACGCGATAAGGTCAGGACCCATTGAGTCCGGCGCATTGATTGTCTATGAGGTTGAGTTTACTCCCGGAGCGCCTAATGATGCAAGTGATCCTGTGGCAAGCATGGATTCCCTTTGGGAGATAAGGGCAGATGTTCAGTATTATCTGAATCCCGAAGATAGGGTTGAGTATGAAAATGTAAAGACCGCTACCGTTACCATCGAGGTACCTCACAGCGGTGATAGCACCACGGAGACTACACCCGGTTCCAATGTGACTGAGATAGATCCCATCGATACGGAAGATATTCCTATCGATACAGAAGATATAACTGATCCCGAGCCTGATGTAAATCCCGAGCCTTCAAAGATCGAGGTCGGTATTGCAGGAAAGACTGTAGTGCTGTACCGAGGTTCTGCGGATTACTCCCGATTTATGAATAGCTTTAATTCACTTGAGTATTATATTCACTCACAGGCAGAGCTTTTGTACGGAATCAGGGGTGGTGGATATAAGAATATCCTCAATAAAGGTATTTATGCCGAGCTTGTGTATGACGGAAATGCAGACATCACATTGGACGGTGTAACGATTCCGAAGGCACGTCGTGTGCTTGTATCTCTCGGTAACGATTCACCCCTTGTGGTGTTGTCCGGCAGTGATGACTACAATTCTTCATCAAGTCTTGTAGGGTATCTTGCATATGATTCACCTGAGATTCTAAATACGGTGTGGGATATAGTATACGGGAATAATACTCCTCGCAAAACAGTAGAGCAAGACGGGTTGCGGTATACGGCGATACTTGACAGATCCTCCTATACTATCAACGATCCTGTAAGAGTAACGCTCGTTCTTGAAAACAAGGGAAGTGATCCGATCACACTGCGCAGACTTTCGAGCGTCCATTTTCTGTCAGACGTATGGCTTTGTGTTTTGAGTGAGTGTGTGCCACGAATTGGTGAGAATCACAAAAATCCCGATGGCTCTGTAGTATTCGAGACACTGTATCCCGGTGATGTCATCTCTTATACGGAGTGGTTTGACGTCAGCGATGCATATCTTTATTCAAAGTGGCAAATCTCTGCTGGATTTTCCTATTATATCGGAATGATTGATACAGATGATTTCGATAACCGCAAAAAAGTACAGATGAATATAGATGTTCCCCGTAATATGGCATCGGATGAGGCTGCAGTATACCCCGAATCGTATATATCAAAACAAACGACAACTTCGGTGACAAAGACCGTGTTTGGCTGTGAGTACACCATAACGATCGATAAACCGAAATATGAGATGGGCGATACAGTTAAGGTTAAAGTATCCTTTGAGAATAAAGGTAAAACGCTTATCTATCTTGGCGGACAGCATATGTATGATGTTCTTGATTATGTATCATTCCTGGTTAACGGAAAAGGTACATTTGAGGTAGGTGGACCGCCTATAGAATCAACGGAGCTTGTAGCTCCGGGAGATTCGCATTCCTATACAGTGGAATTTGATACAAGTGAGGCAAAGCTGACAGGCGTATGGAGTGTCAAGTCAAGGATCGAATTCTATGCATACGGTGAGAAGCAAACCGAATCCGTTGAGATAGAGGTGCCCCATGACGGAGCTGATCCCACTATTACGGAAAACGAAGCCCTCAGTGCTGTTGCAAAAAAGCACGGTGTAACAGTGGAGTATCTGTGTGAACGTGAATTTGGTGTTCGTGGTGCAGATATTGAATGTTCGCTTGTCTCAAAAGGTGACAAAAGCATATACAGAGTGACATTCATAGAGCTTCTGACTCCTCCCCGTAACGGTGATAATTTTACAGTCGGACTTGTGGAAACACCTCTGAATGGTAACACGACAGATATCAGGCTCTATAATGGTTTTGAGTATTACGGTTACAGATACACATACGATGTAGATGCGACAAACGGTGAGATCCTTGGCGTAAATAAAACCTTCAGCGGTGATGTTGAAGGAACGCCTGTGTCTGCTGATCCGACGGTTGATGGCTCTGTGGCGTATGAATATTATGCGTTTTTCAGCCACTCAATGGAATTTATTGATGATTACGGAATTATGAAGACCTCACGTTATACCAAAAACAAGGATAAGCTTGGTGATTCAGGGCATCTGCCCATACTGGAATTCAGAAACAGCAGTCAGTTCACGGAGTTTTCCGATGATATTGAGAATTATCTTGAGCTTACAGATAAACCTTCAGGTGCGGGAATGCATAATTTCCTGTATCAGAAGGAGCGTTTCGGTAAAGAATTCTTTGATAAAAACAGACTTTATCTCGTGGGACTCAGAGGAACTTGTTCTGCTTATAATCATTATTTCAACAGTGTGACTGTGAAAAACGGCAAACTTGAGTTTGAGATCCTTACGGAAATGGATCACAGTAACTCATGGATAAATGAAGATATATCTGTGTATGTACTGTTCGCAGTCCCCAAGGATCAGCTTACCGACGTCACAAGCGTCGACTGCATAAATCCGTATTCATATAGGTATGATTAAAAAGAATAGTAATACGAGAACCCTTTTTTATAAAAAAGGGTTCTCGTGCTCTCCCAAAAAATTTCAGATAAAAACAAGGTGACACTAATCCGATATAACTAATGGCATAGTATCATCTGTATAACTTTTTATATGAAAGTTTTTGGAGAGGGGGTGCGGGGGAGTACCTTTTTTCAAAAAGGTACTCCCCCGCAAAATATTATAATATAAGCTTAACAACGGCGTTGATGTCGCCGGCGCCCATAATGAGGATCATGTCGCCTTCCTTGCAGTGTCCTCGGAGCCAGTCTGCGATATCACCGAAATCGGGGATATAGGTAGCCTTACCGCCAAGAGCATTTATCTTCTCCGTGAGAAGCGCCGCACTGACACCGAGAGTATCGACCTCACGTGCCGCATAAATATCGTTCACTACCACTCTCCTCAGATGAGGTGCCGCAAGAGCTGCTGCGAAATCG
>SVQM01000057.1 GCA_015065335.1 Oscillospiraceae bacterium | reverse complement strand
CGCATTGATACAAACGTACATCATTCTTGCCTTTGTTACCTCGATACGGTCTGCGATCTCCTCGGTTTCGGCATATTTGAGTGCCTTATCAAGAAGTCCGTAAATGTACTCACTGTTTGCCGCAAGATAGGAATAGTCCAGCTTATCCGAAAGGCGGTCATCAAAATTTGTAAAGCATCCTTTTCTGTCTGCACTTTGTATCAGCATCTGTATGCATTCAAGGACATACTCTCCGCCGGTACCATAGTAGATTTCAAAATACTCCCCTACCATATCCGTGTATTCCTCTTCGGTGATATCACCGTTTCGTGAAAGCTCCGAAAGAAGAGTTACAAGGATATTGTCATTGTTGTATTCCTCGCAAAGCATAATACAGTCGATACCCGAATCGGTGAGATATCTCACGTCTCCGTATGCCGTATCAAAGCAAGGTATCTGGCATGCTATCTCCTGACAGTTGAAGGAATAGTACCACACCTGAAGTATGCCTTCTCCGCATATCTCCTTCCACCCCTCAAACTCCTCGTAATACCCGATATTTTGTGGGCAGTTCGTGTCGTTTATATTATGATTGGAGCAGATGTACCCGGTGTCAGCTCCTATATAGAAGCAATATGCTATCCTTACGTTATCACGGGGTACCGTAACCTTCGGAGGCTTATTCGTACCTGAGTACGCCAGCATAAGCGCATTGATCTCAGGGCTGTACTCTGCCGCCATATCCGCCATTCTGTTAGTCATACGAAGAACTATACCGGACTGGGCACCGTCCTCCGCTATGATCTCAAGACAATCACGGCATACACAAAATGCGCTGGGAGTTGTATCATATTGTGACACATCTATGTGACAGAAATCAACCCCCGGTACTGCACCGGCATCAAGTTTTTGTTCGATATATCCGCGGAAATGGTCCTCGATCGCCTGCTGGACATATTCGTCCGAATAGCACGGCTGATTAAATCCGTTGAATCCCTCGAATATGCCCTGCCAGTCTATTTTGTGACTCTGAAGTCCGTGACAAGCCTTGGGTACAAGGCCGTACATTCCGTATCCTCCGTTATGGATACCGACTCTGTTATTATATGCACTTGCAGTAGAATATCTGTTAGGGATCGCGGATACCTCCATACGGTCACATTCCTCTGTGATATTCACAAGGTCAGACTCATAAACATACTCGGAGCCATCCAAAAAGAATCTCCATCCCATATCGTGAAGAAGTCCGTATGTACCGTAAATACCGCCGCGATATCTTCCGCAAATGATGTCCACATCGCCGTTTTCCTTCACATCAATAGTGAAGCTCTCATCCCCGTGTGCAGGATAGTCGATGGTAAATTCGATCTTATTTGCAATTTCATTGGCAGAATCAGCGTAAGCCTCAACCGTATAAATAGGCAGATCTGCTCCTGTGGCAAGACAAACGTATTTCTCAAGCTCCTCTGCAGCATAACGCATTGCATCGTCTGCATCATCGGGGATAACGATTGCATAATTCTCAATAGACCTGCCCATTACGGTGAGATTCTTGATCTTGTGATCTTCGCCGTAGGTGAAATTATAGTTGTCGTAATTGCCGTAAACGGTAAAATGACGCACTCCTCGGTCGATTCCGGAATTGGTCTTACCGAGGATGACCACGTCACCCCCATTGGCACGCACCGTATATCCCTCGTCATCCGCAAAGGCGGACACGTCAACTCCGTATGCGGCGGTATCCTCTCCCGTGACAAGCACTAGAGTATCCGGCATCGTATCCACTCTCTCTTCAAAAAGAGTAACGTATTTCTCCGCACCGTCCGATGCTGTAACGGATGTCTTCACAGGCTCGGTCTTTCCACATGACACAGTCGACAAAAGCATCAGTGCTGAAAGAGTGAATGATATTAGTTTTTTCATATGTTCATCCTATAGAGTTTTTATTTTGCACAGCAAATCTCTTCAGAAAGTAAAACTGTGACACAACTATTTTATTTTTTAGCAGGCTTTTTTTCGGGGAGCTTCTGTCCCGTCCAAGTCTCAAAGTTGTCGTCCCAGTTGCCCCAGGCTTCTCTGTAAAGATCTTTTCTGATAAAGACCTCCTCGCCGTACTGATTCTTCAGTCCATCAAACCGGTATCCGAGAGCCTCAAACCTTGAGACGAATTCCTCATATTTTGTCTCAAGAACTGCCATTCTCTCCTCGTCTCCCTCAAGGAATTCAAGGAAGTATGATGCCTGACATCCCGTATACAGCACAGCGGGATAGAGCAGTTCTATGTTTCTCAGTTCATCCTCTCCCTTTGCAAGAGCTTTCGCCTCATCCAAAAGTTCAAGAATATGATCGAAATTATCACGGTAATAGTAGACGTCAAATCTCTGATACTCGGGAACGTGTCCGCCCCAGCAGTCCCAGCAGCCCGCTTTGTCCTGAGCCTCTGTCAGAATATCAATGTACTCAAGGATCTTCTCCCATCCGTCACCGTATTTTTTCTTCAGCATATCGTGATAGATCTCAGTGAATTCTTCCCTTGTCATGTCGACATTCCAGTTGAGCTGTGCGAGCAGCATCTTTTCTATCTGATGGAATCCAAGATCATACTCATCGGACACCTCGCGGCACAAGCCGGTAACTCCGAGAGAAGCTAAATAGCGGAAATCATCGTAAAGATTGTCGATAACTGTGTACTGGTTAAAAAGAGATCCGAGGGCATAATCTCTGACGTAGAGATTATCGGTAACATTTGCCCAGCTTGTTATCCACTCATTGTATTTTGCATTCATCTCACACTCGGAACCGTCAATAAGATGGTTCGAGCAAGCTCTGTCATATGCGAATGAAATGTGAACATACTCATTGGGTACAATGTTCGCAGGTGCCTTGTTGGTTCCCTGGTATGCATAGATCTTGTACATGAGCCCGGGGTACTTTTCGTTCAGTTCCTCGGACAGTCTGTTAGCAAACTTAACCACGGGTCCTGAGTTACTTCCCTCGGTCCTGGAAAGCTTATTGCACTCGTTACATCTGCAGAAATTACGAGTATCGACCTGACCGATAGATACGTCCTTGAAATCCACGCCGATCTTCTCACCCGCATCAAGACGTCCCTGAATGTGTGCCTCAACGTTCTTCTTGATAATCTGATACGTGTCCTCGTCGGTGTAGCAGGGCTGATTCACAAAATTGTCAAGTTCTGCGAAATTATAGCTCTGCATACCATGACCGGCATGCGACATCGCACCGTAGTTTATCTGCTCCGCAGTAGGCGTTCCACGGTCATTGATAAAGTCAAGGCCATGACCGTCCCACATACTAAAATAAGCGCACACGGGTGTTTCGGAGGCAGTTGTACCTGCAGGTATATCCACGTGCTCCGACTCGTTCAGATATGAGTCACCGTAAATAAGATAATCCCATCCGCACTCATTCTCAAGGAAACGCCATACGCCGTTTGATGCGCCTCTGTCCGCCGCACCCTCGAATTTCAGGTATCCGTCGGAAACTGTATACACATATCCGTCATCTTTGAGAGAAGCATCATCGGATACGGCAAATTCGATAGCGGTACCCTCTGCATTACCCGTCTTAACGGGGACCTTGACACCGGTAGCCGCTTCAACGAGACGAGCAAGCTCTTCTGCCGCAAACTTAATATTCTCGTTTGCATCATCAGCAAGATAGATAGTATACTCGCTGATATCCTTTCCGCCGATGGTCAGCTTTTTAATGCGGTAGCCGTTGTCATCGGTATCGGTGGTATCTTCACCATCATCGGTTACAGTATCAGTCGTTTCTTCACCCGTCACCGCCTGAGTGCCGGTAGTTTCACCTGCGCCCGATTTCTTATTATTTGAGCAGGCCGCAACAGACAGAAGCATTGATGCTAAAAGAATTACAGACAAAAGTTTTTTCATGATAATCTCCTTTATGAAAACAAACGGGAGAAGAACTTTTCGAGAAAAGTTCCTCTCCCGCACCCTCTCCTCAAAAGCTTCAAGCTATATCTTTATATAAAAGTTTTAGGGATCAAACCCCTTTTCCAAAAGGGGTTTGAGGGGGTTAGGGGGTGAATCCCCCTATTGAAATTAAATATTAAAATCGTACTTTACGGCATCGACGTTGGCGAGAGCCACCTCACCCTTCTCATTCTCTACGAGAACGCCGTCATGTACAAGCTCGGCAACGAGACGCTTAGTCTCATCATATCCACCGAAGCCGAGACCTGCCTCATAGAAGCAGTTGTCACGGAATACTCTCTTACCGTGATCCTGACGAGTCATGGAGGTAAGATAGTCCACAAGACGACGCTTATAGTAGAAATCGTTCCATCCGCTGTGCGGCATGGGAATACCTGTCTCACGGCAGAACTTCTCGATCTTCTTTATCATCTCAACACACTCGACCTGTCCCCACAGACCAACGATACAGTTGTACTCGGGAATAGGCTTGTATGCATCATTAAGAGCCGCACGTACAGCCTCGGTATCGCCCTCAGCCTTGTACATCTCCTCAACCTTCGCAAATGCGATGCGGAACTCTGCCCACTTCTTTATCTGCTCCACATGAGGCATCATCAGCTTCATGATCTGCCAAGGCTTCAGCGGGAAGTGTCCCTTGGTACAGTCAAGCTTTGCCTTCGCAAGCTCATCAAGGATAGAGAGAGACTTCTCTGCTCTGTCACGGATCTCCACGGGATCGGTATTAAACAGCACGTTGTACTTACCGCTCTCGTGCTGCCACCAGTATGTAGCCCAAGTGTCACCGGAACGTGCATCACGGATCAGCTCAAGTGCATAGAGGAGCGCATCCGCCTTCTCATCACCTGCAAGAAGCACTGCACTCTCACGGAGAAGCAGATCGGGATCTGCATCGGGATTTGTCAAGAGATGTCCTGCCGCATACATGGAGAAATAGTTCAGCACATGGTAAGAATCCATCTCACTCCAGTAAGAGGGGATCATCACATGATCACCCTGAGCCTGGACCTGCTTGTACACGTCCTTCAGTACACGGTTGTTAATACTCATCATTGCGTGCTGATCGATCTCATACTCGCAGGTGTACCATCCCCATGAGCCAAGTCCGCATCCAAGATCCTTTACGCCCTGACGGAATCTTGCACGCTTGCCCTCCTCGCTCCAGTTGGGGAGGAAAGGAAGCTCCATGAGCATAATGTCCTCAAAGCCTGCCTCAACAAGCTTATCGGGGAAGTCATCGGGGCTGCCCCATGTATCAACACAGATCTGCACATTCGGGTTTGCCGCCTTGAACTTATCCGCAAAAAGGCGGAGGAAGTCGATAACATCTTCCATTGTGGGAAGATTACCGGGATCGTAGTAGTGAGCGATCACACGGTCGGTATAGGGTGCCATCTCTGCGTAGATGTCGTAATACTTCTCAAATGCCGCACGCACCCCCGGATCGTCGATAGCCTTACCGCCGTTTTCGGGGAAGTAACGCACATCCTCATCCTGCCAGCCGTGGCCGCTGAACTCAGCCGCCCAAGCCCACAGAGAGAACTCCATTCCATGCTTGTGCAGTGCATTTGCGAAGACCTTAAGTCTGTCGTGCACGAACTCGGGAGAACCGGAATGTCTCCACGCAGTACACATATCGGTAACCTGAACGCCGGTGAATCCGCAGTCCTTCATCATGAGGGCATACTCCTCAAGCTGTCTGTCAGAGAAGCACATTACGTCATTGAGAAGAGATGTGTTCATATTGGACACAAAGCCTCTGTTGTAATCGGGCTTCCAGAGACACACTATGGGTTCACGCTTGGCGATCCAGGGGTTATTTACACTGTAACTCATATTTTATTCTCCGAATCGGATTATTTGCAGAGCTCGTAGGTATCCTTTGCGATCATAAGCTCCTCATTGGTGGGGATAACGAGCATTCTTACCTTTGCATCGTCGGTAGAGATGTCGATCTCCTCGCCGCGAAGCGCATTCTTGTCAGCATCGATAGCGCATCCGAGGAATGCAAGCTTCTCAGCAACTCTTGCACGGTAGTGGGGGTTGTTCTCACCGATACCGCCTGCAAATGCGATAGCGTCGATTCCGCCCATTGCAGCAGCAAAGCCGCCGATGTACTTAACGAGCTGGTGGCAGATCATGGACTCGATGAGCTGGCAACGCTCGTCGCCTGCCTTAGCACCGTTCTCGATATCTCTGTTGTCGGAGGTCTTCTGGGATACACCGAGAATACCGGACTTCTTGTTCATGATGGTGTCGATCTCCTTGGGAGTAAGGTTCTCCTTCTCCATAAGCAGGGGAACGATAGCAGGGTCGATAGATCCGCAGCGAGTACCCATCATGATACCCTCAAGAGGAGTAACGCCCATAGTGGTATCCATGCACTTACCGCCGTCAACTGCGGAGATAGAGGAGCCGTTACCCAGGTGACAGGTTACGAGCTTGATGTCCTCAGGCTTCTTTCCGAGAACAGCAGCCGCACGGAGAGTCACGTATCTGTGGGAAGTACCGTGGAAGCCGTAACGACGGATACCGTACTTCTCGTAGTACTCATAAGGAAGTGCATAGAGATATGCGTAATCGGGCATTGTCTGATGGAAACCGGTGTCAAATACAGCTACCTGAGGAACGCCGGGCATAATAGCCTCACACGCACGGATACCGGTAAGGTTGTGGGGATTGTGGAGAGGGCCGAGCTCACAGCACTCCTCGATCGCCTCGATAACCTTCTCATCGATGATAACGGAGCCGGAGAACTTCTCACCGCCGTGGAGGACTCTGTGTCCTACAGCACCGATCTCGCTCATGGAGGAGATAACGCCGTGCTCGGGAGATACGAGAGCATCGGTAACGAGCTTTATAGCCTCACCGTGGTTTGCCATCTGAACGTCGATCTTGTAGTCCTCACGTCCGGGAACCTTGTGCTTGAAGTTACCGCCCTCGATACCGATACGGTCGCACATACCCTTTGCGAGAACGGACTCATCTGTCATATCGATGAGCTGATACTTGATGGAAGAGCTTCCTGCGTTGATAACAAGAATTTTCATTTTGGATAATTCCTTTCTTTATATAAGGGAGTTGCTATAAAAAAGACGGGCACGATATGTTCAATGAAGCAATTTGAAATAGCAATTTTTGTTATGAGCAAAGGGGTACGAGCGATGGAATATTGCCATATTTCAAGTGAGCAAACCGAAGCTCAGAGCAAAAAGTGCATTTCAAATCATATTGGGCTCGTCTTTTTTATAGCACATTTTCATACATAGTCATTGTATCACAAAGTACTGCGATATGCAAGGTTTTGAGGGATTTTTTAGGGGAGAAAATATTCTTCTCCCCCATTTTCCCGAAACCCCTTGCAATCTTTTCCCTGCTGTGTTAAAATGCAAAAAAAGAAACGGGGCGGCGGTACTCCCGTTTTATAAAATACCGCCACCGGTCCGCCGGTCAAAAAGGAGTTACTATGGCACTTAAATTCGGTATCGTCGGTGCAGGACGCGGTTCCTGCTTCATCGCATCTCTCAGAGCTTCCGGCGCTGAGGTAGTTGCATACTGCGAGTCAAACGAAGAGAAGATCAAAGGTCTTCTTCAGTATCACCCCGATATGGAGGGGCTCATCTACAGAGACTACGACGAGTTTCTGAAGGCTGACATGGACGGTGTTGTTCTTGCGAACTACTTCTGCGAGCACGCATCCTTCGCTATCAAGGCAATGAAGGCAGGCAAGCACGTACTCAGCGAGACTATCTCCAACATCACTATGGCTGAGGGTGTTGAGCTTGTACGTACAGTTGAACAGACAGGCAAGATCTACGGACTTCTGGAGAATTATCCCTACATGAAGCCCAACCTTGCTATGGAGAAGCTGTACAAGGAGGGCTCTCTCGGTAAGATCGTATACGGTGAGGGTGAATACGTTCACCCCATGAATCAAGATGAGCAGAACTCTCTTGCTCCCGACAAGTATCACTGGAGAAACTGGACTCCCCGTACCTTCTATACCACTCATGCACTTGCACCTATCATGCAGATGACTGACTGCATGCCCACAAGAGTTACCGCAATGGCATCCTTTGCACCTGAGGTTGCAGAGGGTACTGCTCTTAACACCGGTGATGCTGCGGCTATTCTTATGATCCAGACCGACAATGATGCTGTATTCCGTGTAAACGGATGGTCTCAGTTCTATCCTCACGGAAATCATTACAGACTCTGCTGCACCAAGGGCGGATGTGAGATCAGCCCCACGAACGGCAAGCTCCGTATCTCTTATGCTCCCTGGGCAAAGCCCGAAGGCATTGAAGAGTGCGAGGCTGACTACGATTACGAATGGCCCGATCCCGAGCTCGGCAAGTATTCCGAGTCCGCAGGTCACGGCGGCTCCGACTTCTGGGTAGTTTACTACTTCGTTAAGGCTATCGAGAAGGGCGAGGCTCCTTACTGGAACGTATACCGTGCCACCGCTATGGCATCCTGTGCGATCCTCGGATGGAGAAGTATTCTTAACGGTAATATCCCCTACGATATTCCCGATTTCTCCAAGGAAGAGGATAAGCGTCTGTGGGAGAACGACAGAATCTCTCCCTTCCCGGATAAGGACGGAAACGTTGACGTGCGTTGCTCCTCCATCCCCTACGGTCCCACCGCAGAGGATATGGCAAATGCCGAGAAGAAGTGGAACGGCTGAGAAGTTAAGATAAATATAATTGTGCGAGGGGAAACTTTTTCGAAAAAAAGTTTCCCCTCGCGCTCCCTTTCAAAAAGCTTTATATTATTGGAATTTACCTAATCAAAGAATAACGGTACGGTTGAAGTTACAGCCGTACCGTTATTATTTATTTAAGTGTTACATCCCATTTTGCGATGTACTGGAGGATCCGTGATGCATCGGAGAGGTTAACTTTATCGTCGCCTGTCACATCTGCTGCATCGGAGCTAAGCGTCACATCCCACTTTGCGATGTACTGGAGGATACGGGACACATCGGAAAGATTGATCTTGCCGTCACCGTTTGCATCGCCGGATGTGGATGCGCTGAAAATAGATCCCTGCTCTGCTACGGTAATATTACTTACTTGAATAAAGTTACCTCTCTGCCAGAAAAGGAAGGGAGATGTGATCTCGTCTGCGATAAGAAGATCGGGATCGTCAAGGGTGAAGATAAGCTCACCGTTGTAGAAACAACGCATCTTTCCCTTCTCCACAGAAATACCCATAGTAAAGAATTCATCGGTATCAATGGGTATCTCTCGCTCTACCGGAGGAAGAAACGCCTTAGCTTCGGCATTTCCCTCAAGACCCTCTACAAGTCTGAAGCAACCTGCATCGATATCATAAGCAAAGTTAATGAACACTCTGCCTTCAGCACGCCCGTAGCTATAGGGATTGTCATTACAGTAAGCAAGATCGATATGTCTCTCACTCTCGGCAAGCTCATCATGCTGTACACAGGTAGTTATTGTAGCATCATATGTAAGCCATGTGTACTCGGTATCAAGAAACATACCGCTTTCTTCCACGTACTTTGTCTGAAGTGCTCTTGCCTCATTGTATCCGAAAAGCATACCGTCTTCTACGTAGAAGGCTCCCGCTACAAATTTTTCGGTGAACACCTCCATTGATTCAAAGTTCATGTCAAGATACGTTTCAGCAGCAACTGCATTTACGGAAAAAACCGAAAGCAGCATGATCGCAGAAAGAATGACTGAAAAAACACGTTTTGTTTTCATAATTTTCTCCTTTTGGTGATATATATATATTTTACAAAATCACATTAAATCTGTCAATAGTTATCCTCAAATTATCCTCAAATTATACAAATTGCAAAAAACACTCACGGAAAATCCGTGAGTGTTTTATTTACTGATTTACGGGAGCGAGTGTTACATTCCACTTTGCTATGTATTTGAGAAGGAGTGATACATCTGTAAGATTAAGCTTGCTATCACCGTTTGTATCTGCAGCAACGGGATCGATTCCCACATACCACTTTGCGATGAACTTCAGCATTTCAGATGCATCTCCGAGATTCACCTTATCATCAAGGTTGATGTCACCCGACATGGAAAGCTTCGGTGCCTGTCCTGTGTAAGGCTCGCACTTGATCTCAAGCTCGTTTGCAGCTTTCATTACATTTGAACCGTCAGGGCAGTATATCCTGAGCTTTTCTGCACCGTAGAAGGTGCTCTCATAAATTGTAAGAGAGCCGTTTTGGATAAGTATTTTTTTAAGATTTACACAATTAGCAAAGGCGCCTATATCAAGCTTATTTATATTCTCGGGAAGTCTTACAATACCGAGTCTCAGGCAATCCGAAAATACTCTGTAGCCGATGGTGGTTACACTTTTCGGAAATTCGATACCGATAAGATTATTACAGGTACCGAAAGAATAATCACCGATCTTTGTAACTCCGGAGGGAACTGCAAAGGTTGAGACAGGACGTCCGCCGGGGTAAACAACGAGTGTCTTTCCATCCTTGGAATACATTACTCCGTCAACAGACTTGTAGTTGCTGTTTGCAGGATCAACATTGATCTCAGCAAGCTTTTCGCAATATGTAAAGGGGTTATAGTGCATCTCCTTTACATTCTTGGGAATAGTGATGCTCTTGAGGCTTTTACACATACTGAATGCAGAAGAACCGATCTTTGTAACAGATTCGGGGATAGTGATCTCCGTAAGGCTCTCGCAATCATAGAACGTATCTCCGGGGATCTCTGTAAGTCCCTTCGGCAAGGTCACATTCTTCAGCTTTTTACATCCGTAGAACATAAAGTTGCCGAACTCGGTCACGCTGTCGGGAAATGTTACACTTACAAGCTCTTCACAGAAACAGAATGCATCTTTACCGACTGAAGTAACTCCCTTCGGAATATTCATCTCTTTAAGTGCACTGCATCTGTAGAAAGCCTCATCACCAATGGTCTTCAGTCCCGCAGGGAGCTTCAGCTCCTTCAGGCTCTGACAATACTCAAATGCTTCGCTACCGATCTTTGTAAGTTTTGCGGGAAGAGTGATCGATATTATATCCTGTGTATAGAAGAAAGCTCCGTCACCGATCTCGGTAACTGTTGCGGGAACAGTATAAGACGTACTCTTCGCCTCGGGGAATTTTACAAGTGTAGTCTTCGCCTTATTGAAAAGCACACCACCCTCGGATGCGTAAACGGTGTTTCCGGATTCAACATTTATTGCAGTAAGTGCTATGCAATAGCGGAAAGCACCTTCTCCTATGCTTGTTGTCTTAGCAGGAATCGTAATGCTGCCAAGCTTGTAGCATGCGATAAAAGCTCCCTCACCTATTGTAGTAAGCTTCGCCGGAAGCTTTACTCCCGCAAGCTTGTTACAATCGTAGAAAGCTCTTGCAGCAATGGATGTAAGAGATGACGGAAGTGTCACCTTCTCCATTTTGTAGCATCCGTTGAATGCTTTTTCGCCGATCTCGGTAACGCCTTCGGGGATCGTTACCTCCTTAACAATGTTGTTGGAAGCAAATGCCATGTCACCGATCTTTTTTACTCCGCTTGGTATCGTCACCTTCTCTGCTGATCCGGTGTACTTTGTAAGAACTCCGCCTTCGATAGTAAAATCGCCTGCCGCAGAAATGCTCATAGGCACGGAGATCATCAAAAGAACTACCGCCAGAAATGCTGTGAATATTCGTTTCAGTTTCATTTTTTCTCCTCCTGATAATAGTAATTACAGCACGTCTATTGTAATACATTTGATAAACTTTGTCAATACACGGCAAAAAACACTCACAGAAAATCAGTGAGTGTTTTGATTTGTTACAGATCCCAGCCTGCGATATACTTCAGCATATGAGAAGCATCGAAAAGATTTATTTTTCCGTCTCTGTTAACATCAGCAGCACCGATGTTTACAGCGATATTCCACTTTGCAATATGCTTCATGATAAAGGCAATATCATAAAGATTTATCTTTCCGTCTCCGTTTGCATCTCCTATCAGGTAAGAAGGTTCAAGAAGATGCCCGGGATGATCCACACTGAAATTTTTAACGTGAACAAAATTCCCCTCTTGCCAGAAGGCTATGATTGATTCAATTTTATAAGCGATCCGGTATTTCCCTTCGGTATCTGTATAATCAAAGATAAGAGTATCATTGAAAAAGCATCTGATTCTGTCACGCTCGACAGTCATTCCGAGAGTATAATACTCCGTTCCGTCATCACTTATTTCAATATAGACAGGTTCCATGAGCTGACTCTCAGTATCGGTATTATTTACTCCGTCAGCAAGGCGAAAGCATTCATCCCTGAAATCATACGTAAATGCCATAAGTATTCCTTTATCCGCATATCCTGCGTATAAAGGATTTTCATTAAGATATACAAGATTCAAAAAACGGTCATTCTCACTGTCGGGATCATCAACCGCTGTAAGGGTAACGGTAAAATCACATGAAAGATACAAATTATAAGGAACACAACCACAATGCTCTCTTTCATGACCACACTCTAAGTATGTACATATAGTTTTTGCTTCGGCACCACCCACAAGTCCGCCGTCTGACCCAAAGCTGAACCCCGGTGAATACAACACGTGCTCACGAACAGTATTCGGAAAAGAAAAATCCTCACTGAAATAATCTCCCGCATATACCGTACTCACAGGCATCGCAAAAAGAAGTACCGCACAAAGAGCTACCACGATCATCCGCAATTTCATAAAAACGCCCTCCTTATCTTAGATTGCATATATACATCTCATCACCTCTGCGGCATCGGCAAGTGTAACTTTGCCGTCCCTTCCGATATCTGAGGCATATACGTTAATATCAAGCTCCTTCCATTTTGCAATATATTTCATCATAAGCGATACATCGCTGAGATCAACACCTCCGTCTCCGTTTGCATCTCCTATCAGGTAAGAAGGCTCAAGCAGATACCCGGGACGGTCTACGCTGATGTTGGTAATATGTACACAGTTACCGTCCTGCCAAAACAGAAATGGAGAATTCTCACTGTTGGAGATCAGATATCTTCCCTCGGTATCCTTATAATCAAAGACAAGAGTATCATTGTAAAAGCATCTGATCCTGTCATGTTCCACGCTCATACCGAGGGTATAATACTCCGTTATGTCATCACTTATTTCAATATAGACAGGTTCCATGAACTGATATTCCGGATCCGTGTTATTCCATCCATGAGTGAATCGAAAACATTTATTCCGGAAATCATACGTGAATGACATCATTATTCTTTCGTCTGAAAGTCCGGCACGGCAAGGATTGTCGTTACAGTATACCAAATTAACAAATCGATCATTCTCGCTTTCAGGATCATCAACAGCTACAAGAGTAATAGTCATATCATACGTCAAATACCCATAATTCGGCCAATAATTCCCATAACGAAAGTCGTCGATTTGAGTTTGTAATGCCTTTGCATCAGCACCCCCACAGATCCCTTCATTTTCATAAAAACACCATGCTCCTCCAATGAATCTGGATGTGAATTTTTCTAAAGAACTAAAATCTTCACTGAAGTATACTTCATACGCCGAAACACTTGCGGCAACAGAGAACAAAAGCACTGTCGCAATAAACATTCCGATCATCCGCAATTTCATAAAAACACCCTCCTTTTCGTCAGCATGAGGCATGATCTCACGTCTCTATACTGTTAATCCGAAAGGAGGGCATTTTATTGCATCAAATTATAACTTTTTTATTTTTCTTCTACGAAGTGTACGGTAAGTGAGCTCTTGTCGCCGAGCCAGATCTCACCGAGAGTGGTCTGATAGCCGTTATTCATAAGAAGTGCGCCTGAGTAGACCTCATCGGTACCCTCAACACGGTAGAACTTCTTAGGATCAAGTCCACGGAGTCTGTTGTTGTGGGTGGTCACGAAGGGCTTCAGGTTCTGCATTACGGTGAGAAGCGCCTCGCTCTTATCCTCACTGACGAACATCCATACAGCACGGCAGGGATCATCGGTGGGGTACTCAAGGCGGTAGAGATCACCGTAGTGGATAACGTCGTAATACTTGTGGTATGCCTCGATCATCTCGGCAGTGACTTCTCTCTCCTCATCGGTGAGGTTAAGGGGATTCAGCTCGTAGCCGAATGAGCCCCACAGAGCAACGTCACCCTTCGCCTTAAAGCCTGCCTTGCCCTGACAACGCCAGTTGTGGGACAGGTGTGATCCCATGGACAGTGCGGGATAGCAGAGAGATGTACCGAACTGGATGAACTCACGGTCGATGGCATCGGTGTTATCGGAGGTCCATACCTGAGGTGAGTAGTAGAGGATTCCTGCATCGTAGCGTCCGCCGCCGCCTGAGCAGCTCTCAAGAAGCAGGTGAGGGAATGTGGTAACGAGTCTCTCCATGAGGTCGTACACACC
>SVQM01000056.1 GCA_015065335.1 Oscillospiraceae bacterium | reverse complement strand
TCACGTTCACATCCCCCTTGAAGATCCCCCTTTGCGGTGGGGTTATTTCTTGGGGTGGTGTGATTCGTCGCATTATTTATATGGGTGCTATGGTGGGGATTCTTTTTGCGACGTGGTAGTCGCATACGAAGTTTGTGCGACGGTGGAGAGGTTTGTGTGTTCCCCTTGTTTCGGTATTCGCCCGATGTTTCGGAGAAATCATCGGGGTTATGGTCGTGGGACCACTTTATCCTTCAACCGAAGCTATGCCGAAGTATGAATCCCCACTCAGTGGGGCAGGCGAAAGCCGCACTCGGCTGAGCCGTATATGTCGTGAGATTATCTTCACCCTTCAACCAAACTAATGCCGATACCTGCCTCCCGGCTCAGCCGGGTTAGGCGAGGCGGGTTGCGCCTGCAAGTCTTACGGAGAGGATATAGCAAGAGCCTTCACCGAATACACCGTCAATGTACGCACGGTAGTCCTCAGCAAGCTCAGTAGGAACGAATGCCTGAATGGTACCTGCAAATCCGCCGCCGTGTACTCTCCATGCTGCACCTGTGCCTGCAAGCTTGTTCTCGGTCAGACAGAGCGCAAGAGACAGCCCCTGCTCCTCGATATTCTTAGTGGTAAATACATTCTGAAGATACTTGTAGCTGGAGTTGCCGGATGCGATAACACCGTCAAGGAACGCCTTGGTATCATCAGCCTCAAGAGCTGCAACCTGAGCTGCAACACGGTCATTCTCAGCGATAAAGTGAAGTGCACGCATGATAGCTCTGTCACCTACGGTCTCACGGAGAGAGGGGATCTTTGCGATGATATCCTCAGCAGTAAGCCCACGGAGCACGGGCTTTCCGAATGCAGCGGCAACAGCCTTCATCTCAGCAGGAACAGATGCGTAATCCGCATTCAGATCAGCATGGTTTCCGCCGGTGTTCACGATACAGAGAGAATATCCCTTTGCACTCAGGTCAAAGTCCATCTTATTGATAACAGGTGCAGTGGGATCGGCAAAATCAATGGTGATGAACCCGCCAACCGCACAAGCAGTCTGATCCATAAGTCCGCAAGGCTTACCGAAATACTTGTTCTCAGCAAACTGAGCCATCTTAGCAATGTCAACATTGTCCACCTTGCCGTCATTGTACATATGAGAAATGATATTACCGATCATTACCTCAAATGCCGCAGAGGAGGAAAGTCCGGAGCCCTTCAGCACATTCGAAGTAGTGTATGCGTCAAAGCCGCCTACCTTAAAGCCTGCGTCAAGCATAGCTCTCTCCATTCCTGCAATAATAGATGCAGAGGTGAAGAACTTCGCCTCATCGGGAGCATCAGCAGCAGAAGGCTCAACAACATCCTCGGGGAAGCCCTCGGATTTTACCGCTACAACGCCGTCCTCACGTGCTGCAGCGATCGCAATAATATCAAGGTTGATGGATGCGGCAATAACACGGCCGTAGTTGTGGTCGGTGTGGTTACCTGAGATCTCACTGCGTCCGCCTACAGAGTAGAGGAATACCTCTCTATCCCCTGCAGGATCGTACAGCTTGCCGAATTCATCAGCCGCCGCAATTACTCGTGCACGGTGATTGTCCATCATTTCTGCGGAAATTCCGCATTCAGCAAAAAATTTGGCGTCAAGACCGCCGTCTGCTACGATTTTTTTGAGCTCACAAAGTTTCATTTTGGGTTTCCTTCCGTTTATGTAAGAAATTTTATTTCATATAATCCGCAAATCAAGCGGTATCATCTTATTATATCAAATACTGCAGAGAAGTACAAGGCTTTCACAACATTTTTATAATTATGCCGTTTTATGCCATCAGAAAGTTATATCATGGTTGTGTACACAAAAAATATCTGCACTGTTGTTATTTTTTGCACTTTTTGCTATTGACTAATGAATTTTTCAGGCGTAAAATAACCATAGCTGATATTGCGTAAGTATTTCCCCGTCTCCGATACCGTGAGACGGTATTTATCGTATTCATAAAGGAGGTGTTATATCATGCAATCATCTGCGATAGAGAGAATAATCGAAAATGACAGAAAAGCACGTGAGGTTGTTGCGGCAGCGGAAAAGCACCGCAAGGATACCGCCGCCAATATCGCACAAAAGAAAGCTGAAATGGAGGAGGCTCTCAAAAAAGAGTTATCCGATTCATCAAAAAAAGCTCTGGAGCAATCAGAAAAGCTCGGCATCAGCCAGACCGAGGAATATCGTAAAAATGCAGGCATGATCTGTACCGCCATGGAAGCTCTGTACAAAAACAAAAAGAGCGAATGGGTAGACACCTACACCGAACGGATCATAAAGAGTGAGCTTTAAACTCACGGTCATTCAATAAAACAAGGAGGTGAGTCTTTGCTCACATCAATGTCATCGGGGGCAATACTGTCGAAAACAAGAGCTATGTTCGGCAGACGGCTCACCACGGAGGATTACACCGCCCTGTCACAAAAGGGATCAGTAGCCGAAGCGGCGTTGTATCTTGGTAATCTTCCCGCATACAAGGATCTGCTGGACGGCAGAGATGCCGTATCCATTCACCGCATGGAGCTTGAGGATATCCTTCGTCACAGACATTTTGAAAACTTCAGCTCACTTTGCCGATACGAGTTGTCGGTAGGGGAAAAGATGGCGGAATATATCCTTCTCACAACGGAGATCGAGCTTATTTCAGAGACACTGTCACGGGTGATGTCTCCTATTATTGAAAAAGCCGTGTCTTTTTCCGCATCACCATTCCTTGACCGAAGGCTTCATCTTGACCTTTCGGTAATGGGACGTGCACAGACCTATGAGGAGCTGCTCGAGGCCACGAAGGAATCTGTATTTTATCCTGTGCTGAAGAGGCTCGGCTGGCATCCCACAGGTGAGCTCGTCACCTACGAAAATGCCCTTCTCTCGGAGTTTTACAGACTTCTTTTCGAGCTTATAGACAACGGGCTTTCGGGGGATGAGCGAGATATCCTCAAGGATATTTTTATATCAAAGATAGATCTTCAAAATCTCATCCGGGTTATTCGCCTGAAGGATTATTTCAGCTCAGCATCTCCGGAATATATCCGCACCTCACTCATACCGCACGGCAATGTGATGAAGGAAAACGCAGTACGTCTTGCGCAGTGTGAAAATTCCGGTTCAGTACTTGCGGAAGCATCAAAAATGAAGGCATTCAGAAAAAAGCTGAGTGAGCTTGACAGATGCCGCCGCATTGATGAGCTGGCAGACAGATACCTTCTCAAAAGATGTTGGCACGAGATCCACTTCTCACCTCATCCAACAGTGGTAATGATCTCTTATCTTCATATATCGGAGATCGAGATATCAAATATAATAAAGATCGTCGAAGGAATAAGGTACGGTCTTACCCCAAATGAGATAATGGAGCTTCTTATACTTCCCGAGGATAAAAAATCGTAATCCTGATCTTGTGATATTATAAATATCGTTTTTTCGGACAGACGCCCGAAAAGAAAGGAGCATTATGGCAGTTGCTTCAATGAAGCTTTTAAATATAGCCGGTCCCATGTCCATGTTCGGTACTGTGGCAAGACTGACCGGTGGCTCCGGTCAGTTCCAACCGGAGGATGCGTTGTCACTGTACAAGGCAAATGATAACATTTCACCAATGAGCAGAGAAAACCCTTGGGAGGCAGCAAAGGAAAGACTCATATCTGCGCTTCCCGCAGGTGCAGAGCTTGATCCTGCGGCAGAGCCCGTCCTCACCGACGACAAGGATTTTCTTATCCGAGAGGCAGACGGATTTGCAAGGGTAATGGGTGAGCTTTCGGGTATGATCGAGGATCACAAAAAAAGCCTCGCCGAGATCAACGTAAAAGCTGAAAAGCTGTCTCACTTTGTGGGACTTTCCCTTAATATGAAGGAGCTTCTCGCACTGGAATACACCTCGGTGAGATTCGGCAGAATGCCAAAGACCTGCTTTTCCATGTTTGAGGAACGAGACCGTGAGGGCAAGATGTTTGCCTTCAAATGTACCGAGGCGGAGGGATTTACCTACTGTGTTATCTTCTCTCCCAAATCCTACTCAAAGGAAATGGACAGAATCCTCTCGGTGCTTCATTTTGAGAGGCTCTTCGTTCCCGAATCCGACATGACTGTCGAAACACGGTACGAGATCCTGAAAAATGATATAGTGAAGACCGAAAAGGCTATTGCCGATGCCGAAAACGAAGCAAACAGGCTGTGGTCAGAGAAATCGGCTGTGATCTCATCTCTTTTTGCAGCATTGGAGTTGGAGAGCGATATTGCAGATATGCAAAAATACGCCGCAACCTACGACGATAAATTCGTTCTTGCAGGATGGGTACCGTCAAACGAGAGCAAAAAACTCATAAGAGAGCTGTCCGCACTTGAGGGAGTGGATGTATCGGCAGACAGCGCAAGCTCTGCCAAAGATGCAAACCCTCCCGTAAAGCTGAAAAACTCGTGGCTTACACGTCCCTTTGAGATGTTTGTGGATATGTACGGAATGCCATCCTACAAGGATGTGGATCCCACTCCTTTTGTTGCATTCACTTACATTATTCTTTTCGGAGTAATGTTCGGAGATCTGGGACAGGGGCTTCTTGTATCTGCCGCAGGCTTTGTAATGTGGAAATTCATGGGAATGGCTATCGGACCGATCCTTATGAGATGCGGTATTTCCTCGGCAATATTTGGATGTGTATTCGGATCGGTATTCGGATTTGAGCACGTGCTCGATCCCGTATATGAGAAATTGTTCGGCTGGAAAGAAAAGCCCATCGAGGTAATGGAGCCTGCCACCACCAACATGATAATCTATGCAGCCGTGGGAATAGGTCTTGTGCTTGTGGCGACCGCCATGCTCATAAATATTTTCGTGTGCATCAAAAGACGTGATCCCGAAAATCTGTTTTTCGGTGCAAACGGGCTCCCCGGACTTGTGTTTTACGTTTCACTTGCCTCAGGCCTTGTGTGCGATCTTTTCCTCGGAATGAGCATTATGAGCACGGCGTATATTCTCCTGCTTATCGTACTGCCTCTTATTCTCATATTCCTGAAGGAGCCTCTCGGAATGCTTGTATGCGGTGAACGTGAGCATCTTCGCAGATTTGAATGGGGCAACTACATCGCACAGAGCTTCTTCGAGCTTTTTGAGACTTGTCTTTCTTATGTTACCAACACTATGTCCTTCCTTCGTGTAGGTGCCTTCGTGCTTGTTCACGCAGGTATGATGATGGTGGTATTCACTCTGGCGGAAATGACTTCAGGTGTAGGATACATCGCAATAGTTATTATCGGTAACGTCATCGTCAGCGCCCTTGAGGGACTTCTCGTAGCGATACAGGTGCTCAGGCTCGAATTCTACGAGATGTTCAGCCGTTTCTTTGAAGGCGGCGGACGTGCGTTTACTCCCGTGGGAAAGAAGTAATAACGGTAAAACACACGTATCTCCTCGGAAATACAGAAATAAGAATATAGAAAAAACACAGTTTGCCCTCTTCTCAGGAGGCTCGCAAAAACAAAAAACGGAGGATATTATCATGATAACATTTCTTACAACACTTCTTATGCTTGCACCCTTTGCGGTGCTCATCGCAACAGTGACCTATGCTGTCCGCACTCACAGAAACGGTACATCCGCAAAGAGTGCGGTCGTTCGTCAGATGTGTATGTTCGTTGCCGCAGCCGCAGTTCTCTGTATCGGTGCAGCGGCACTTCCCTCTGCAGCCGCTGAGCCTGCGGAAAACACTGAGGCCATCGGAGCTACTGAGTCCGAAACCGAGGCTGAAGCCGGCACAGACAGCGGATTCGCCGAAGGAATGGCGTATATTGCCGCTGCGATAGTTACCGGACTTTCAGGAATCGGCGGCGGTATTGCAGTTGCCGCAGGTGCGCCTGCCGCAATCGGTGCTACTTCCGAGGATCCCAAGGCTTTCGGTAAAGCCCTCATTTTCGTAGCACTCGGCGAGGGTATTGCACTTTACGGACTCCTTGTATCCATCCTGATCCTTGCAAAAGTCTGAGCCATGAGATTCTACCTTCTCAGCGACAATGTAGACACCGTTGTGGGAATGCGCCTTGCCGGTATTCCGGGTGAGGTCATCCATGAAGAAGAAGAGGTCCGTGCATCTCTTCTTCGGGCAATGGATATGGAGGATACAGGCGTTATCCTTATTACACAAAAGCTGGTGTCTCTTTGCCGTGACGACATATATCATCTTAAATTGACCCGTCCGAGACCGCTTATCGTTGAGATCCCCGATCGTCACGGCGGCTCGGGTGTAAGCGACGCCATGCTCAGATATGTGCGTGAGGCCGTGGGTATAAATGTGTGATACAGAGAAACTCAGGAGACAACATTACAATGGCTGATAAAAAAATCGAGACCTTCCTCAACACGGTATACAGTGCCGCAGAGGAAAAGTCACAGAAAATGATCCGTGAGATCGACCGTGCGGGAGATGCGGCTCTCAGAGAATACAGATCAGAGCTTCAAAGATATGCAGATACTCACCGTCGTCGTGAAAACGCAAAGGCAGAGAGGATCGGTGCGGAAAATGTTGCTCACGATGAATCGGAGATACGTCAGGTCATCATCGACCGTCGTGAGGCTATAACAGATGAGGTGTTTTCAGAGATAAAAGAACGTCTCATAAAATACCGTACCACCTCAGATTACAAGGATGCTCTTGTGCGTGATGCAGAGCTTATTGCAGAACGTATGGAAGGCTGTAATGCCTGTAAGCTTCACGTGGGGGACTTTGACATGGAGATGGCGCAGTCTCTTGAATCTGTTACCGGGATTCCGGTATGCGCCGATCCCGCCGTGAAAATAGGCGGAGTCCTCGGTGTATGTGATGAAATGGAGCTTGACTGTACTCTTGATTCACGGCTCCTCCTTGCAAGAGAGGATTTCACAAAAGAATCTGGTCTATCCGTAGTTTAAGGGTGGTTTTATTATGGCGTGTTCTGTTATAAAAGGAATAAGCGGTCCCGTAGTTACCGCAGGAGGCTCGGGCTTCTTCATGATGGAGATGGTCTATGTAGGAAGATCCCGCCTTATCGGAGAGGTCATAGGTCTGTCCGGAGGTGTATCCACAATTCAGGTGTATGAGGAAACAGAAGGACTCTCGCTCGGTGAGCCTGTTGAGGGTACCGGTGCGCCTATGAGCATCATGCTCGGCCCCGGTATCATGAACAATATATTCGATGGCATCGAGAGACCTCTCTCCGAGCTTGAAAAGATCGACGGAGCTTTCATCTCAAGAGGCTCAAAGGTATCGCTTCTCCCCGAGGATAAAAAATGGGAAACTAAAGTTATCCCTCAGGTGGGAGACTATCTTTACGGTGGAGACATCATAGCGGAGGTGCATGAGACAGATTCGGTGACTCATCGCTCTCTTGTCCCACCCGATGTATCGGGTGAGGTCATACGTACTGCTCCTGACGGATACTATACCATAACCGAACCTGTAGTAACACTTCGTACACCATCGGGCGAGGAAAAGGAGCTTTTCCTTGCTCATCGCTGGCCCATCCGCACGCCCCGCCCCGTGAAGGAGCGTCTCCCAATGACAGTCCCCCTTATTACGGGACAGAGAATAATCGACACTCTTTTCCCTGTGGCAAAGGGAGGCACAGCCGCAGTTCCCGGAGGATTCGGTACCGGAAAGACCATGACTCAGCATCAGCTCGCAAAATGGTGCGATGCCGATATCATCATTTACGTGGGGTGCGGTGAAAGAGGCAACGAAATGTCTCAGGTGCTTGATGAATTCTCATCTCTCATCGACCCGAGGACTAACAGGCCCATGACCGAGCGCACCTGTCTTATTGCAAACACATCAAATATGCCCGTTGCAGCACGTGAGGCATCCATCTATACAGGAATCACCCTTGCAGAATACTATCGTGATATGGGTTATCACGTGGCGATAATGGCTGATTCAACCTCCCGTTGGGCTGAGGCTCTCCGTGAGATCTCCGGCAGACTTGAGGAAATGCCTGCTGAGGAAGGATTTCCCGCATATCTGCCCTCACGACTTTCGGAATTTTACGAGCGTGCCGGAAGGACCGTATCCTTCGGCGGCAAGGAGGGCTCCGTCACCATAATCGGTGCAGTATCTCCTCAGGGTTCTGATTTCTCCGAGCCCGTAACACAGAATACAAAAAGATTCGTAAGGACCTTCTGGGCTCTCGATAAATCTCTCGCATATGCAAGACATTATCCTGCAATTAACTGGATCCTCAGCTACAGCGAATACGGAGTGGATCTTGAGGATTGGTTCGATGCGCACGGAGGAGACAGATTCCTTGAGTACAAGAGACGTGTGTCTCACCTTCTCGGTGAAGAGGATCGTCTCATGGAAATAGTAAAGCTTATCGGTGCGGATGTGCTTCCCGATGACCAAAAGCTGATCCTTGAAACATCGGCGGTGATCCGTCAGGGGTTCTTGCAGCAAAATGCTTTTCATAAGGATGATACCTACGTTCCTCTTGAAAAGCAGCGTCGTATGATGGAGGTCATACTTCATCTGCACGACGGTGCCGCAAAGCTCATCTCCTCGGCTGTCCCCATCTCTCAGATAAAGAGACTCGGACTGTTCGAAAAGCTGAACCGAATGAAATATGACATCCCTAACGATGACCTCACGAAATTCGACGAATACATTCGTGAGATAGATGAGGCTCTGGAAAAAGTAAGATAAAAGATTGCGGTCATATACCGCCTCAAAGGATTTAGTTATGATAATAGATTACAAGGGTGCCACGGAGATTTCGGGACCGCTTTTGGTTCTGAAAAGGATCCCCGGCATAAAGAACGAAGAAATGGCTGAGATCCGAACGGATTCGGGTACGGTGCGTCAAGGACGAGTTGTCCAAATGGACGAAGAACGTACCGTGATCCAGATATTCGAAGGCACGGCAGGGATCTCTCTCGACAATACGAAAACAAGATTTCTCGGTCATCCCATCGAACTGCCTCTTTCCCGTGAGATGCTCGGACGTGTGTTCGACGGTGCAGGCAGACCTGCTGACGGCAAAGGTATGGTATATTCGGGTGTGCGTCGCAGTATAAACGGACTTCCGATCAATCCCGTATCACGAACATATCCAAGAAACTATATATGTACGGGAATATCATCCATTGATGTAATGATAACCCTCATAAGAGGACAAAAGCTTCCCATATTCTCCGGCTCGGGAATGAGTCATAATGAGCTCGCCGCACAGATCGCACGGCAGGCACGTCTTGCAGGAGAGGATGACACAAACTTCTGTATCATCTTTGCGGCAATGGGTGTAAAGAATGACGTCGCTGAATATTTCCGCCGCAGTTTTGCTTCATCCGGTGCGTCGGGCAGAGTTGTAATGTTCCGCAATCTCGCAAGCGATCCCATCGTTGAGAGGATCCTCACTCCGAGATGTGCACTCACCGCTGCGGAATACCTCGCCTATGAGGAAAATATGCACGTTCTCGTTATCATGACCGATATGACATCCTACGCAGAGGCACTTCGTGAATTTTCCTCCTCCAAGGGTGAGATCCCCGGAAGAAAAGGCTTCCCCGGATACCTTTATTCCGATCTTGCGTCTCTGTTTGAACGTGCGGGTATCGTGCGCGGACGCCAAGGCTCCGTAACTCAACTTCCCATACTCACCATGCCCGGTGACGATATCACTCATCCCGTTCCCGATCTTACAGGATATATCACAGAGGGACAGATCGTTCTCGACCGAGCACTCGGAATGAACGGAATATATCCCCCCGTATCGGTCCTCCCCTCCCTTTCACGTCTTATGAAGGACGGTATCGGTCAGGGATTTACAAGAGAGGATCATTCGGCACTTTCAGGTCAGCTTTTCGCCTGCTATGCAAAGGTGATGGAAGCTCGTTCTCTTGCATCGGTCATCGGTGAGGAGGAATTGTCTGAAGATGATAAAAAATATCTTGAGTTCGGAAGACTTTTTGAGAGGAGAATACTTGCACAGCGACCGGATGAATACAGATCAATGGAGACATCTCTCGATCTGTGTTGGGAAGTACTGTCAGCTCTGCCTCGAAATGAGCTTGCAAGGATCGAAGATGAAATACTTGACAAATATTACAAGGGGTAAGGTTTATGGCAAAGATCGCACCGACCAAGGGCAATCTTCTGGCCGAGAAAAAAAGGCTTGAGCTTGCCCGTACAGGATATGAGCTGCTTGACAAAAAACGCAATATCCTCATCCGTGAGATGATGCAACTCATAGATACTGCGACAGATCTCCACGGTAGGATAGATTCCACCTTCGGTGCGGCGTATTCCGCCTTGCAGCGTGCAAATATCACGGGAGGTGTCCGCAGAGATCTTGCAGAGGATGTCCCGTTTGATGACAGCCTTTCCATCAGATACCGCAGTGTCATGGGAGTTGAGATACCGATTGTGGAATGTGATAAAACAATGTCGGCAATACCGCCGTACGGGCTTGCAAATTCAAATTCTGCTCTGGATGAGGCATATCTCAGATTTGCCGAGGTAAAACAGCTTACAGCAGTCATGGCAGAGGTGGAAAACAGTGTGTACCGACTTGCGGATGCCATTAAAAAGACTCAAAAACGTGCTAAGGCACTGAAAAATATCATAATTCCACAAGCAGAAGCTACCATCTGTGAGATCAGCGCAGTTCTTGAGGAAAAGGAACGTGAGGAATTCTCACGAATGAAGATAATAAAAAGCAGAGGATAAAAGCTGTAAAATTCGGGAGAATTTTGCGATGATGATAGATTTTGGGTGGATTTTGCGATAAAAATTCCCAAAGCCGGCTGAAAAAGTATTGACAAGAGTACTCACTTGTGATAAAATTAACAGAGCCGAATAAATTTCGGGCCATTAGCTCAGTTGGTTAGAGCTACCGGCTCATAACCGGTCGGTCCAAGGTTCGAGTCCTTGATGGCCCACCACACAAATCTTAAACAAAGTCCCCGAGAAATCTTCTTTCTTGGGGGCTTTGCCATTCAGAGATTTCTTGCAAAATAATTGAATGAGTGAATTGAGAAATAATAACCGGAAGGTTTACTGTCTTCCGGTTATTGCTTTTTATGCGTTTTTTGACTATGCGGGTGTCGGATAATAGTGTCAAGTTGATGTTAATGTTTTAAAACGGTAAATCAGCTTTTCTTTTTGATCGATCCATATCGACGAGAGCCTCACGGATTTGCGAAAAAGATCGATCTTTTTTAATCTTCCATTCTTTTGGATGTATTGATAAATCCTCCGCTTTGTGTTACAATACTAAAAAAGGAGATGGTAAAATGAAAAAGATTTTGATAGTCGTCGATATGCAAAAAGATTTCGTTGACGGTGCGCTCGGCAGTGATGCCGCCGTAGCAATCGTTGATAACGTAGTAAAAAAGATCGAGGAGCATGATGGCGATATTATCGTCACCTATGATACTCATCCCGAAAATTATATGGATACGCAAGAGGGTAAGAATCTCCCCGTACCTCACTGTATCAAGGGTACTGACGGATGGAAGCTTGACGCAAAGGTTCAGACGGCTCTGGACAAAAAGAAGTTTAAATCTATTGAAAAGCCCACCTTCGGATCCACCGAGCTTCCCGAATATATAAAAGAAAATTATGATCCTTGTGACATCGAGATCGAGCTTATCGGGCTTTGTACCGATATCTGCGTAGTATCCAATGCGATCCTCATGAAGGCTAACTTCCTTGAAACAAAGGTTAGCGTTGACGCAGCTTGTTGTGCAGGAGTTACAGAGGACAGCCATAATGCCGCACTTCTTACGATGAAGATGTGTCAGGTAAACGTTAAATTAAAATAAGCTTTTTGGAGGTAAATTCTGATGTTTGATGCACTTGCGACAAAAAATGCGTGCGTACAGTGGATTAGAGATTTTTTTGAGGCGAACGGTCCCGGATGTAATGCTGTTATCGGAATATCCGGAGGTAAGGACAGCTCTATTGCGGCAGCACTTTGCGTTGAGGCTCTCGGTAAAGATCGTGTTATCGGAGTACTGATGCCTCAGGGTGAACAGCACGACATCGATAAGGCACATATGCTTGTAAACCATCTCGGTATAAAGCACTATGTTGTCAATATCAAGGATGCAGTTGACGGTGTCCTAAATAATATGCCGAAGGAGCTTGATGTAACTGCACAGTCTGTACAAAACCTCCCTCCGAGAATCAGGATGTCCACTCTTTATGCAGTATCACAGAGCTGTAACGGCAGAGTTTGTAATACCTGCAATCTCTCCGAGGATTATGTGGGATACTCCACAAGATACGGCGATTCCGTAGGAGATTTCTCTCCCATGAGCAATCTCACCGTAACAGAGGTCAAAAAGATAGGACACCTTCTCGGACTGCCTCATGAGCTTGTAGAAAAAGTACCCATCGACGGTCTTTGCGGAAAGACAGATGAGGAGAATCTCGGATTCACCTACGCAGAGCTTGATGTGTACATCCGCACGGGCGAGATCGCAGATGCCGCTAAAAAAGAGCTCATCGACAGAAAGCACAAGGCAAACCTATTCAAACTGCAGCTTATGCCTGCATTTGATGCAAAAATTCCCGTAAAAGCATAAATGATCCTGGAAAAGAGATACCTTTTGCCGTATTCGGCGAGGTATCTCTTTTGAATCATATCCCCAAAACAACAAATACCTGATTGTTTTTATAAGAAATTACCTCAAATAACAGTATTTTTTCAAATTTTACAAAAGAAATCGATTATTATTTGTAAAAAATAGTGTTTAGGGGTAGAAAAATTATTTCGGATGTGATATAATATCATAAGCATTTGAATTTCAGGGGCATTTGCCCTACAATATTATGAAAGGCAGGTCTCATTTAAGATGGGAAGCAAAAAAAATTCTCGCAAGCCCGCAAATGACGGATTTTCCGCAGCAGCACCCTCTGCAAAGGCCCAGAAGGCAAACAGCGCGGCAAAAAAGAAAACTACTATTTCCGTAATTTGCATGGTGCTTGTAATGGCACTCTTTATCGGTGTCATTGTTTATAATAAGGTGGTAGAAGACGGATATTACTACAGAAACACCATATCCGCATCCTCCGAAAACTACGAGATCAACAATGCAATGATGTCGTACTACTTCAACTCCAGCTATCAGAATATGTCCTCCTCCATGGAGCAGATGGGTGTTGATCTTCAGAAGAACCTGAAGGATCAGACATACACCTCTAACAAGACATGGTTTGATTTTATCATGGAAAGCTACACCGTTCCCCAGGTAAAGCAGATCCTTACTCTGTGTGAGGCTGCAAAAGCAGCAGGCTTTGAGCTTGATGACCATGAGCGTGAGCACATTGATGAGGCTATCGACACCATCAAGGCTAATATCGAAACTTATTCCAAGCAGTACGGCGGAAGTGAGGATTTCTACCTCCGTAACATGTACGGTCACGGCGTAAGCATGGATGATATCCGCAAGGCTATCGAGCTGAATCAGCTCGCTGCTGCATATTCCGCACACCTTCAGGAAACCTATGAGTTCACTGAGGAGGAATGGGAAAAGCATCTTAATGAGCATAAGGCTGACTTCCAGGTTATCGATTATGTAACATATTCCTTTACCGCAAAGCAGCCTGAGGCAAGCACAACCACTACCGCAGCTACTTCTGCACCCGAGACCACTCCCGCTACCGAGACTACCGAGCCCGTAGCAGGTACAAGTGCGCCTGAGACCGATGTTGCCGCAAGCGCATCCGATGAGACAAGCGGTACCACTGCTGCAACTACCGAGAAAAAGGAAGAAGAGCTTTCCGCCGAGAAGAAGGAAGCTCTTGCCCTTGCAAATGCTCTCGCAGATAAAATGAGAGCTGAGCCCGACAAGGCTCTTGAGATCTTCAACACCGAGGTAAAGAAGTACCTTGAGGATGAGGTTTATAAGTCTGAGACTGATGAAAAGAAGAAGGCTGAAAACGTTGAGACTTCACTCAAGGCAACTGTTGCTGAGGGTGCTTCCAACGACCAGACCAACGATTTCCTGAAGTTTGCGTTTGATACGGATCGTGACCAGGCTAAGGATATCTTCGTATCTGAGGATAACTCTACCGGTAAGTATACCGTATACCTTATCACAAAGGATCCTTACATCGAGGAATACCTCACAAAGGATGTCCTCGTTATCGCACTGAGCGCATCTGAAGGTGATGATATCAATAAAGAGCGTGACAACATCATCAAGGAGTTCGAAGCAGGCGATAAGAGCGAGGCTTCATTTAAGGCACTGGCTGAGAAGTACAGTGATGACAGCTCCGCACATGAGACCGGTGGACTTTACGAGAACCAAACCAAGACAGGTCTTCCCGTTGAGGAGCTTTCTGATTGGCTGTTCTCCGCAGACCGTGCTGCAGGTGATTACAACTCTGCATCTAACGGTGCGACCGGTACAAGCGAAGTTATCTATATCGTATACTATGTAGGCGACGGCCTTATCAAGTGGCAGGTAGATGTAGACAATACTATGACTGCTGAGGCATATGAGGCTGATTATAAGAAGCTTGAGGAAGCTCACAAGGTTAATGTAAGCCTTGAGGATGCTTACAAGATCCCCGGCCAGGCGGGTATTTCCTGAAAACAACAAAATTAAAGGGAGTCTTCGGACTCCCTTTTTTATGTCATCAAGTCATGACCTCCGGCTTAGCCGGAGGCTTGCTCTGCCCCTATAAGGGGCTATTACCAGCAAGCATCTAAAGACGCACCGGCATTCTATCACTTGCATCACTTGCCCTGCTACCGCAAATGCGGTAACCACTTAAGTAAGCCTTCCCCAGTGGGGGAAGGTGGCAAGGCGTAGCCGGTACGGATT
>SVQM01000055.1 GCA_015065335.1 Oscillospiraceae bacterium | reverse complement strand
GCAGTACATGTATGACATCGACGGATGTCTGTACTGGGCTGTGAACTATTGGACCGGCTCCGAATGGCGTACCTCCGACAACGATTTCTACAGCGGTGACGGACTGCTCCTGTACGCCGGTCACAGATTCGGCATCTACGGGCCTATCGGCTCACTCCGTATGGAGTATATCCGTGACGGTATCGAGGACTTCGAGTATCTGACCATGGCTGAGAAGCTGTACGGCCGTGAGGAAGTCTCAAAGGTACTCTCCAAAGTTACCACAGGTGTACTGAACTACACCGATGACTCCAAAATCATCGAAGCAGCAAAAGCAGAGCTTGCTCAGATGATAATGAATGCAGAGAAATAATTGGCATGCACACGGGGGAACCTTTTTCAAGAAAAAGGTTCCCCCGTGACCCCCTTCCAAAAAGCTTCAAAAAGGCAAGTGCTTGTGTTACATATTTAAAGTTTTTGCGGGTGGGAGTACGAGGGAGGGTGCTTTTTTCAAAAAGCACCCTCCCTCGCATTATATTATTCAATCAACTTAGAACAAAAAATACTTTTCTCTCTGCTTCTTCATTCTCGGAGCGATCAGTCTCAGCACCGTCTCGGCATCCTCATCGCCGTTGACGTACTCACGCATGGCACGTCCCTCCTCAAAGCAAAGCTCATCGTGGAGTGGGAAGAAATTCTTCAGGAGGAAGCAGGCGTACTTAGACAGTCGGAAGTCACCCACGAGGCGGAATTCCTCGCTGATACCGTCGATCGCAACGGTATACTTCGCCTTGACGGAATCTATCAGATCCTTCGTCGTATTCGCAGGTGAGAACACCATGGTAGACGCTACATACGCACCGGGTGAGGTCTCAAAGGAATTGTGACTGTCCGTACTTCCCACGATGGGGAAATCATACCCCTTGGCTCTCATATCATAATACTTCTGAGTCTGAAGCCCGTTCTGCTCGTAGTATCTCTCACCGCCAAGCACCTCAAAAGCATCAAAGGGCTGTGTTCTGAGAATGTAATCGTTAAGAGTCTCAGGAACCTGATACATATCGTCAAGCCAATACGGATGGCAGTAGATCCCAAGACCGCCGCCTGCTCTGATATGGTTGAACACCCATACGCAACAAGCGTATGAATAGGGCTCGATGCCCTCGGGAATATCAAGAGTTTTGGCAAGCTCAAGAATAGCGCTACGGTGCACCTCCATCGTCACACTGTCGGGGGGATTCGGGAAATCGTATGTGCGTCTCTCCACGGAATCACCCGCATATATAACGTGGTTTGATTCCTTCACCAGTGCATTTACGGAATAACCGCCGCCGAAGTTTACGATGTGGATATCATTGACAAGCCCGCCCCACAGGGGAATATGCACCTCCTCGCCGGGAACGATCAGAAAGTCAAGAGGTAGATCCTTGTAGTGCTCAATGGCATCAAGAGAAGGATAGTACCGTCCGTGATCGGAGATAACGGTAAAATCATAGCCGTGCTTGCGGTAGTTTGCGCACACGATCTCAGGCATCTGAGAGCCGTCGGAGCATCTGGTGTGCATATGAAGATCTCCCACAAAAGGATAACGTCCCACAAGATCCTCATTTATAGCATATACGCTGAGCTGTGTCATTCTCCAGTTGTCAGACGCTCTTCTCGGACGGAGGAAATACTCCTGTTCCTTGGGGAACGTGTACTTTATGGTAAATGTACCGTCACCGATGGCCTTGACGGGAACTGTCTTGTTGTTCCCGCGGTCGGGATAATTCCTGTACTCACCGTCCTCGGTACCAAGCATCTCCACAAAAAAGTCACTTTCGTTTTCTTCATTTATTATACGCCAATGTGCGTTGATGGGCTTTATGGTTATCTCCACTTCTCTGCCAGCAGGAATCACCTTCGGAAATATATCCCAGTATATAAGCTCTTCCTTGAGATTTTTCATACTGCTCATTTACTGATCCTCACTTTCGCAAAATTTCTTGAATTTAACAAATTCCGACGCAGAATAAGAGCTATCGCCTATGTTTATTACACCCAGGCCCTCTTTTTTTGCATAATTTACCGTATAAGCGGAGCCGCCCTTTTGCCTTGTACAATACGCAATGCAAAGAGCACTTCTGTCAACCATAAATCGATTTCTCTCAAGCATACATGTTTTTGTGTAAAAATCGGTTATATAATCGACTCTGTCCGCATAACCCATTATCCTCTTATACAGGGCAAGGTCCTCGACACGGGTCCACTTTTCCGTCTGGTTACGGCAAGGCAAAGCAAGCCTCAGCTTTATATCACCGAGTCTTTTCTGCGCCACGATCACACGGCATGCGGCAAGAGTATCAAACCCAACTGCACCACCCGTAATGAAAATACGGTATCCATGAGAGTATGCGGTAGTGATCATGGTATCAACCACGCCTATCATACCGTTAAGCTCTTCTTCCGCAGGCAATGTTCGATGTCCGGTAAAGCAGACAGTTTTTAATCTTTCTTCAAAAATTCCCTCATTCATATCATTTCACTAGAAGCTCTACGGAGAAATATCCGAGAACTATTATTCCAAGCACGATGCGGTACCAACCAAATATTTTGAAATCGTGTTTTTTCACGTATCCCGTAAGGAATTTTACGGCAATAAGTGACACAACGTACGCCACGACCATAGCCACGGCGAGGATCACCCACTCTGTGGTATTCATTGCGTAATCATTTGTAACAAGCTTGAGTCCGCTTACTCCCACCATTACGGGAATTGCGAGGAAGAAGGAGAACTCAGCCGCCACCTCTCGGGAGAGTCCGAGGATTATGGCACCAAGGATAGTAGCACCCGAGCGTGATGTTCCGGGAACGATGGACAGCACTTGAAATGCACCGATAAGAAGTGCTGTTTTATATGTAAGTCCGTTTATATCAGTCACCTTTGCCTGTGCTCTGCGTCTTTCGGCAAGAAGAAAGCCTATACCGTAAAGGATGAGCATAGAGCTTACCACCCACGCATTCTCGATCTTATCCATGTAATCATTGAACAAAAGACCGATCACTGCTGCAGGAAGACACGCCACTACGACCTTGAACCACATATCCCATGTGGCACGCTTTTCCGTCGGGGATTTCGACGGTGCGAATGGGTTCAGCTTCTTGAAGTACAGCGTCACTATAGCAAGGATCGCTCCGAGCTGGATCACATACAGAAACACATCAGTTTCAAAAAAGCTGCCTTTATCCCCGATAAACTCATTTACAAGGATCATATGTCCCGTACTGCTTATGGGAAGCCATTCCGTTATTCCTTCGACAATACCAAGGAATATGGCCTTAAGTATATCTATCATCAGTAACTCCTTTTTTTGCTTTTTGCTTGTTACGGAGAAAGCAATCTCTCAGCACACGTTGCATTACATAATAATAATTACAGTAATACTATATGGCTACACAGTATAAAGTTTTTGAGGGTTTGGGAACTTTTTTCAAAAAGTTCCCAAGGAAGCCTCCTCAGTCCGCACCTCTGATAATATCTCCTGTATGAACATCATACGGCACACGCACATAGAAGAGCATTCCGGGATGTGGTGCGGATTCGATGGGCTCCATCTTGTCTGAATACATCTCGTCAGCAGTAAACCCGACTCCGACCTTTCCGGGAGACAAAAGCTCACACCTCTCACCCACGCTCACCTTATTTCGCTGAATAAACAGTGCCGGCTCACCTGCCGCAGAAGCTGCAACAGCCGTGGCAAAATACGCTTTCTCACGTATGTATCCGGGAATATACGTGACCTTTGCATCATCCATTGGACGATCGAAGAAGAATCCCGTATCATATTCACGGTGACTGACACATTCAAGCTCACGAAGATATGCGGGATCGTACTCATACCCCTCGGGATCACGCAGATACGCATCAATGGCAAGTCTGTACGCATTTGTCACAGCCGCCGTGTAATATGCGCTTTTCATACGCCCCTCGATCTTGAAGGACGTGATCCCTGCGTCAATAAGCTCGGGTATATGCTCTATCATGCAAAGATCCTTTGAGCTCATTATAAACGTACCCTCGGGATGCTCCTCTGCTGTGAGCACCTGATCGGGACGCTTCACCTCAGAGAACCCGAAATCAGTCTTGTATTCCCAGCGACAAGGCTGAGCACAAGCACCACGGTTTGCATCTCTGCCCACATAATACTGTGAAAGAAGACAGCGTCCGCTGTAGGCTACACACATAGATCCGTGAATAAAGCACTCTATCTCCACGTCGGGAACAGCCGCATGAATAGTCTTCACCTCATCAAGTGTCAGCTCTCGGGCAAGGACCACACGGGTAGCACCGAATCTGCTCCATGCCCGTACAGCCTGTGCAGATACTGCGCTTGCCTGAGTTGAGATATGAAGCTCCATATCGGGAGCCACCTCACGTACAAGCTCCATTACTCCGATATCGGAAACGATAACCGCATCGGCGTGAGCGTCAGAGAGAAAGCGAATGTATTTCGCAAGAGCCTCGTATTCACTCGTTCTCGGCATTACATTGAGGGTAATGTACACCTTTACACCATGCTCATGAGCATGGGTGATCCCCTCGATCATCTCATCATCGGTAAAATTGTCGGCAGCGGCTCTCATTCCGAATCTTTTTCCTGCAAGATATACGGCATCCGCTCCGTACAGCACCGCTGCCTTCAGCTTTTCAAGATTCCCCGCAGGGGAAAGAAGCTCGGGCTTTTTCATAATACTCATGCTTCAAAATCGAGACAAAGTCTCACTTCAACATTCGGTCTTACAAATCCATCCGCAACCGCAACGTGAGCAGGATGATCCTTGTACTCTGCAAGTGCCGCCTCATCACGAAGCTCGGATTCAAGCATGAGATCACAGGTAGATGTGGAAAGTCCCTCGGTGTGCACCTTCAGGGAAATAAGCCCATCGATCACCTCAGGCAGAGCCTCAAGCGCATTCTTGATACCCGCCTTTACCTCAGGCACCTTCTCCGCAGGTATCTCACTCTTCAGCTTCCAAAGAATTATATGACGAATCATTTTTATATTCTCCTATTTATGTTTGTTTTTTGCGGGGAACCCCCTTTTTGGAAAAAGGGACGTTCCCCGCACCCCTCCTCCAAAAACTTTTATAAAAAGACGAGACAAAGAAGATACTACATATCCTTATTCCTAAATCTCTGTAGTATTACGTACAGCTTACCGTTATCACAGCAATCTTTAACCGTCGAATTTAACGAGGTGAAAATTCGACATCTGCACTCACTTTGTATGCCTATTAGTCGCAAGGCAATGTATAGTGCCTTGCATACTGAAAATACAGTTATCCTATATGGCTACACAGTATAAAGTTCTTTGTGTCACTTTCTTTCAAGAAAGTGACAACCCGTCTCTACACAGCAATCCCGTCCATCACCGGCCACCCGGGGGACTATACATTCATTATGACCGGAAGGATCATTGGCTTACGCTTGGTCTTCTGATAGAGATATTTTGAAAGGCCGTCCTTCACGTTAGCCTTAAGCTGATTCCACTCGGTAACACCTGCATCAAGTGTCTCCTCAAGTATCTGCTTTGCTATAGCCTTCACCTCATCCATAAGCTCCTCGGATTCACGCACATACACAAACCCGCGGGAGATAATGTCGGGACCTGAGATAAGCATCTGCTCAGATGCCTCCACAGTTGCAACAACAACAATAAGTCCGTCCTGAGCAAGATGACGTCTGTCACGAAGCACGATATTTCCAACATCTCCGACTCCGTAACCGTCAACGAGAACTCGTCCTGAAGGGACATTTCCCGCTTTTTTGCAAGTCTCACCGTCAAGCTCAAGTACCTGACCGATCTCACAAACGAACACATCCTCGGATCTCATGCCCATAAACTCGGCAAGCTCCTTGTGCTGCATCAGATGACGGTACTCACCGTGGATAGGCATGAGATACTTAGGCTTACACAGTGCGTGCATCAGCTTGATCTCCTCTTGGCAAGCATGGCCCGAAACGTGGACCTCCGCTTCCTCGTGATACACATTCACTCCGCGGCGGTACATCTCATTGATGATCTTACCAACAAGCACCTCGTTACCGGGGATCGCATGAGATGATAGGATCACGAGATCGTTTGACGTAAGCTCGACCATATTGTGATCGGAAAACGCCATTCTGTACAGTGCCGACATAGGCTCTCCCTGAGATCCCGTAGTAATAATGGTTATCATCTCGGCGGGATATCTGCTGATCTCACTTATATCGATAAGAACACCTGCAGGCACATTCATATATCCGAGCTTTACTGCCGCACCTACTACGTTCAGCATACTGCGGCCCGTAACAGCGACCTTACGTCCGAACTTCACACTTGTGTTTATGATCTGCTGTACACGGTGGACATTTGATGAAAAGGTTGCGATAACGATACGCTTGTCTGTGTTTGACATGAAAATATTGTCAAGCTGACCGCCGACACGTCTCTCAGACGGAGTATATCCTGCACGCTCCACATTTGTAGACTCGCACATCAGGAGCATTACACCTTCACGTCCGTACTCACCTATCCTGGTAAGATCCATCATTCCTCCGTCAATGGGAGACACATCAAGCTTGAAGTCACCTGTGTGCATTACTACTCCAACGGGGGTAGTAATAGCTATAGCACAGGCATCCGCAATGGAGTGATTAACTCTGATAAACTCTGCCGCAAATACTCCGAGCTTCACGGTCTCTCCGGCATCTACGGTAATGAGCTTCACCTTATCGAGAAGCTTGTGCTCAGAGAGCTTATTCTCAAGGATCCCGAGCGTAAGTCTCGTTCCGTACACGGGAACATTTATGGAACGAAGCACGTATGGCAGTGCACCGATATGATCCTCGTGACCGTGCGTCAGAAGGATTCCTCTTACCTTATCTATATTCTTTTCAAGATAGCTCACATCGGGGATAACAAGATCGATCCCGAGCATATCCTCATCGGGGAATGCAAGACCGCAGTCGATCACTATAATATCGTCACCCCACTCAAGGACTGCCATGTTTTTTCCGATCTCGTTCAGTCCTCCGAGCATCATTACTTTGAGCTTGCCCTCCGGGCGTTGTATTTTTTTCTTATTGTTTTTTGCCATTATATATCCTTTCAAATCATTATTTCCGTCACCAAGCAAGCAATAAAAACACTACCGCAAAAGAACAACACAAAAAGCCCCAGCCATGGGCAACTGTCTCCGAGGGCGGCGGAGACCTCTGTACCCTTAGCCGTGGTATTCGTCTGTTTCACATCTTATGAGTGATTTACTGTCTGGTGTATATATTAGTACGTGAGGCTACTGACACAGCCCACGTATAACGGACAAATATATCTGTATATATTATACTCCAAAACCCATCTCCTTTTATGAACATTGTGTAAATTGTACTGCAAAGCCGCACGACAAAAAACGACCGACTGTTTCCAGTCGGTCGTTTGACAAGTCAGATATTAACTTATGCCTTAGGGCCAAGTGTTACATTCCACTTAGCGATGTACTGAAGCATACGGGATGCATCAGAAAGAGTAACCTTACCGTCGCCGGTTACGTCAGCAGCGTCAGCGTTAAAGCCCTTAACGTCCCACTTAGCGATGGACTGAAGAACCTTTGAAACGTCAGAAAGAGTAACCTTCTCGTCGCCGGTTACGTCACCGTAGATAACGGAAGCAACTTCCTCAGTGCCGCAGAAGTCACACTTCAGGCAAGGCTTGCCGTCAGCAGTAACGTTCTTTCTCATGAGACAGTTGTAGAGAGACTCGGGATCAGCGTTCTTACACTTACCCTCGACAAACATGTGAGCCATAGGAATAGCCATAAGCTGGAAGTCACTTGTGGTGAATGCCTCATCATCGGTATCACAGGTGTAGTCACATACTACCTCACCGCCTGTGGTGATCTTGTAGTTATCGTATACGTAATCACCGATGTTGTAGGTGATGATAGAATACTTACCGCTGGTATCAAGACAAGTATTTCTCTTATCCTCGTCAACGAGAACAACCTCGCCGTCGAGAGAAATGGTTACAGTCTGATCCTGAACCTTAATAGTAAGGTTGTGCCAATCACCGATCTGCCAGTCGAACTCCTCCTCGCTCTCTGCGTAGGGGATGTCCTTATTGATACCGTTATTAAAGAGCTGCTCTGCTACGAAGAACTTCTTGGTTTCAGCATCCCAACCTGCAGCCATGCCATAGCCCTCACCGAGCCATGTACCAATGTAGGTTCTGTCGGGATTGATGGGATCGGTACCGAGGTATGCAACGTCGAGAGAAAGCTCATAGTCACCGTCTACTGCGTTGTGCTCTCCGGAAGAGAGGTAGTATGCGCTCATACCTTCTGCACTGATAACCTGACGAACTACATCCTTATCATCGATATCATCCTTAACCTGAGGAAGTCCCTCAACTACATTACCTTCAATATCCTTATCGGAGAGGATAATAGCATTGGAACCACCGATAGTATCGTTAAGAACAGCAACATCCTGCTGAGCACCGCAGATACCGGAGCCCCAAGTCAGATAGGACTGGTATGCTGTACCGTACATCATAGACTCAGCATTGGTGTTGTGCCAACCGTCAAGAACTACGAGGGACATACCCCATGCGTAGCCAACAGCAACCTGGCCAAAGCCCCACTGATCGATAAACGCCCACGGAACTGCACACTCGTAGCAGTTGGTGGAGGTACCGTCACCGTTATTGGTAATGGTCATGTTAAAGAGAGAAGCGTAATCTTTCTCATCCTTCAGAGGGTTAACATTGGGACCGAGCTTCTTAGCATCGTTAAGAAGCTGAGGCTTCTCCATCTTACCTGTACCCTGATCAGCCATATCATATGCCTGAACATTTCTGGTATTGGAGGTGTCGCCGCCTACAGCACCGAGACCGATGTTACAGATCTTGGTCTTGTATGCCCACGGCACACGGCCGATAGACTCTGCTCCTGCAACATTAAAGCCCTCGGTCTTGTAATCGTAGTCGGGATTCTTATACTTCTGATAACCGTTAGGACCCTGGGGGTCAATTCTGAACTGAACGCAGTCACCGTCCCAGATTCTCTCACGGCCTGCAGGCAGGTAGTATCCGTCGGGATCGTTTACCTTAGCTGCAATGTAGAGATACTTCTGATCCCAACGAAGCCAAACATCATATGTAAGGCTTTCTACGAGAGCCTTATTCTGCTCGTCGATCTTTGTAAACTCTTTTGCAATAGTGTCATACTCAAACTCATAGTGAGCAAAAGTATTCTGTGCGGAAGGTGCGGTATCACCGGGCTTAGCTGCATCAGCACCTGATACGGTGAAGCTGGGTGTAGCACCCCACTCGTCAGCATTGATAACGCCGTCGAATGTAGGCTGTGTTGTCATGTACAGTACATCTACTTCCTGAGTAACGCTCTTTGCGTCCTCTGCGGTCACAGGAACGAGCATTGCGGAAGCAAGTGTAGCTGCTGTGAGAATTGAAGAGAGTATTTTCTTCATTATTCTTTCCTCCGTTTATTATTCAACAATTAAACAATACAGTTATATTGTTGATTTATTATAAAATTATTATAACTTATAGCGCTATATTTGTCAATGAATTTCCGTGAAAATATAAATTTTCTTTATGGGTAAATCTTTCCTTTATCCCGTATCACACGGACATCCTCAGAATATGCTCCGCAAGATCCTCGGGAGTATCTGCGATATACGCAGCACCTGCCTCAAGTAGCAGCTCAGGCTCTCTGTAGCCCCACGCCACTCCGATGGGATACATTCCCGCATTTACCGCAGTCTTCATATCGATATCGGAATCTCCGACAAACACACACTCATCGGGCTCTGCGCCAAGCTCCCGTGCGGTTACGACAGCAGAGGTGGGCTCCGGCTTCTCGGGATATTCACCCTGTCCTCGGATCACGTCAAAGGTGCCCGGGAACAGCTTTTCGCTCATGGGCTTAACAAAGAAATCCTGCTTATTTGAAAGAACACCGAGTCCAAGTCCCGCATCCTTCAGCCTTGCAACTGCCTCGGGGACTCCCGGGAATGGTGCTGTCTTATCGTTGAAGCAAAGATCGTAACAACCGTTGTAGACCTCGATAGCCTCATCGACCACAGGATCGTTCATGTTGTTCCATGAGCCCTCCGGCATTGATCTTGCAACAAACACACGGGCACCTCTGTTAATAAAGCTGCGAAGCTCCTCAAGTGTTCTCTCGGGCCAGCCAAAGTGACGGAGCATTCCGTTCATGGCGGTCATGAGATCCTCAAGTGTATCGGCAAGAGTGCCGTCAAGGTCAAAAATTACCGCTTTTATCATTGAATTTGCGCCTTTCCTTGGGGAATTTGCGAGTTTTCACCAACTTATTTCTCGATGGTGCCGTAGCACTCGCCGAATGCCATTGCGGCATTAGACTCATCGGTATCGATATGCATTGCGAGAGCGAACTTGGGGCTTACTCTTACAACAACATCACCGAGAACGAGAGAACGGTCAGCGGAATCGATCTTAACGGATACGATCTCCTTATCCTCAACGTTCAGCTCTGCAGCATCCTCGGGAGTCATGTGGATATGACGCTTTGCAGCGATAACGCCTTCGGTAAGCTCGACCTCACCGCAGGGACCAACGAGCTTGCAGGGACCGGAATTTGCTACATCACCGCTCTCACGAACGGGAGCTGCAACACCGAGAGTACGAGCATCGGTGAGAGAGATCTCTACCTGGGATGCGGGGCGCTCGGGTCCGAGAATGATAACATTAGGGATGGACTTCTTGGGCCCTACTACTGTTACTCTCTCCTCACAAGCGAACTGACCGGGCTGGGACAGATCCTTCTTATGAGTAAGGGTAGCTCCTGCTCCGAACAGGGTCTCTACATCCTCACGGGTAAGGTGCACGTGACGTGCAGAGGTCTCAACAAGAATTTTCTTAGACATGGTTATGTACTCCTTTATGTAAATATAATTTTTGTTATGGGTAGGGGTACGGTCGCTTTTTCGTGAAAAAGCTCCGCAAAAAGCTTTATATTGTGTAGCCATACAGTACAACTACACAGGCTTGTGTGCAATGCAACATACGTTGCATTGCGGAAAAAGGTCGGCAAGGCAAGTGCAGGACACGGTTTTTCACTTCGTTAAAACCGCATCAGAGCATCCGAGCCGTGACAGGACACTCATTATCCGATAGCCGTCACGGATTCTTGGGATAACGAAAGCTATGTTCACCCGTAGGGGACGACGCCTGGACGTCCCGTCACAACGGTTTTGAATATCTTCCTTTATCCTATCCGAAAGTTTTGAGGGTTCCAAGGGAACTTTTTCAAAAGTTCCCTTGGTGGGTGCAGGGTAAAGCCCTGCGTATCTTCTTACTTCACCTCAATAACGGACTCGTCCCAGAAGGAGGGAGCCTCATATCCGAGGAGGTTCACGTTTGTAGCCGCAACATTGGAGAGTCCGAACTGACCGTTATCTGCCTTTACGGAATACTTATCCGCATAGAAGTTATCATAGATGATCATGGGAACGGGATTGAGGGTATGGCTTGTCTTAGCCTTGAATCCGTTCTCACCCTTCTTGGGTGCACCGGTCTTCTTATCCACCTCGTACATCTCATCGGCATTACCGTGGTCTGCACAGAAGATGGCAACGCCCTTCACCTCATCGATAACGGGAAGGATACGTCCGATCTGAAGATCGAGAGCCTCCATGGAGCAGATCGTTGCCGCAAGGCTTCCTGTGTGTCCGACCATATCGCCGTTGGGGAAGTTCACACGGATGGACTTGTACTCACCGCTGCGGAGCATCTCGATGAGCTTATCGGTGATCTCTGCACACTTCATCCAAGGTCTCTGCTCAAAGGGAACAACGTCGGAGGGAACCTCGATATAGGTCTCAAGCGCATCTGAGAACTTACCGGAGCGGTTACCGTTCCAGAAGTAGGTTACGTGGCCGTACTTCTGAGTCTCGGAGATAGCGAGCTGGCTTACACCAGTCTCTGCAAGATACTCTCCCATGGTACCGGTGATCTCGGGTGGATTTACAAGATAACGTGAAGGAATGTGCAGATCTCCGTCATACTCAAGCATACCTGCATATACAACGGAAGGTACACGAACACGGTCGAACTTATCGAAATCCGGGCCTGCTTCAAAAGCGGTGGAGATCTCAAGAGCACGGTCACCGCGGAAGTTGTAGAATACTACGGAATCTCCGTCCTCGATGGTGCCTACAGGCTTGCCGTCCACACCGATAACGAATGCGGGGAGATCCTGGTCGATAACACCTGTCTCTGCACGGTAGGTCTCGATCGCCTCAGCAGCAGATGCGAACATTCTGCCCTCTCCGAGCACGTGAGTCTTCCAACCACGGTCAACCATTGACCAGTCAGCACCGTAGCGGTCCATGGTGATCTGCATTCTTCCGCCGCCTGATGCGATCATTACGTCGAAGGATGCATCACGGAGGGATGCAAGGTACTCCTCAAAAGGAAGAACATAATCAAGTGCAGATGTCTCACCGACATCACGTCCGTCAAGGAGAATGTGGATACGGACACGGCTGATGCCTTCGGTCTTAGCCTGTGCAAGCATCGCCTTAAGGTGATCGATATGAGAATGAACATTACCGTCGGAGAAAAGACCGATGAAATGGAGCGTTGCATTCTTTGCATTGTCTGCGATCTGACGCCAAGCGTCAGATGCAAACATCTTACCACTCTCAATAGAGGAAGTAACGAGCTTTGCACCCTGTGCAAACACCTGACCGGAGCCGAGTGCGTTATGGCCTACCTCAGAGTTACCCATATCCTCATCGGAGGGAAGGCCTACGGCAGTACCGTGAGCCTTGAGAGTAACCATGGGATAATCCTTCATGAGCCTGTCAAGATTGGGGGTGACAGCCTTCTTAACGGCATTGCCCTCACCGTCTGCTGCAATTCCCACACCATCCATTACGATAGTCAGCACAGGACCTTCAACGCCTGTGAATTTTTCGAGCTTTTTCAGTTTCTCACTCACTTTATATATCCTTTCTTCGCCTATGGCGAACTTGAATTTACAAAATTTGACCACATTATATTATAACCTCATTTTCCAAAAATAACAAGGGGATTGTGTGAAGTTTATATGTTTTTTTAAGCAAATTGCAAAAAAACCGAAAGAGCCCTCAACGAGAGCTCTTTCATTATTATTATCAAACAACAAAAGCAGAAGAGATTTCAACAAAACGCTCGTTCAGACAGCTTATTTTACTCATTCTTTTATGAAGGAATCACCTGTCCTGACAGCATAGCAATCACCGTTGTACACGGAATCATCGGCAGGACCTATAATGATATGGCCACTGTCGACGATCTCAAAAATAAACTTGTTATCCATGTACGGATTACCGGAAGCCGGATCGATCCCCTCAAAAGGTGTTCCGGTCAGATCAAGTTCCACATTTATTTTATCTTCCTCGATAGTGTATGTTCCGTTTACCTCACACATACCTCGTCCATATCCCACAAGCATTACGCAATTGCCGTCGCCATCAAAGCTCATGTAAGGGTTTTGCCCCGGATATTTACTGCGGTATTCTGCATTAAACAGATCGGTAGAGCAATAGTATATTCCCGAAATGGTGTCGTCTATCGGTTCTGTATCTGCGGGAGTAGATGATGTGTTACTTTCAGTTACAGAAGTATCCTCGATCCCGGTACTTACAGAGTTTTCATCCGATGTTATTTTCGTCTCATCTTGAGATATCTGAACAGAGGTCTCACCGCTATCAGCTCCGAAACTACTGTTATTTTTCGGATCGGCACACGATGCAGCACATATTAGAAAAAGCACAGCGAAAATCAATGATGTAATAATTTTTTTATTCATAAACATATCTCCTTTTTGTTTTTATATATTGTATAACTATACGTGACTCATTCTTTTATGAAGGAATCACCTGTCCTGACAGCATAGCAATCACCGTTGTATACGGAATCATCGGCAGGACCTATAATGATATGATTGCCGTCGACGATTTCAAAAATGAATTCATCATCCATGTACGGATTACCGGAAGCCGGATCGATCCCCTCAAAAGGTGTTCCGGTAAGATCAAGCTCTGTATATGGATTTGCTGCAAAGCATCAATATCCCTTTACTGCCTTGTAATTCTCAACATATCTTTCGGAATCCTCATCCTTAATGGTGAAAACATACGTATCAACTCCACCCGCCGGATTAAAAGCCCCGAAATCGTCATATATTACGGTAATACTGGTATCCCCGAATACAAGTCTTCCTCTTATACCGACGGGGCCACTATATCCGGGAGATATACCGTCTCCGAATGCAAGCCCTCCGTCAACTACCACAGCAGTAGCATTAAATCCGAATTCTCTGTGTATTCCCGTATTGAATTTTACCCCCTCAGAGGTTATTTCATAAATAAGTATCTCATTTGTGCTGTATTCATCTGTTGCCCAGAGTCCGATAAAGCTCTGATCGGGCATTTCAAAAGCATCAGACGGCACCTCATCGGAGACAGTCTCCGAAGCTTCCGTAGTTTCTGCAGTAGTGGTATCCTCTGTTAAATCAGCAGGACTTTCGGTGATGGTTGTTGGATTTTCGGTATCAGTCGTTCTCATGCCTGACGTTTGTTCTTTTAAATCGATATCGGATTTGCCGGCACATGAGGACAAGGATATGAGGATGACCGTCATAAATACTGCCAAACATAATGCTGTTAACTTTTTCATAAATATCTCTCCTTTTGTTGTGTAACGTATTGTAAAGTTAAATGAAAGTTGAGAACCTGTCAATCCATATGGTACAATAGTTTCACCACAAAACACAAGTACTCCGAAATGGAAGAAAGGTTCTCATGAT
>SVQM01000054.1 GCA_015065335.1 Oscillospiraceae bacterium | reverse complement strand
TGGTGACTCTCGATTATCTCAATATCCGCATCGGGCATTGCCGCAGCAGTCTTCTTCGCAAGCTCAACAAGGAGAGCTATTCCAACTGACATATTACCGGAACGGAAAACAGGCACCTTCTTTGCCGCAATGTCAATTGCGGCAAGCTCATCATCTGTCTGACCTGTCGTACAAAGTATAACGGGGAGATTTCTCTTGACCGCATACTCACAAAGCTCGGTAGTAGCACTATGATGAGAAAAATCAATAATTATATCAGCCGCACCGTCAAAGGTGGATATAGGCATATAGCCTGTACCTTCTCTGTCTGCCGCAAAAGCGAGCTCGGCACCTCTTGCACCTTTTTCGACGATGGAAAGGACTTCTCTTCCCATAAAACCTGCGGCACCGTTTACAATGACTTTCATCGGGGAAACTCCTTATACGTTCAGTCCCTCAGCTCTCATAAGAGCGTAGAGCTTCTCGGCATTAGCATCCTCCATAGGAGTAAGGGGAAGTCTGAGAGTATTTCTGCAGAATCCCATCTTAGCCATAGCAGCCTTTACGGGAATGGGGTTCACCTCACAGAAGAGAGCATCGATAAGTGCATGGAAGCGGTACTGCATGGCAGCCGCACCTGCAATATCACCCGCAAGGAACTTCTGAGTCATCTCAACAGTCTCTGCAGGGAAAATGTTGGAAAGTACGGAAATTACACCTACACCGCCGAGAGACATAAGAGGTACGATCTGATCATCATTACCGGAATAAAGATCGAGCTTACCGTGGACCTTAGCCATTGTCTCAACGATCTTTGAAAGGTTTCCGTTTGCTTCCTTGATAGCAACGATATTCTCGTGATCTGCAAGTGCCGCATATGTAGAAGGCTCGATGTTTACACCTGTTCTTGAAGGAACGTTATAAAGTATCACGGGTACTGTGCTGAGGTCCGCAATAGATGTATACATCTGTATAAGGCCCTTCTGAGTAGCCTTGTTATAGTAAGGTGTAACGGCAAGAACCGCATCCGCACCTGACTCACAAGCACACTTTACAAGGTCGTGAGCGTATGCGAGGTCGTTTGAGCCTGTACCTGCGATGATCGGCACACGTCCTGCCGCAGTTTTCACTGCAAATGTAATGGCATCTCTGTGCTCATCATCACTGAGAGTTGATGCCTCACCGGTAGTACCGGAAATAACAAGAGCATTGATCCCACAGTCGATCTGCCAGTTGATGAGTCTTGCAAACTGATCATAATCGATACCGTTACCTGCCTCGTTAAAGGGGGTGATCAGAGCTGTAGCAGCTCCGGTAAAAATTCTCTTCTTCATTGTTATATTCGCCACATGGCGCTCCTTTATGTATTACCGATAGAAAAAAGCCGGCTCGGAGCCGACCAAACGAATATACACCCTGGTATAATCGATAGCACTCCGCTGTAAAGCGACAGTTTGGCAGATATTATTCCGCAAAACCAGCAATCCTCCTGCACCCGGAGAAAAACTTCGGCATCGGCACCTTTCCCCGTCCTCATCGGTGTGTGCCACCTTATCATATGACGGATACTCTTTACCCAATGCGCCTCTATCAGTTACTTTAATATTACCATATGCTATGTACTTTGTCAATAGCTTTAATAATTTAATATTTATTTTATTCATCAATTTTATTACGTCAAAGTAATAACCTCTTATTGCTGCAGATCCACTCATTTATAAATTTTTTTCAAAGGGTAGATTTTTATTTATCCGTATGTTATAATCATACAGTAATTCAAAGTAATTTGTAATGCACGAAGGAAGGTAATTTTGTTTCATGAAAAAGGTCTTGATCATTCTGAACCCACGTGCCGGCAAGATGAAATCCAAGGGTGGGCTTTTTACTATAGTTGACAAAATGTGTGCTGCAGGCTGGAATGTCTCGGTTCAGACAACTCAGAAGCAGGGGCACGCAACCGAACTTGCTGCCGATGCAAAAAAAAGCGGATTTGATCTTATCGTTTGTTGTGGCGGAGACGGTACCCTCAACGAGGTCATCGACGGTGTAATGCAATCGGGTTCTGATATTCCTCTCGGGTATATTCCCTGTGGAAGCACTAATGATTTTGCCGCAAGCATGGGGATTTCCATGGATATAACCAAGGCTATTGACAACATAATCGTAAACGATCCCGTATCTCTCGACATCGGTAATTTCAATGGCAGACATTTTTCGTATATCGCCTCTTTCGGTGCATTTACAGCAGCCTCCTATTCCGCTCCGCAAAGCAGAAAGAATGCTCTCGGTCATTTTGCATACATTCTTGAAGGTATAAAGGATATCCGTAGTCTCAAAAGGTACCATATGACCGTAAAGACAGACGATATCTGTGAAGAAAACGACTACATATTCGGCGCTGTCAGTAACTCCACCTCTGTTGGCGGAATAGTCAAGCTCAATTCCGATCTTGTTGATATGAAGGATGGCCTTTTTGAGCTTATCCTCATAAAATACCCCAAAAACCCCGCACAGCTCACCCGTATCCTCACGGGCATCCTCTCATCTAAGTTTGAAAAAGACGTCTTCACCTTCACCAAGACCTCACGTGTTGAGTTTGATACGGAAGATGAGATTCACTGGACGCTTGACGGAGAATATGAAAAAGGTGACAACCATATTGAGGTTCAGAACATTCACAATGCCATATTCCTCAAAAAATAGTCGTCTCTATTCCGTCACTTGCGAAAATCCACCGAAATCATGCGCAAAAATACGGTAAAATTCTTCGTTTTGTTCAGGTTAAATTCCCTTATTCCCATTGACATTACCGTACTCATGGGATATAATTAAAACGTAGAGCTTTTTGTGACCGACGGAATAAGTGGAATCGACCACAGTGAAGCAAAAAGCCATTTCAGCCGACCGTCTGGGCAAGTTCTACCTTACAGGTGAACTGCCCTTTTTTAATATTCAGCCCGTCGAAAAAGTCTATCAGAACACAAAACTACTTCGACATGTAATTAAACCTGTGGACGCAGAAGCTTCTGAAAAGAAGTGACTAGGTCCACACCTGTTGCTTTGCGAGTGTCGCAAAGCGACCAAAGGAAGCGATGTCGGCATACGACCTGCGAAGCAGTGTCAGCAAGCGAGCTTGCGAGTGATAGGCGCCCGGGTAAACAAAGCCCATGTCGGAAAAACCGCAGGTTTTTCGACAAGTTCTTTTAATATTCATAAATCGGAGGATATTCATGAAAAAAGTTGGTATTATCATGGGAAGCGACAGTGATCTTCCCGTAGTGGAAAAAGCTATCAACACTCTCAAAAGCTTCGGGATACCGTTTGAGGTACACGTCTATTCGGCGCACCGTACTCCTGCAGAATCCCGTTCTTTTATTGTCTCTGCAAGAGATAACGGATTCGGTGCGATCATCGCCGCCGCAGGAAAGGCCGCTCATCTTGCAGGTGCTCTTGCCGCAGGTACAACTCTCCCTGTTATCGGTATCCCGATAAAATCATCCACGCTCGACGGACTGGATGCACTTCTTTCAACCGTTCAGATGCCCTCCGGAATACCTGTTGCCACCGTCGCTATTGACGGAGCCGAGAACGCTGCACTCCTCGCTGCACAGATCATCGCAGTTGAGGATGCCGAGCTCGCCGCAAAGCTTGATGCCGCAAGAGAAGCATCAAGAGAAAAGGTTCTGGCTAAGGATAAGGAAATAAACGAAAGATTCTCTTGAATCAGACAAACATAAATCTTAAAGAAAAGGCATGGTTTTTACTCAATGGGTGGTTTTTTTGGCGCAGTCTGCAACCATGATGCCGTAGAGGATGTTTTCTTCGGCACCGACTATCATTCCCATCTCGGTACCCGCCGAGGCGGAATGGCAGCTTACGATTCAAAGATCGGTCTGCAGAGGGAGATCCATAATATACAGAACTCCCCTTTCAGAACCAAATTTGAGCATATTTTTGAGGAAATGTCCGGTACATCCGCCATCGGTTGTATAAGCGACACCGATCCTCAGCCCCTTCTCATTCGTTCAAGACTCGGCACATATTCAATCTGTATCGTAGGTCTCATCAGAAACGCCGAGTATCTCATAGATCAGTACCTCACCTTCAGCAGCGGTCATTTCACGACGATGACAAGCGGTAATATCAACTCCACTGAGCTTGTTGCCGCACTTATCGGACGAAAAAACACTTTTGTCGAAGGTATAAAGTTTGCACAAGAGGTCATTGAGGGATCCGTTTCGATCCTCATTCTCCGTGATAACGGTTCGATCATCGCAGCACGTGACAGATACGGACGTATCCCCGTACTAATCGGAAAAAACGACGGCGGTTACTGTGTATCATTTGAATCCTTTGCGTATCAAAAGCTCGGATACGAGGATGAACGTGAGCTTGGTCCAGGCGAGATCGTTGAGATTACAAAAGATAGCCTTACGGTTCTTGCCGAAGCAGGCACAGATCTGAAGATATGTGCTTTCCTTTGGTCATACTACGGCTACTCCTCCTCCAATTACGAAGGTGTGAATGTTGAAGCCATGCGTTACCGAGACGGTGGTATCATGGCTGAGACAGATAAGAAAAACGGTGTCCTCTCCGATATCGATTATATCGGCAGCTTCCCCGATTCGGGTACGCCTCACGCCATAGGGTATGCAAACAAAAGCGGTATCCCATTTGCTCGTCCATTTATTAAATATACTCCCACATGGTCCAGAAGCTTCACACCTGCAAAGCAAGTCGATCGTGAACGTGTCGCAAAAATGAAGCAGATACCCATTAAAGAGCTTATCAAGGATAAAAAACTGCTCTTTGTGGACGACTCAATCGTCAGAGGTACACAGCTCAAAGAAACTGTCGATTTCCTCTACGATAACGGCGCTAAGGAAGTTCATATGAGAAGCGCTTGTCCTCCGATAATGTATGGATGTAAATATCTTAACTTCTCACGCGCAAAAAGTGAGATGGAGCTTATCGCAAGACGTGTTATCATGGAGCTTGAGGGTGAAGACGGCTTTAATTACATTGAAGAATACAGCGATTCCTCTACTGAGAGAGGCAAAAAGCTGAGACAAGCACTCTGCGAGAAATTCCACTTCAAGACTCTTGAATTCCAGTCCCTTGAAGGTATTATCGAAGCCATCGGACTTCCCCGTGAAAAGCTTTGTACCTACTGCTGGACAGGCAAGGAATGATCTCCGCTTTATTCAACTTGAAAATTCATCTGAAAGGATATTATCTTATATGAGCAAAAACTCAAGAAGCGAGAGCTATGCTGCTGCCGGTGTCGATATTACCGCCGGATACAAGGCAGTGGAGCTTATGAAAAAGCATATTGCAAGAACAAAGAACGACGGAGTCTGTTCCGGAATCGGCGGATTCGGTGGACTTTATATCCCTTCTATCGCCGGAATGAAGGAGCCTGTACTCGTAAGCGGTACCGACGGATGCGGTACTAAGGTAAAGCTGGCAATCCTCCTTGATAAGCATGATACTATCGGTATCGATGCTGTGGCAATGTGTGTAAACGATATCATCTGCGTTGGTGCAAAGCCTCTGTTCTTCCTCGACTACATTGCTTGCGGTAAAAATATTCCCGAGAAGATCGCCGAGATCGTAGGAGGTGTTGCCGAAGGATGCGTTCAGTCCGGTGCGGCTCTCATCGGCGGTGAGACTGCTGAGCATCCCGGAATGATGCCTGTTGATGACTATGATCTTGCAGGCTTTGCCGTAGGCATCGTCGACCGTGAAAAGATCCTCGACAACTCAAAGGTCGAAGAAGGCGACGTTATCATCGCACTTCCCTCCAGTGGTGTTCACTCCAACGGTTTCTCTCTCGTGAGAAAGGTACTTGATGTTGAGAATGCAGATCTCACCGAGTACATTCCCGAGCTTGGCTGCGGTATCGGTGAGGCTCTTCTCACTCCTACAAAGATCTACGTAAAGCCTGTGCTCGCTCTTATGGAGAATGTTACCGTAAAGGCTATCTCCCACATCACCGGCGGCGGCTTCTATGAGAATATTCCGAGAAGCCTTCCCGACGGCATGAGCGCAAAGATCAAAAAAAGCGACGTTCGTATCCATCCTCTGTTTAACATTATTCAGAAGGCGGGAGACATTGACGAGCGTGATATGTTCAACACCTTTAACATGGGTGTGGGAATGAGTATCGTCGTAAGTGGAGCAGAAGCTGATAAAGCTCTTGAGGTACTTCGTGCAAACGGCGAGGATGCTTATATTCTCGGAGAGATCGTAAAATCTGATGAAGGGGTGATCCTGTGCTGAAAGACCCGATCCGAATTGCGGTTCTTTGTTCAGGCGGCGGTACTAATCTTCAGGCTCTTATTGATGCGAAAAAAGCAGGTGTCATAAAGGATGGAAAGCTCTCGCTCGTGATATCAAATAAAGCGGGTGCAAGAGCTCTGTCAAGAGCAGCGGAAGCAGGAATAGACGCTATGTGCATTCCCTCAGCCGGAACAACGACAGAAGCCTTCGAAAAAAAGCTCTGCGACGTTCTTGATGAATATAAGATCGAGCTTATCGTCCTTGCAGGATTTTTGAAGGTTCTTTCCGCTGACTTTGTGAGACGTTATCCCGACAGGATCATCAATGTACATCCATCCCTCATTCCCTCATTCTGCGGTGACGGCTTCTATGGACTTAAGGTTCATGAGGCGGCACTGAATTACGGTGTCAAGGTCACAGGTGCTACTGTTCATTTCGTAAATGAGATAACAGACGGCGGCAAGATCATCCTTCAGAAATCCGTAGCTGTGAGAAAAGACGAGACTCCCGAGTCTCTTCAGGCTCACGTTATGAAAAACGCAGAATGGATCATTCTCCCCCGTGCAACTCAGCTCGTGTGCAGAATGATAAAATCAGAAAAAAACGGTAAAAAAATAGATATTTCCGATATTCAGTAAACAGAAAGGCTAAAACCATGACTGAACTCGAACTCAAATACGGCTGTAACCCCAACCAAAAGCCCTCAAGGATCTTTATGGAAGGTGGCAAAGAGCTTCCTCTTGAGATCCTCTGCGGCCGTCCCGGTTACATCAACTTTCTCGATGCTTTTAATTCCTGGCAGCTTGTGAAAGAGTTAAAAGAAGCTACAGGTATGCCCTGCGCTACCTCCTTCAAGCACGTAAGCCCTACCTCTGCCGCTGTTGGCAAAAAGCTCTCTCCCGAGCTTAAGCGTGCTTGCTTTGTGGACGATATCGAAGGACTTGACGATTCTCCTCTCGCTTGTGCTTATGCCCGTGCAAGAGGTACCGACCGTATGTCATCCTTCGGTGACTGGATCGCTCTCAGTGATGAGTGTGATGCTGTTACCGCTACCATCATCAAGCGTGAGGTATCAGACGGTATCATTGCTCCCGGGTATACTCCCGAGGCTCTTGAGATCCTGAAGTCCAAGCGTAAGGGTAACTACAATATCGTAAAGATCGATCCGAATTATGTGCCTGATCCTGTTGAAGTCAAGCAGGTATTCGGTATCACATTTGAGCAGGGACGTAATAATTTTAAGATAGATGAAAGCCTTCTTGAGAATGTTGTCACAAAGAACAAGAACATTCCCGAGGATGCAAAGATCGACCTTATCATCTCCCTTATTACACTTAAGTACACCCAGTCAAACTCCGTATGCTTCGCATATGACGGACAGGCTATCGGTGTAGGTGCAGGTCAGCAGTCAAGAATCCACTGTACAAGACTTGCGGGGAATAAGGCTGACATCTGGCAGCTCCGCCAGCATCCGAAGGTACTGAATCTCCCCTTCCTTGACACCGTGGGTCGTCCCGACAGAGATAACACCATTGATGTATACATCTCCGATGACTGTGATGACGTGCTCCGCGACGGCGAGTGGCAGAAATTCTTCTCCGAGAAGCCTTCCGAGCTTACCCGTGAGGAGAAGAAGGAATATCTTGCAGGGATCACCGGCGTTTCCGTTGGTAGCGATGCATTCTTCCCCTTCGGGGACAATATCATCCGTGCGGCTAAGTCCGGTGTATCATATATTGCCGAGCCCGGCGGATCTGTAAGAGATGACAATGTTATCGCTGAGTGCGATAATTTCGGTATTGCCATGGCATTTACCGGAATGAGACTGTTCCATCATTAAGTTAATTAGCAGAAACCCGACGTGTCTTTTTTGACCGTCGGGTATCTGTGGTTGTTTAGATAAACGAAAATTTCACGAAAGGCAGACTTATTTAACATGAAAGTTATGGTTATCGGCGGCGGTGGCCGCGAGCATACCATTATAAAAAAGCTCCGTGAATCCGATAAGATAGAAAAGCTCTACGCCCTTCCCGGAAACGGCGGAATCGCCGCTGATGCGGAGTGTGTGAATATCGGAGCAAAGGATCTTGACGGAATATGCAATTTTGCAAAGGAGAATGGGATCGATTTTGCAGTTGTTGCTCCCGATGATCCCCTCGTTCTCGGTGCTGTAGACAGACTTGAGGAGATCGGTGTAAAATGCTTCGGACCCCGTGCATGTGCGGCTGAGATCGAAGGAAGCAAGGTGTTCTCCAAGAATCTCATGAAGAAGTACGGTATTCCCACCGCAACCTATGAAGTATTTGAGGATGCCGCAGCGGCTCTTGAGTATGTAAAGACTTGTCCCATTCCCGTAGTTGTCAAGGCAGACGGTCTTGCTCTCGGTAAGGGTGTTATTATTGCAGAAAAGCGTGAGGATGCCGTTAAAGCTATCCACGATATTATGGAAGACAAGGTATTCGGTGCTTCCGGTAACAGGATTGTTATTGAAGAATTTCTCACCGGTCCCGAGGTATCCGTTCTCGCATTCACCGACGGAACTACTCTTGTTCCTATGGTATCATCCATGGACCACAAGCGTGCTCTTGACGATGATAAGGGACTTAACACTGGCGGTATGGGAACGATCGCTCCCAATCCTTACTACACCGCTGATGTTGCCGACAGATGCATGAAGGAGATCTTCATCCCCACCATTGAAGCAATGAAGGCTGAAGGACGTGAGTTCCGCGGATGCCTTTACTTCGGTCTTATGATCACTGAGGCAGGCCCCAAGGTGATCGAATACAACTGCCGTTTCGGTGATCCCGAAACTCAGGTAGTACTTCCCCTTCTTGAGACTGATCTTTTCGAGATCATGCAGGCTGTACAGAGTGGCACTCTCGCCAACGTTGACGTAAAGTTCTCTGACGGTGCTGCTTGTTGCGTAGTCCTTGCATCAAACGGTTATCCGCAAAAGTACGACACCGGTTTCGAAATGACTATTCCCGAAATGGAGTCAAGCGTGTTCGTTGCAGGTGCAAAGCTCGACGATGCAGGTGTACTCCGTACCTCCGGCGGTCGTGTACTCGGTGTTACTGCCACAGCCCCTACTCTTGCTGAGGCTGTTGAAAAAGCTTATGCCGATGCTGACACCATCAAATTCGATAACAAATATTGCCGTCGTGATATTGGCAAGCGTGCTCTTGCCTGTGGCAAATAAAGGAGTTTCTAATGGTTTACAGAGTATATGTGGAAAAAAAGTCCGGTCTTGCAAATGAAGCAGCGGCTCTTCTCAAGGATCTGCGTGAATTTGTAGGAATCACCTCAGTGACCGGTGTTCGTCTTATCAACAGATATGACGTTGAAAATATTGATAAGGAGCTGTTCGATTATGCAGTAAAGACTGTATTCTCCGAGCCACAGCTTGACGACGTTTCATTTGATTTTGATCTCAGTGGCACAGTTTTTGCCGCTGAGTATCTCCCCGGTCAGTTCGACCAGAGAGCTGACTCCGCCGCACAGTGTATTCAGATCATCTCTGCAGGAGAGAGACCTCTCGTTAAGAGTGCAAAAGTATACATCCTTGAGGGCGACATCTCTGCCGCTGATCTTGAGGCTGTAAAGAAATACGTTATCAACCCCGTTGAGAGCCGTGAAGCAACTCTTGATATGCCCGAGACTCTCGTAATGGATTACGAGGCTCCCGCACCTGTTCCCGTACTTGACGGATTCCTTGATCTTGATGCCGCAGGCCTTGCTGATTTCGTTAAGAGCTACGGCCTTGCAATGGACGAGGGTGATATCAAGTTCTGTCAGGACTACTTCAAGACTGAGAACAGATGCCCTACCCTTACCGAGATCCGCATGATCGATACATACTGGTCCGACCACTGCCGTCACACCACATTCCTTACCTCTATCGACAACGTAAAGATCGACGATCCCATCGTTGCCGCTGCTTATGAGGATTACAAGGCTACAAGAGCCGCTGTAGGCAGAACCGGATCCGTAACTCTTATGGATCTTGCTACAGTTGCAGTAAAGTCCCTCAAGAAATCCGGTAAGCTTCCTCTCCTTGATGAATCCGAGGAGATCAACGCTTGTACCGTAAAGATCAAGGTAAATACCAAAAACGGCGAGGAGGACTGGCTCCTTCTGTTCAAGAATGAGACTCACAACCATCCTACCGAGATCGAGCCCTTCGGCGGTGCCGCTACCTGTATCGGCGGTGCTATCCGTGATCCCCTTTCCGGTCGTTCTTATGTTTACGCAGCTATGCGTGTGACCGGTGCGGCTGATCCCCTTCGTCCCGTATCCGAAACCCGTTCCGGTAAGCTTCCTCAGCGTAAGATCGTCACCACTGCTGCCGCAGGATATTCCTCCTACGGTAACCAGATAGGTCTTGCTACAGGTATGGTAGACGAGCTCTATCACCCCGGTTACGAGGCAAAGCGTATGGAGATCGGTGCTGTTATCGCTGCCGCTCCTGCTGAAAACGTAAGACGTGAACGTCCCGATCCCGGTGACTGTGTGATCCTTCTCGGTGGCCGTACAGGCCGTGACGGTTGCGGCGGTGCTACAGGTTCCTCAAAGTCTCACACTGTAGAGAGCCTTGAGTCATGCGGTGCTGAGGTACAGAAGGGTAACGCACCCGAGGAGAGAAAGCTCCAGAGACTGTTCCGTAATCCCGAGGCATCAAAGCTTATCAAGCGTTGTAACGACTTCGGTGCAGGCGGTGTCTCCGTTGCTATCGGTGAGCTTGCTGACGGTCTTGACATCGATCTCGGTGCAGTTCCGAAGAAATATGAAGGACTTGACGGCACCGAGCTTGCTATCAGTGAATCTCAGGAGAGAATGGCTGTTGTTGTTGAGGCGAAGGATGTTGCCCGTTTCTGTGAGCTTGCTGCTACCGAGAACCTTGAGGCTACTGTTGTTGCTACCGTTAAGGCTGATCCCAGACTTACCATGACTCTTGACGGTCGTGTGATCTGTGACATCTCCCGTGAATTCCTTAACTCCAACGGTGCTGAGAAGCACATCGATATAGAGATCCCGGCTGACAACTGTGAGTGCACTGAGACTGTTCCCGAGGACTTCGTACAGGGTATGAAGGATCTTGTGGGAGACCTTAAGGTCTGCTCCAGACGTGGTCTCTCCGAGCGATTCGACTCCACCATCGGTGCCGGCACCGTTATGATGCCCTTCGGCGGTAAGAATCAGCTTACTCCCATTCAGGCAATGGTTCATAAGATCCCCGTTGAGAAGGGTGATACAAATACCGTTTCCTTTATGTCCTGGGGATTTGATCCTTATCTCTCCGAATGTAATCCTTTCTACGGTGCTTATAACGCAGTAATTGAATCTGTTGCAAAGCTTGCTGCCGCAGGTGCAAACCTGAATGATACATACCTCACCTTCCAGGAGTACTTTGAGAAGCCCGGTCGTGACCCCAAGAGATGGGGCAAGCCCTTCTCTGCTCTCCTTGGTGCTTACAAGGCACAGATGGGTCTCGGTATGGGCTCAATCGGCGGTAAGGACTCCATGAGTGGTTCATTTGAGGATCTTGATGTTCCTCCCACCCTCGTTTCCTTCGCTGTTACCACCGGTACCATCTCCCAGGCTCTCTCAAATGAGTTCAAGGGTTACAATCATAACGTTATCCTCATCACTCCCAAGGCTGACGAGGAGTGTCTCGTAAACTGTGACAGCTTCCGTCTGGCAGCTGACACCCTCTTTAAGATGATCTCTGAAGGTAAGGTATGCTCCGCATACACTCCCACCTCCGGTGGTGTTGCTGAGGCTGTATTCAAGATGGCTATCGGTAACGGAATCGGATTTGAATTTGCAGATAAGAACACTGCCTTTGAAACACCCTGTGCGGGTTCATTTGTAGTAGAGCTTTCCGATATCGTAAACTGTGATGCTCTTATCACAGAGCTTGCAGGTATGGGACTTGCCGCAAGCATTGTCGGTAAGACTGTCAAGAGTAAGACCTTCTCCTGCGGAGATGACATAGCTGATATGGACGAGCTTCTCGCGATCTACGAGGGTAAGCTTGAGCCTGTATTCTCCTGCAATATCGAGATGCCTGCAGTTGAGATCCCCAAGTTCACCTACACCACAGCATCCCGCCCCGTACCGAGAGAAAAATTCGGTGCACCCAAGATGATCATCCCCGTATTCCCCGGCACAAACTGCGAGTACGACACCGCAAAGGCGGCTGAGCGTGCAGGAATCGAGACTGAGATCATCGTTATAAAGAATCTTTCCGCAGCTGATATTGCAGAGTCCGCAGAGTACTTCACCAAGGCTGTGAAGAATGCACAGATGATCTTCGTTCCCGGTGGATTCTCCGGCGGTGACGAACCCGACGGATCCGGTAAGTTTATTACCGCATTCTTCCGCAATAAAAATGTCACCGAGGCTGTGACTGAGCTTCTTGAACAGCGTGACGGACTTATGGCAGGTGTATGTAACGGCTTCCAGGCACTTATCAAGCTGGGACTTGTTCCTTACGGTAAGATCATCGATACCGATGAGAACTGCCCCACCCTTACTTACAACACCATCGGACGCCACCAGTCAAGACTCGTTCGTACAAGAGTTGCATCCAACAAGTCTCCCTGGTTCTCATCCCTTGCAACCGGTGCTATCCTTACTGTGCCGATATCTCACGGTGAGGGACGCTTCATCGCCTCCGATGAGCTTGTTGCAAAGCTTGCCGAGAACGGTCAGATCGCAACTCAGTACGTTGACGCTCTCGGCAACCCCACAAACGACATTCACTTCAACCCCAACAATTCCGCATTCGCTATCGAGGGAATCACTTCCCCCGACGGTCGTGTTCTCGGAAAGATGGGACACAGCGAGCGTATCGGTGACGGTCTCTACAAGAATGTAGAGGGCAGATACGAATCCTGGATGTTCGCTTCCGCAAAGGGATATTTCAGTCTGTAATGTATAGTAACCTATCCACCCGTAACCAATACGGGTGGATTTTTTATAAACGTAGTCATAATAGAATAATCCTTGACAATTTGAGAAAAACATAGTAAAATATACTTGCCAAACAAAATCTAATATTTTTCATTTCATTAAAGCATGTGTGTTTTTATTTTGGTAAAAACATGGTATGCTCTATTTCTGCATATGCTTTGATGGAATATGTTAGATTTTGTTTGGCGACAGTGGAGCTATGTGTTTTTCGGTGCGTAGCATCTGCTGCGCACTTTTTTATTTTAGGAGGTAGAAAATGAATCCGAAAAAAATTTTGGCGTTTTTTCTGGCAATGGTGATGGTGGTGGTTATGATCCCCATGACTGCCGTGGCGGAGAGCGATGGATATTATACATATACTGTCACAGACGGCGAAGCGACGATCACGGATGTAGATACATCCATCAGCGGAGATGTGACAATCCCCGATACACTTGGCGGGTATCCTGTGACCAGCATTGGTAATTATGCATTCTACTACTGCGACAGCCTCACGAGCGTGACTATCCCCGACAGCGTGACCAGCATTGGTTATTCTGCATTCTGCGACTGCTCCAGACTCACGAGCGTGACTATCGGGAACGGCGTGACCAGCATTGGTGGTCATGCATTCGCCTCCTGCGACAGCCTCACGAGCGTGACTATCCCCGACAGCGTGACCAGCATTGGTGAGAGGGCATTCTACGACTGCGACAGCCTCACGAGCGTGACTATCCCCGACAGCGTGACCAGCATTGGTGAGAGGGCATTCTACGACTGCGACAGCCTCACGAGCGTACACATCACCGATATAGCAGCATGGTGTAATATCAATTTTTATGACTATGTTTCCAATCCGCTGTACTATGCAAAGAATCTGTATCTTAACGGAGAACTTGCGTGTGAGCTTGTGATTCCGGAAGGGGTAACTGAGATCAAAAATTATGCATTCGACTTCTGCAGTAGCCTCACGAGCATCACAATCCCCGACAGCGTGACGAACATCGGTGCTAATGCATTCTTCTACTGCCGCAGCCTCACGAGCATCACAATTCCCGACAGCGTGACCAGCATTGGTGAGAGGGCATTCGGCGGTTGCGAAAACATGACGAGCGTGATTGTCCCGGGCAGCGTGACCAGCATTGGTTATAGAGCATTTGAAAAATGCAGTAGCCTCACGAGCGTGACTATCGGGAACGGCGTGACAAGCATTGGTGATTATGCATTCAACTCCTGCAGCAGCCTGACGAGTGTGACTATCCCCGATAGCGTGACCAGCATTGGTTATAGAGCATTCGAAAACTGCAGTAACCTCACGAGCGTGACTATCGGGAACGGCGTGACAAGCATTGATAGTAGTGCATTCCGTGGTTGCACGAGCCTTACAAGCGTGACTATCCCTAACAATGTGATAAGCATTGATACGCATGCATTCTACGGTTGTAGTAGCCTTACAAGCGTGACAATCCCCGACAGCGTAACAAGCATTGGTAGTAGTGCATTCCAGGGTTGCACGAGCCTCACGAGCATGTCCATCCCAAACAGCGTGACAAACATTGGTAGTTATGCATTCCAGGGTTGCACGAGCCTCACGAGCATGTCCATCCCAAACAGCGTGACAAACATTGGTAGTTATGCATTCGACAACTGCACAAGCTTGACTGATATAAATGTATCTGATGAT
>SVQM01000053.1 GCA_015065335.1 Oscillospiraceae bacterium | reverse complement strand
GATTTTCTAAACGAGGGTGAGGCTCTCGCTATGCAGGAGCTTGCAAAAACAGGCGAAGCACCTGCGTGCATCTTTATCGGAGTGATCCCCGCAAAGCTGCCCGCAACCCTTGACGGCGGCTTTGAACGTGGGCTTCGCATGAATACATATGACGTTTTCTCCGACAAATATCCGAATTTCATTGTAGATGAACTTGTGCCCGCACTCACCAAAGAGCATGGGCTGAAAATATCAGAATCACCCGATATGCATATGGCATCGGGCGGATCATCGGGCGGTATCTCCGCATGGAATATGGCATGGGAGAGAAATGATTATTTCAGACGTGTTTATATGAGCAGTCCCAGTTTTCTTTCGATGGCACGTGGAGATGAGATGGTGAATCTCATTAGAAAGTGTGAGACGAAGCCTATCCGTGTGTTCGTGGATTATTCCGAGGATGAACCGGACTGCTATTTCGGCAGCTCATTCTGCGTTGCCGAGGCATCCATCCGTGCACTCCGCTATGCGGGATATGAGATGATGAGCGACTATCACCCCGGAGAGGGACACTGCAGCAGACATACCTCATATGAGGATGCACTGGTTCGGATGAGGTTTCTTTGGAAGGACTGGCAGACAGAGCCCGTCACGGTGAAGAAATTCTCTGAAAGGGTGGAGAGAGTTGTTTCTGTCGGTGATATGTGGGAGTGGTGCGATGGCGACTTCTGTGACCGTGTTACAGTGTTTCCGATGCTTAAGGGATACGTTCATACCGATAAAGAGGTGATCCTTCTTCCGGAGGAGAACGGCGGCAAGGGAACAGTTGTTGCAGACGGCTTTGACGCAATTACAAGAATCAGGCTTTCCTCAGATAAGTGGCGTATGTATATTGCGGATAAACGTCGCGGTTGCGTGTATGCGACGACGATAAATCCCGACGGTACTCTCGGAGGGGTTTACACTCACGGTGCGCTTCATCATAAGACCGATTTCCGTTACCCCGGTGCATTTGACATTTGTGTGGACAATGAGGACAGAGTATACGCCGCAACGGAGATCGGTATTCAGTGCATTCGTTCCTTCGGACTCATTGACGTTATCCTTGAAAATCCCTGCGGCAGACATGCTGACAAGATCACTGTCGGAAATGACGGATATCTTTATGCCGTGTATGGACATAACTGCTACAGAAGAAAGCTTAACGGTAAAGCTGCACCTCATCCTACCGAGAAAAACGAGCCGAAGCAGGTCTGGTATTACGATTGATATAAAAAACCTCTCATGCGAGAGGTTTTTTATATCAGAAATTTCCCATGAATATCATGCTCCACTCTGTGGAGCTATCATTATCTCCGAGGAGTATATTATATCCCTCGGGGATATCTGTTTTAGCGGACCCCGTGCGACAGAATCGGCATATCATGCGTTTTTCACTAATATATCTGTGGATCTCAAGATAATCCGATGTGATATCAGCGATCTCAAATTCCCCGCGTCTTAGAACATCACAGCCTTTTTTAAGCTGACCAAGTGCGGAAAATCCTGCGATCATATCAGTATCTTCATCTCCCCATGGGTACGGACGTCTGCAGAAGGGATCACGGTATCCCTCCATCCCTGTCTCATCACCGTAATAGATGGATACAGCACCGGGAAGTGCACACATGATACCGAAGGCGAAAGCAGCCATCCTTTTACCTTTTGTGTGATCATTCTCTGAAAGACGCATATCTTTCAGTCTGTTTCCGGGTATACCGTCACCTGATTCTCCTGCAAGAGCGGTAATGGCACGGACGGTGTCATGAGTTCCGAGCATATTCATGGTACAGTGCATTATATCCTCGGGATAACGGCGGAATATCCCCTCCGTGATGCTTTTGAATTTTGCATGATCTCCATGACGCACATATTCGAGTACAGCTTCACGAAATGGGTAATTCATGACCGAATCAAGCTGTCCGCCTCTGAGGTACCGTCTTCTGCTGCCGTAGGAGATCTTGCTTGAGGCATCCTCCCACACCTCTCCAATTATTGCCGTATCAGGATATTTGGCTTTAGCAGATTTGCGGAAGTTGTCAAGAAACCCATCCGTCAGCTCATCACACACGTCAAGGCGCCATCCCTTTACACCCATTTTCATATATTTTGATATAACGCCATCCTCTCCCATGATGAACTCCTGCCATGAGGGATTATTTGAATCTACCCGAGGCATTATGTCAACGCCCCACCAGCATTCGTAACAGTCGGGAAAGCTTTTGAAATTATACCATGAGAAATATGGTGATGCCTTTGATTCATATGCACCTGCAGAGTCATATTTACTGAATTTGTTGAAGTAAACACTGTCTGCACCCGTATGGTTGAATACGCCGTCAAGAATTACGGAGATCCCGTATTTTTCTGCCTCGTTGCATAACCGTTCGAGTGCCGCATCACCACCGAGCATAGGATCTGTACGCATATAATCTGCGGTATCATAACGGTGATTTGAAGGAGAGGTGAAAACAGGAGAGAGGTAGATCATCTCTGTGCCGAGAGAGGATATATACGGGAGCTTTTCCGTAATACCGTCAAGATCACCGCCGTAGAAGGTGTTGTTTTTTACGGGATCTCCCGGAGATTCACCGAATTCGGGGACGTCTGATCCCCATTCTACCGGAACTGCATCTGCACGGAGAGGATAGTTCCCGCTTTTTTTGAATCTGTCTGTAAAGATATGATATATAACACATCCCATTAGCTTCTCAGGTACAGACAGATCATTTCTGTATACAAGAAGCTGTCTGTCACCTCCCTCTGAGCAGGGAATGAGCTCACGGGGAGATTCACCTCCGAAGGCATCAGTTGTGCCGTCGGAGGCAGATATCCTGTATCTGTACCAGAAAAGACCGTCATCTGTGTCATGGCACAGCATTTTCATTGAAATATCCCTTGAGAATACACCGTTTCCATCATTTGAAAATACTATACAAATGTCATTTTCCGCATCACGGTGTATCTCCATGACAACACTTTCAGCTTTACCGCATACTTCAAAACGAATAGTGTCATCTCTTGAAAATGCTCCGTGAAGACTGCGGTCTGTCATCAACGGAAGAAGGTATTTGTATTCCTTGAATTTACCCATTAGCTATCCTTTCCGGATTTTACGGGAGCTGTCTCCCAAATGCGCTTTGCATATTCCTTTATTGATCTGTCAGCGGCAAAATAGCCTGCGGCGGCAATGTTTTTTACGGATTTTTCGTACCATTTATCCTTGCACCCGTAGAGCTGAGTCATTCTCCCGAAGGCACTTATATAGGGATCAAAGTCTGCAAGACACATATATGGATCGGAAACGCCGAATCCTCCAGTAAGGTATCTTTCGATATTCTCAAAGGTATGACCTGCAAAACCGTGGCGAAGTCTCTCAAGCGCCGCCGACGCCCGTGGACTTTTTCTGAGATACTCCGACGAATCGTATCCGAGACGCCATCTCTCATCGACTTCCGATGCAGTCTGACCGAAGATGAAGATGGAATCCTTACCCACAGCCTCCTCCATTTCCACATTTGCACCGTCATAGGTACCTATGGTCAGTGCCCCGTTTATCATGAATTTCATGCATCCCGTACCGCTTGCTTCCTTGCCTGCAAGAGAGATCTGCTCACTTATATCTGCTGATGGGATGAGCTTTTCCGCAAGAGATACATTATATTCCTCAAGATATACCACACGGATGAGGTCACATGCTCTCGGATCGGCGGCGATCTCCTCACCGAGACTCCATATGAGCTTTATGATACTTTTAGCCATATAGTATCCGGGGGCGGCTTTTCCGCCGAAGATGAATGTGCATGGAGTGATGTCAACACCGTTCACCACGTCATTGTAAAGGGAGATTATCTTCAGCGTATTAAGAAGCTGGCGCTTGTATTCATGGATCCTTTTGACCTGCACATCGAAGATCGAATCGGGATCGGCGGATCTTCCCGTTCTGTTAAATATCTCACAACACATTTTCTCTTTGTTTTCACGGCGTATCTCAAAGAGTCTCTGTCTTACTGCATCATCACCTGCGAATGCCGAGAATTCCGAAAGCTTTTCGGGATCCTTTCTGTAGGAATCACCAATGCATTCTTCAATGAGTGATGCAAGCTTGGGATTTGCCGTGCAGAGCCATCTTCTGTGAGCTATGCCATTGGTAACGCTGTCGAATTTCTGTGGCTTCCATTTATAGTAATCACGGAAAAGATCTCGCTTCAATATTCTTGAATGGAGTGCGGAAACACCGTTTACACGTTTTGCCGCCGCAACGCTGAGATTTGCCATGCGTAGGTGTGCGGATGCACTGACGGACATACGGGATATCCTTTCAAAATCTCCCGGATAAGATTGCCACAGATCCTCACAAAGTCTTCGGTTTATCTCCTCCAGTATCATATATATCCGAGGCAGCTTCAGCCGTACAAGCTCACATCTCCAGGATTCAAGTGCCTCCGGCATGACGGTGTGATTGGTGTATGTCACACAGCTTGTGACGATCTCCCACGATCTGTCCCAGCTAAGCCTGAAATCATCCATGAATATACGCATAAGCTCGGGTATCACAAGAGCTGGGTGGGTATCGTTTAGATGAACTGCGTTTTTTTCGGCGAAGGTATCAAGGGATCCGGACATATCAATGTGATCTCTGATAATATTCTGACAGGTAGCGGAAACGAGAAAGTATTGCTGCATGAGACGGAGAAGCTTTCCTTCATCGTGATTGTCTGAAGGATACAGGACCTTCGATATCATTTCATTTGCTGTGGATTCTTCAACTGCACGGACGTATTTACCCTGTGAAAAAAGATTCATGTCGAAATTTATGGGATCTCTTGCACGCCAAAGCCGCAGAACTCCAACTCCGTCGGAATCATATCCGGAGATGAGCATATCGCAGGGAAGTGCCTGTACCTCATCATAATGCTCATGTATTACGTGAAGCTCTCCGTTCTCCCATACCTCACGGATATTGCCGCCGAAACGGACCTTGAAGATCCTGTCAGCTCTGACTGTCAGCCAGTCTCCGCCCTCATCCATCCACATATCGGGAAGCTCTATCTGATCACCGTCAAGAATACGCTGTCTGAAAAGTCCGTATTCATAGCAGATGGAAAAGCCTGTGGCATGGTATCCGAGAGTGCTGAGAGAATCCATAAAGCAAGCGGCAAGTCTGCCGAGTCCACCGTTACCGAGCCCGGGATCGGGCTCACTTTCGCAAAGCTGTGACAGATCAAAACCGAGATCGTCGAGCGCTTTTTTGTACATATCGTAAAGACCGAGATTCGAGAGATTCTGTCGAAGGAGAGGTCCTGTCAGAAATTCCATGCAAAGATAACAGATACGCTTTTCACGACTTTTTTTGATCTGTTCCTTAAAGGCGGTACGTTTCTCCGAGAGAATGTCTTTGACAGTCAGTATAACTGCGTGGTACATCTGTACAGCCTCAGCCTCTGCAGGATCGACCCCGTAGTACCGTGTGAGCTTCGATCCTATAGCCTGCTTTATATCATTGTCCGTTACCGGTATCATTATTGGTATTACCTTTCTTGGTTATTGTATGAGAGATCTGTACATCCGTATATATTCACCCGCAGATCTGTCCCATGTAAAATCTACTGCCATAACACGGCGTACAAGGGAGTTCCATTTACGCTTTTGTTTGAATACAGATACGGCACGGCGTACAGTGTACATCATATCGTGGGCATTGTAGCTTGTGAACGTGAAGCCGTTACCCTCACCGGTGTCGTCTCTGAGAGATTTTATTGTATCCGAAAGTCCGCCTGTCTCACGTACTATAGGGACAGTGCCGTATCTTGAAGCGATCATCTGCGCAAGTCCGCAAGGCTCACTTTCCGATGGCATGAGAAACATATCCGCACCTGCGTACAGCTTTGATGCAAGGACGGGATCAAAGGTGATGAAAGCCTTGAATGATCCCCCGTACAAATGACCGAGATATGAGAAATAGTCCTCGTATCTTTTTTCGCCTGTGCCGAGAAGTACAAAACGAGCGTCGCCGGCGTCAAGCATTTCACGTATCACTCGTTCAATAAGATCAAATCCCTTGTGAGAAGCAAGACGTGATACCATAGCTACGATGGGAACAGCATTGTTCTCAAAGCCACACAACCGACAAAGCTCAAGTCGGCATTCCTTCTTTCCAGAAAGATCTTTTGATGTGTAATTTTCGGCAATGTTAGGATCGGTCTCGGGGGAGTATTTTTGTGTGTCGATTCCGTTGATTATTCCTGACAGCTTATGTGAGTTTTCTCTGAGGATGTGGTGAAGTCCGTGGGAATAATGCTCGGTCTGTATTTCCTGTGCATAAGTGGGACTTACCGTCGTAACTCTGTCTGCACATACGATGCCGCCTTTTGTAAGATTTACGGCGCCGCCGTAATCGAGGAGAGCTCTGTCTCTGTCCCATATACCAAACACATCCCACAGTATTTCGGGTGAGTATATCCCTTGATATGATATATTGTGAATGGTATACACAGTGCGTATGCCGTCATATTCGGGACGGCCGCCGTACCAAAGTCTCAGATAAACGGGAACAAGGGCTGTCTGCCAGTCGTTTGCATGGATCACATTGGGATAAAATTCCGTGATCTTAAGAAGGCGAAGAATTGCCGCAGAGAAAAATGCGAACCTCTCTCCGTCGTCAAAGTCACCGTAGAATCCCGTGCGTTTGAAATAGTGCTCGTTGTCGATGAAATAATAAGTCACACCGTCCATGACATATGAGTGTATACCCATGTATTGTCGCCGCCATGCAAGATCGCATTCCCCCTCCCATATGAGAGTCAGATCATCACCGAATCTTTCACGGACGGAAGGATACAGCGGTATTACCGCACGAATGTCGCTATCCTCCCCAAGACGGCGTTTTACCGCCGCCGGAAGGGAGCCCATTACATCTCCGAGACCACCTGTGGCGGCAAAAGGAACAGCTTCACTTGCAGCATAAAGAATTTTCATATGATGTCCTCTTTCTTTTGATTTGTCCTTTTATACAAGATGTCCTTTCGTAATACAGAATGGAGTACCCTCGCATCCCGAGAGCCTTCGTCCGTCCCGTATAACGGCATTTTTGTCGCATATCACATAGTCAAGGGATGAGTTGTCCCCGATAATGCAATCCTGCATTATAATGGAGTTTCTGATGACTGCACCCTCTCCCACTGTGACACCTCTGAAAAGAACGGAATTTTCAACAGTACCCCTTATGACACATCCGTCAGCAATGAGCGAACGGCATACATTTGATTCTTTCGTGTAGCTTGTGGGTGGAGAATTTCTTCTTTTGGTATATACGGGACGGTCACTGAGAAGAAAAAGCTCATCTCTTGCGCCTTTGTCACGGATCAGCTCCATATTTGCCGTATAATAATCTGAGAGGGAACCGATGGATGCGGAATATCCCGACATACGGCATACACGGATGTTGTAGCGGTGAAGTCCTCGTATCATTATGTCTTTTATAAAGCTTGTATATCCGTGTGCGGCGGCATCGGAGACAAGATATGACAAAAGTCCCGAGGATAGCACCATGATGTTGAGACCGAGATCGGCATCGGGGACATCTGCTGCATTTCCTTCAAGAATATCGGTGACGGCCCCACCGCTGTCAGTTCTGAAAAGAGTTGCGTTGCTTCCGCCGATATGACGTCCGTTTCCCGATACAGCAACAGTTATGTCGGCGCCTGTGGCAAGATGCTCGGATATAAGCTCTCTCATATCTATGTTGCATACAGTATCACAATCGGAGAGTACCACCAGTTCTTCCTTTATGGAGGAGATATAAGGATAAACTCCGATAAGTGCCTCAAGCCGTGTGTTGTAGAGCTTTCCCTTACTGCCGAAGGCGGTAATATACGGTGGCAGGACCTTGACGCCGCCGCTCCTTCTGGCAAGATCAAAATCCTTTCCCGAACCGATGTGCTCCATCAGCGAATGGTAATTGGAGTGAGTTATGACGCCGATGTTCCATATATCCGAATTGACCATATTGGACAGTGCAAAATCAACGAGTCTGTACCTGCATAAAAACGGAACAGATGCAACGGTGCGTGTTCTCGTAAGCTCGGCTATGTTTCTGTCGTGAATGTTCGAAAAAATTATTCCTGCAGCATTCATTTTTGCTCTCCCTTCTCACCTGCTTCAACTGTCTCCATACCGGTGAAGTATTTTGTACCTGCGGGAACTTCGGTGCCGCATCCGACTACCGTTATTTCTCTTTTTTTGTCATCAGACAGTCCGATCTCTGCACAATCCCCTATAACAGCCCCGCTGTCTATTATAGAATAATTCACTACTGCGCCTGCACAGATACGTGTGTCGCTCATGATTACACTGTTTTTTACCACAGCACCCGATTCAATGATGACTCCGTCGGAAAGCACGGAATTTTCCACCGTACCGCATATCTCACATCCTTCGGTAACGAGAGAATTACGGATGGTGCCGTTTGGTCCGGTGTAATGAGGAGGTCTTGCCTTACTCCTTGAAAATATCCTCCAGTCACGGTCGTGGATGTCGAATACGGGGATTGGACCGAGAAGATCCATGTTTGCCGACCAAAGACTTTCGATGGTGCCGACATCCTTCCAATACCCCGAAAACGGATATGCAAACATCCTCATTCCGTCAGCAAGCATTGCGGGTATGACATTTTTTCCGAAATCCTTTGATGAGCGTTTGTCCTCATTGTCTGCTTCAAGATATCTTTCAAGCACATCAGCCGAAAACACGTATATTCCCATGGATGCGAGAGTGCTCTTCGGCTTCTTCGGCTTTTCTTCAAATTCCGTGATCCTCATGTTTTCGTCGGTGGTCATGATGCCGAATCTTGATGCCTGAGACAGAGGAACCTCCAGAACTGCAATGGTGCAGTCAGCACCCGTTTCACGGTGCCGGCGTATCATGCGGCTGTAATCCATTTTGTAAATGTGATCTCCCGAGAGAACAAGCACATGCTTTGGATGATATCTCCTTATAAAATCGAGATTCTGGTAGATGGCATTGGCGGTACCTCGGTAGAAGTCTCCTCCTCGTTTTCCCTGGTAAGGCGGAAGAACCGTCACGCCACTTTGCATACGGTCAAGATCCCACGGCTGTCCGTTGCCGATGTACTCATTGAGAACGAGAGGCTGATACTGTGTCAGTACACCAACTGTATAGATTCCCGAATTTACACAGTTGGAAAGGGGAAAGTCAATTATTCTGTATTTGCCGCCGAAGGATACGGCAGGCTTTGCCGTATGCTCCGTAAGCTCGTAAAGTCTGCTGCCCTGACCTCCTGCCAGAAGCATTGCCACACATGATGTTTTCTTATACATTTCCTGCCTCCTTTGAGCTTTTATTTAATGACTTGTTTTGTGATGGATTTGTCGTTTTGATACCTGTTTTATCCGTGTCGGCAGCTTTTTTTCGTCCACCGCCGAGCTTTCGCAGATAAACGGCACAGTTCCCCGGTAAAGTCATGGTGATAACATTATCTGTCCCTGCTTTTTCCGTATTTATCTCCGACTGAGAAATATTTCCTTTTCCGCCGAATTCCACTGCGTCGGTGGAAAGAAGGATTTCATACCGACCGCCTTTTTGTACAGAGAAGGAATAATCTACAGATACCGGTGAGAAATGAAATACACAATAAAGCTCCCGTCCCGATCTGTCCCGACGTATGAATGATACTATGTTGTCACTTCGTCTGTCGGCATCGATCCATGAGAAACCATCCCAGCTGAAGTCATCCTCAAACAGAGGCGTGAAGCTTTTGTAAATGTGTGAAAGAGTTTTTACGAAATGCTGCATTTCCCGATGCTTCGGATAATCGAGCATGAACCATTCAAGCTCTCTTTCGGAATCCCATTCACGGAACTGTGCAAATTCAGTTCCCATGAAGAGGAGCTTCCTTCCGGGCATGGCATACATGAATGAGAGATATGTTCTCATAAGTGAGAACTTATCTTCATATTCACCGTACATCTTGTCGATGAGCGATTTTTTGCCGTGTACCACCTCGTCGTGAGATACGGGAATGATGTAATTTTCGCTGAATGCGTACATCATCGGGAATGTGAGCTTTTCGTGGATGGTATGACGGAAATAGGGATCACAGGATAGATATTCATACATATCGTTGGCAAATCCCATATTCCATTTGTGAGAAAATCCAAGTCCCCCGTCATGAACGGGACGTGTTACCATCGGCCAAGCAGTGGATTCCTCAGCAGCCATTATAACATCGGGGAAACGGGCGAACACCTCAGTGTTCAGCTTTCTGAGAAATGCGACTGCCTCAAGATTTTCACGTCCGCCGTAGATATTCGGTATCCATTCACCCGGAGCTCTGTCATAATCAAGGCAGAGCATTGATGCGGCCGCATCTATACGAAGTCCGTCAATGTGATATTCCTCAAGCCAGAATATCGCACTTGAAATAAGGAACGATTGCACCTCCTCACGCCCCACATCAAAGAATCTCGTACCCCATCCGGCGTGTTCCATCCTGTCGGCACCCTGATATTCATATAAAGGTCCGCCGTCAAATTCAAAAAGTCCGTGGCGATCTCTCGGAAAATGTGCAGGTACCCAGTCGAGTATCACACCGATACCATGGCTGTGCATACGGTCAACAAAATATTTGAAATCCGCAGGCGAACCGTGCCGCGCCGTGGGCGCAAAATATCCTGATACCTGATAACCCCATGAAAGATCATAAGGATGCTCTGTTATTGGAAGCAGCTCTACATGAGTAAATCCCATTTCCGATACATACTTTGAAAGCTCATCTGCAAGAGTGCGCCAATCAAGGAAGCCTTTATCAATATTGCATTCCGGAAAGTCGGACGACAGAGAGGGAACATCACGTCTTTTCCATGAGCCGGTGTGCACTTCGTAAATGTTTATGGGTTTTGATTTTTCGGCATCGTTTTTCCTTTTTCTAAGATATGCTGCATCTTTCCATTTATATGAAATATCTGTGCAGATGATAGATGCATTTTTCGGCGGACATTCAAATCTCAGTGCATAAGGATCGCTTTTGAGATGATCTCCTCCTCTTCCGATGATGCGGTATTTGTACGGAAGGCCCTCAAGGCTTTTTTCCGTATCAAATGTAATGCTCCATATGCCGCCTTCCGACTCCTTTACAAGAGGTACGCCGTTCTCCCAATTTGTGAAGTCGGAAAGCAGTCCGATGCTCTCCGCACCGGGTGCCCATACTCTGAATACATATCCCGAATCGGTGCGGTGACATCCGAGGTGTTCCTGAGCGTTGTAATTTGTTCCCTGATGAAAAAGATACTCTGCAAGGGAGGAATTCTTTTTTATAATTGTACCATCCATTTTTTAACCCGTCTTTCTTTATGTTATTACAAAATAATTATAATACTTGTCTTTGTCGCAAATTGCCGAGGTGTGCGGATATGCACGATATGGAAAACTTCACAATTATTATCCCGATTTTAAGCGTGTTTTATACATTTGCTACCCTTGACATCGGGATGTTGTTGTGATATAATAGTACAGATAAAAACGAAGGAAAGGAACGGTCAGTAAAATGAAACTTTTGCTCAAAGGCGGAAAGGTTTTTCATGATGGCGGTTTTGTCCTCTCTGATGTGCTTATTTCCGAGGGTAAAGTATTTCTTTCTTCAACTATCACCGAGTCGGATACATCCGATGCCGATGTTATCGATATTTCAAATAAATATGTTTTTCCCGGTTTCACAGATGTTCATATTCATCTCCGTGAGCCGGGTTTTTCTTATAAAGAAACTATCAGGACGGGAAGTCTTGCGGCGGCAGCCGGCGGCTATACGGCTGTTTTTGCCATGCCGAATGTCGCACCTCCCCCGGATTCGGCAGAGACTCTGAAGACTGTGACAGATATTATCGATCGTGATGCCGTGACAGGTGTGTACCAATACGGATGTATAACAGCAGGCAGACGCGGTGAGAAGGTGGCTCCCCTTGAAGAAATGACGGATGCGGTGGCTTTTACCGATGACGGAAGCGGTGTGCAGACAGATGAGATAATGCTTGAAGCGATGGAAAGAGCGAAGAAGCTCGGTAAGATAATCGCCGCACATTGTGAAGATAACTCGCTCCTTAATGGAGGATATATACACGACGGAGAATATGCGAAGGCTCACGGACACAGAGGAATATGCTCCGAGTCCGAATGGGGACCCATACAGAGAGATGTGGAGCTTGCACGTCGTACGGGGTGTCCGTATCATGTGTGCCATGTCTCCGCAAAGGAAAGTGTCGACATAATCAGGAAGGCTAAGGCCGACGGTGTTGACATCACAGCCGAAACAGCTCCTCATTATCTCGTCTTTGATGATTCTATGCTCGAAGAGGACGGAAGATTCAAGATGAATCCTCCAATAAGGGCTGCGGCTGACAGAGAGGCTCTCATCGAGGGAATCATAGACGGCACCATCGATATGATCGCAACCGATCATGCACCTCATTCTGCTGAGGAGAAATCCCGTGGACTTGAGGGAAGTGCAATGGGTGTCGTGGGACTTGAGACTGCATTTCCTGTGATGTATACTTACCTGGTCAAGACCGGTAAGCTTACGATGGCAAGGCTTGTTGAGCTTATGGCGACTGCTCCTGCTGAAAGATTTTCTGTGGGAGAGGGGATAATAAGAGACGGCGGCACAGCCGATCTTTGTGTGTATGATCTTGACAGAGAGTACGAGATCGATCCCGAGACATTTATGTCAAAGGGAAGAAGTACCCCGTTCAAGGGAATGAGGGTCAATGGAAAATGTATAATGACCGTAAAGAAAGGGAAAGTGATATGGACAGAAAATTTGACAGAAAGATAGTTCTTGAGGACGGACAGGAGTTCTACGGCTACGGATTTGGATCAAGAGCTGAAAAGGTTTGTGAGGTCGTATTCAACACCTCAATGGTAGGATATCAGGAAGTGGTTAGTGATCTGTCCTATACCGATCAGATGGTAGTTATGACATATCCTCTTATCGGAAACTACGGAATTGCAGACGAGGACTTTGAGTCTAAGTCCACCTCGCTCGGTGGACTTGTAGTAAGAGAGTATAACGATCTCCCTTCAAATTTCCGCTGTACTCAGACTCTTTCCGAGACTATGGAGGAGTATGATGTCCCCGGAATCGAGGGTATCGATACAAGAAAGCTTACAAAATATATTCGTGAAAACGGATGTCCCATGGGACTTATCTGCGATGCGGACAAGCCCGTTGCCGATGCAGTGGCACAGATCAAGGCAACACCCCTTCCAACGGATTCCGTTGCAAAGGTGTCGACCAAGAAGAAGTGGCACTCACGTACCGTGAAGCACCGCTTCAATGTAGTAGTAGTGGACTTCGGTACAAGACTCTCCATCGTGCGTGTTCTTAACGCTATCGGATGCAACGTAACAGTTGTTCCGTGGAATACAACTGCCGAGGATATCCTCGCACTTAAGCCGAATGGTATCTTCCTCTCCGACGGCCCCGGTAATCCTACAGATGTACCTGATGCCGTTGAGCTTGTGAAACAGCTTCGCGGTAAGTGCCCCGTTTGCGGAGAGGGCCTCGGTCACCAGCTTATCGCCATCGCTTGCGGTGCAAAGATCGAGAAGCTTCCCTTCGGACACAGAGGCTCCAACCACCCCGTAAGGATCCTCTCTACAGGTAAGATTGAGATCGTAAGTCAGAACCACGGATATACCGTAACAAAGGATTCACTTGCAGGTACAGGCCTTGTGATAACTCATGAAAATGTGCTTGACGGTACAGTTGAGGGACTTGAGAATGAGGACTACAAGATGTTCTCAACTCAGTATCACCCCGAGGAGAAGGCTATCCACGATAAGGGCTTTTTCGACAGATTTATCGAGTATATGAGTAAGTAAGGGATTGACTATCCGAAATAGTTAGCGGTTGGCAAGAACAAAAACTTTAGCCCGATGTAAACATCCGTCGGCAGAATACAGTTTGGTCCACCGTTATCAAAGTAATCCTCCACCGTCGGTTTTAACGGAGTGAAAAACCGACAGCCGGAAAGTCTTTAATCTAAATAAGACAAGGTATACCTTGTCAGATTAAAGTTCTTTGCTCCACTTTCTTTCAAGAAAGTGGAACGTAACCCCCTCCTTAAATAACGTTAATACAAGAAAGGATAGATACAATGCCTAAGAGAACAGATATAAAGAAAGTAATGGTAATCGGCTCGGGTCCTATCGTAATCGGACAGGCGGCAGAGTTTGACTATGCGGGAACACAGGCGTGTCTTGCGCTTAAGGAAGAAGGATATGAGGTAATTCTCGTAAACTCCAACCCTGCGACCATCATGACCGATACTACCATCGCTGATAAAGTATATATGGAGCCCCTCACCCTTGAGTATGTTGCAAGGATCCTCCGCTATGAGCGTCCCGATGCGATCGTTCCCGGACTTGGCGGACAGACAGGTCTGAACCTTGCAATGCAGCTTGAGAAGAAGGGAATACTTAGAGAGTGCCGAACCGAGCTTCTCGGTACCACAAGTAAGTCCATTGAGACTGCAGAGGACAGAGAGCTCTTCAAGGATCTCTGCATTAAGATCGGTGAGCCCGTTATTGCTTCCGAGATTGCAAACAGCATAGATGAGGCTATTGCAGCAGCAGAGAATATCGGTTATCCCGTAGTTCTTCGTCCTGCATTCACCCTCGGCGGTACAGGCGGCGGCTTTGCATACGACCGAGACCAGCTCGTTGAGATAATGAAGAATGCGCTGAAGCTCTCCCCTGTGCACCAGGTACTCATCGAGAAGAGTATCAAGGGCTATAAGGAGATAGAGTTCGAGGTAATGCGTGATGCAAACGATACTGCTATCACCATCTGCTCCATGGAGAACGTAGATCCCGTCGGTATCCATACGGGTGACTCCATCGTAGTTGCTCCTTGCCAGACTCTTACCTCCAAGGAGTATAAGATGCTCAGCGGTGCTGCACTGAAGATCATTCGTGCACTGAAGATCGAGGGTGGCTGTAACGTAC
>SVQM01000154.1 GCA_015065335.1 Oscillospiraceae bacterium | reverse complement strand
AGAGACAGGATATTTACCACGCACCTAACACTCGTCCTGCAACTCCGACTCCCGCTGAGGACAGCGGAAGATACATCACCGATTTTATCCCCGCAGATAAGATCGCTGCATACTTCCCCTTTGATTCCTCCGCCGAGGACAAAACAGGCAGGATTTCCACCACTGTACACAACGTCGTAAAATATTACGGTATCGGATACTACGGTGACTGCATCGAGATCGGACGTCAGGGATATCTGACTGCACCTGATTTCGTACCCGGCAAGGACAGCTTCTCCGTATCCGTATGGGTTCACGTTGACGGTGCTGTATGGAATTCACTTCCTCTGCTCGGCTCCAAGAAATGGTCAGGTAACTCAACCACAGGATTTACTCTCGTATATGCTTGCGACGGATTCTCATTCAACATCGGAAACGGTGAAGAGGAAGAAAAGTTCGCAATGGATCACACCCGTCCCATAGAATTCGGATGGACAAACATCACTGTCTCCGTTGACAGAGCTGCGAGAAAGGTCACGATGTACTACAACTTCGACAGATGTGAGACCTTTGATATACCCGAATACTTCGACGGTGTCGCTCTTGACGGCGGAATCTTCACCGTCGGTCAGGACTCCTCCGGTGAGAACAACCGCTCGATCGACTACAAGATCGACGAGCTTGTACTGTTTGGTGATGCACTGACAGCAGAAGATGTTGCGGGACTGAAAAAGTATTACGTTGAGTGAAAAATATTTGTATGAAAACTATTCTGATTGATATGTACGGAGTGATCCTGAATGAAAGCAAAGGCAATTTTATTCCTTACACATTCAATTATTTTGATTCAATACACCATGAACGATTAACACTACAAATCCGAAACGAAGGATTATTTAGTAAAGCGCAAATTGGAGAAATATCGTCAAACGAATTTCTCCACATACTCGGATACGATGATCCTCAATATCATATGAAAAATTATATTGAGAATTATCTTACCCTTGATGAAGGTTTTATCTCATTTGCTGAAAAATACCACAAAATCTATGATTTTGTACTGCTTTCAAACGATGTTGCAGAATGGAGTACATATATAACAGAATATTATAATTTGAATAAGTTTTTCAAAGCCAAAATTGTAAGCGGTAACATCGGCTACAAAAAGCCCGACAGAAAAATCTTCGATATTGCTTTGACTCAAATCGGTAAGCGTCCCGAGAATTGTCTCTTTGTTGACAACAGTGTAGAAAACCTAAAAGCTGCAGAGAGGATGGGATTAAAGAACGTTTTATTCAATAGAGACAACGAGATTTATGATGGTGCTGTCGTTTACAGTTTTTCGGAACTTGATAAAATATTACAATCATTATGAAAAAGCCTTCCCCAGTGGGGGAAGGTGGCAGCCGTTTATCGGCTGACGGATGAGGTGTTTTACAACTATAGCAACTCCTCATCCACCACTATCGTGGTCCCCCTTCTCCCACAGGAGAAGGCTTCTTTGTGTATTTTGACATTATAGCTTTTCTAAAGACACTTTGTCATTAGTCTAAAGGGCTACCCGCACGGGTAGCCCCTTAGTTTATTTCAATTTTCTCGGAGTATCTATAAGCCCAAGCAGATAATCAACAGACACATTATGATACTCTGCAAGTACTATATATTTATCTGCACCCATCATCTGAATACCTGTCTCCCACTTACTCACCTGTTGCCTCGTTGTTTTCAGAAGCTCCGCAATATCCGCTTGTGTAAGATCGTTATCTTCTCTTATATGCTTTAATCTTTCGTAGTAATTCATTAATCATGACCTCCACATTTCCACAATTTTTAATCATTATATCATGAAGTTTATAAGATGCATTTGCCACGCACCTTAAAAGGTGATAAAACTTTACGATGGTTTTTGTCTTGGAGCAAAAATTGTAACAGAGGCATTATCAGAAACAGAGATAGCATTTTAAGATATATTCCATCACACAAAAAAGCCTTATCTTTTGTTTTTCCTCTTGACATTATCTCAGGCAAATGATAGGATATGTCAAAAGCAGAACTTCTGTGGAATCTATCACTTGAGGTATAACTATGAAAAACACAGTCATTATCGGAATTGCCGGTGGCAGTGCCGGAGGTAAATCAACTTTTGCAAAGGCCCTCTCCGAAAATATTGAAAATTCTCTTGTTATCTCCATGGATTCTTATTTCAAAAACGAAAACGACAGGCGGTGTATCACATCCCCGGTTAAGGCTGACAAAATGTACCGAGACGACAATCATCCCACGTCATTCGATATTTCAAAGATGGCAGAGGATATTCGCACCGCCGCTGATTCGAGACAATACCGTGTCATTATAGCTGAAGGGCTTCTTACTCTTTGGAGTGATGAGATACTGCCACTGCTTGATCTGAAAATATTCGTAGATTGCCGTTCTGATGAAAGAATAGTCCGTAGGCTCCGCAGAAACATGACATGGGGATTATCATTTGATGAAATCGCAAACGTATATCTTGACATGGTACGATTCCGTCACGATGCGTATGTCGAACCGACAAAATGGAAGTCCGACATAATCGTAAACGGATCCGGTGATATTACACATGCTGTTGAAATGATAAGATCATATGTAGAAAAGATCCACGAAGCATAAGTAAGTCATGACCTCCGGCTTAGCCGGAGGCTTGCTCTGCACCTATAAGGGGCTATTACCGGCAAGCATCTAAAGACGCACCGGCATTCTATCACTTGCATCACTT
>SVQM01000052.1 GCA_015065335.1 Oscillospiraceae bacterium | reverse complement strand
AAAACACAAGCGGTTTGGTGTGGCAGATGCTTTGTCATGTTCTCTGTTATGCCTTTTATGGGAAAAGCAGAAACATATCGCCGGTGACGGAGAATGGAATATTTTAAAATTACACAACAAAAGGAGAGATATTTATGAAGAAATTAACAGATACAAATGTATTCCTAATGATAAAAAAATCCGCTTTGATTTTAATGATTTTTGCATTGATGGTGTCAACATTTATCTTTCCCATCGATGCCGACTATGTTGAGGTGTGGGGTGAAGTAGGACAGATACGTGTAACTCTTCTTGATTCTGTATATCAGTATACAGAAAGTGATTTTACGGAGATCGATATTGAAAAAGTTGAGCAAAACGAAAAGCAGCTTGACATATATGTTAAAGAAAAAACAAAGGACGCTACCGATACTGCAATGGAAAAGGTCAAGGATATCCTTGATGGTAAGTATAGCGATATTATTCAGGAATACAAAGTACTTTATGTATACAGTGATAATCACGATTCGGTGATACGTGAAGGAGATGTCAACAGAGACGGTAAGGTAAATCTCACCGATGTATCTCTTATGCTGAAGTATATTGCAAAATGGGATGTGACTATAATTTATTACATCGCCGATATCAACGGCGATGATAAAGTGAATCTTAACGATGTGACTCTGGTTCTCCAAAAGATCGCCGGATGGGATATGCCCGGAATCCCCGCAAATGAGTTTATACAGAAGCTCGCAGATGATTATACCAAATATATGGAGAAGGAGTATAATCATGATACAGAGAAAAACGGGATATTCAGAGTAAGTCGGTATTACGGTACTTACGGTAATGCTGCCTGTGTTATGATAATAGGGACAGGCATGGATTACCACTGTGCATTTTGGTCAGAAACGGTAGCGGGATCAACTATCCATTATAATTATGGTAACAGTATCATTGTTTGTGTCAATGGAGAAATTTTCAGCATGACCGAGGCATATGAGAATGGTTATCTTACAACAGAACAGGTCGCAAAGATCGCCGAGATCAACAACAAAGGTAAGTATATCGAGTATTCAATTGGATTTTGATATATGCAGTTTGAAACAACAAAAGGAGAGATTGTATGAAGAAAGTAACAGCATTTGTATTAGTTCTTGCGATATGCATCTCCGTAGTACCAACGGTGATGGCTTATGAGGCAGGCGACCCATGCCTTTTGTACGGGTATGACCCCGATACGCAGAATGATTATGAGACTTATGGGGATGAGGTGTTTTTGAGATACAATAACGTTAAATCTACTTCGGGGAAAATTATTATTTTTTTGAATCTGTATTCTTCGAAAAAAATACTTAACGCATGTAATGATCTTGAAGAATTTAACAGAATCATATCAAACAAATATTTTCCGGAACTTAATATAAAATCTCTTGATGCCAAATATTTTATGCATGGAGATTTTGAATGGAATAAAGAAATAATGCTTAAGTACGATTCTGCGATAAGTATTGAGATCACACTTAATGATAAATCAAGAGAAAATGTTATAATGTCTCTTGTTGCTCTTGCTCCCAGGTGCGATGTTGATATCGATTCTATTCTCTGTATATCTTATAATCTTAACGATGTATCTAATGCACTAAAGTATATTGCAGGATGGGGATGGGATGAAACTGAAGATGGAGAAAACAAATACTGGAACGGAACATACGATCATGATCGTGACGGCAAATTGGATCTGGCAGATGTATCTTATATGCTTAAAGTAATCGCTAAATGGGAGATAGATTGAAACATATTTTGTTGTTTGATATACAAAAACAAGTTGAGAGGAAATGTAAAATGAAAAAATAACAGCATTTGTATTAGTTATTATGATTGCAGTGATGTGCAGTTCTATCGCTTTTGCAAATAATTCTAATAGTATATCGATTTATGGATATGATACACAAGAGTATCTCAATTTCTATAATGAAATCAAAGACATAGAATTTGCCGGGGATGGTTCCATTTATGTAACCATGCACCATGATGTTAGTGATGTGGGAAAGGTATATACCGATACAAATTTCCCCGAGCTTGATATCGAAACTATTGAAGATCTTACCGGAGCAAATCCGAATGACACCAAGGATGATTATGGAGAAGAATTTAGGAATGTTTTGAAAATTACTTTAACAAATAAATCTGATCAAAATGTTATTTCTGCTATAGAAAAATTACAGGAAAGAGCTGATGAAGATATTTTGAAGCCCTGTTTTGATGGTTCTTATAATTGAAAAAACACAGGTGTGCTTATTATGAAGTAAGCCAAAGAGGTGAGCGAGGCTTACCGAGCGAGGAAACTTCGGCGTTTGAGATGATTCCTTGTACAGCACATAAGAAGTATACTTTATTCATAGCAGCCGCTGTCTGCGGCTTTGAATTATTTACAAAAACATTTTTTCAAAAAGGTATTGATTTTTCATTTATATTGTGGTATACTGTGATATGTAAGAATAGTAAGTATTAAGGAGAGTGGGTCATGCCCACTCTTTGTTTTACGGAAAGGTGCTGTATGGAGGAAAAAAAGAGACCACGAGGAGTCGCTCCTTTTGTGAGAGAGCTTGTTACTCCCGTTGCCGAGGAACAAGGCATCGTTCTCTGGGATGTGGAATTTGTCAGAGAGGGTGCTGAGATGATCCTTCGTCTGACGATCGATAAGGAAGGCGGAGTGGGTATCGACGATTGTGAGAGATTCCACAGAGCTATCGATCCCCTTCTTGATGAGGCTGATCCCATCGAGACTGCGTACAGACTTGAGGTGTCCTCTCCCGGGATCGAGAGAGCGATCACAAGGCCCGAGCATTTTGCCGCAATGAAGGGCAGTGAGGTCGAGGTGAAGCTTTATGCTCCCATTGACGGAGTAAAGCTGTTCCGCGGGATCCTCGGAGACTTTGACGGTACGAACGTAACATTTGCGGTCGGCGGTGAGGATATCACCCTTGAGCGTGAAAAAATAGCAAAAATACACACAGTATTTGATTTCTGATTAAATAAATGAAAGGACGGCACAGCGTAAGCTTTTGCCGATGGATAGAAAATGAACGCCGAATTCTTTGACGCACTTGATATGCTTGAGCAGACCCGAGGTATCCCGAAGGAGTATATGCTTGAGCGTGTAGAGGCTGCTCTTCTCAGCGCATACAAGAAGGAGAGAGGTCGCAGTAATGTAAGGATCGCCATCGATCCTGCAAAGAAGGACATCAAAGTGTACGAGCAGAAGAATGTTGTGGCAGAGGTGACGGATCCCGATACCGAGATCGACATTGATTCCGCAAAGAAGATCAGCCGCCGTTATACTGAGGGAAGCGTTGTTGAGACTGAGGTGAAGACAAAGAACTTCGGACGTATCAGCGCACAGACCGCAAAGCAGGTCATCATTCAGGGAATCCGTGAGGCTGAGCGTACAAACATGATCAAGGAGTACGAGAAGCGCCGTGAGGAGGTAGTTACCGCTACTGTAACAAAGGTGCTTGATGATACCGGCGATGTTGTTGTTGATACGGGAACCAGTGAGGCTGTTCTTCAGAAGAGTGAGCACATTCCCGGAGAGACACTTAATGTCGGTGACAGGATCAAGGTGTTCATTACCGAGGTCCGCCGTGACAGTGCACCCGGTCCTATCGTAACTCTCTCACGTTCTCATCCCGGACTTGTAAAGAGACTCTTTGAGCTTGAGATACCCGAGATCACCGACGGTATCGTGCTCATCAAGGGAATCGCAAGAGAGGCGGGCTCCCGTACAAAGATCGCAGTTCTTTCAAGAGATGCGGATGTTGATGCGGTAGGTGCTTGTATCGGTAACAGAGGTGCAAGAATCCAGGAGATCGTTGACGAGCTTTGCGGAGAGAAGATCGACGTTATCAGCTACTCAGAGATCCCCGAGGAATACATCGCCGCTGCTCTTTCACCTGCAGAGGTAAAAGAGGTAGAGTACGACGGAGAGAGAAGTGCGAAGGTCATCGTTGACGGTGAGCAGCTCTCCCTTGCCATCGGTAAGGAAGGTCAAAATGCACGTCTTGCCGCAAGACTCACAGGCTACAAGATCGATATCAAGGGAACAAAGCCCGGCATATTTTAATTGAAACTAAAAGGAGAAAGCTGCATGGCACAGCCGAAAGTGAAGAAGATACCCCAGAGACAGTGTACCGGCTGCGGTGAGAGTAAGCCGAAGCGTGAGCTTATCCGTGTAGTCCGTTCTCCCGAGGGTGAGATCTCCATAGATTTTACCGGAAAGAAATCCGGAAGGGGCGCATACCTTTGTCCCTCCGAAAAATGCCTAAAGAAGGCACTTAAAACAAAGAAGCTCTCAAGAAGCCTTGAGTGTGAGATACCTGAGGATATATACGACGCTCTTGCAGAGGAGATCGCTTTTACCGAGCGAATGGAGGCATCTGATGACTGAGGGAAGAGATATCCCCACGATGCCGGAGAAAGCTTTGAAGCTTCTCGGATTTTGCAGAAGAAGCGGTAAGCTCGTGTGCGGAGCAGGTCAGGTCCTTGCATCTGTTTCGGGAAAGCGTCCGCCTTTTGTAGCCGTTATTGCATCGGATGCATCGGAGCGAACGGAAAAGCAGCTTTTTGACAAATGCTCTCACAGAGGCGTAAAGCTCTTTCGTGCAGATGTCACGGGGGAGGAAATGGCACACCTTTTCGGAAAGACCGGTGCGGTCATGGCTGCAGGTGCCACCGATCAGGGGATCGCTTCACAGATCATTCGTCTGACGCAGAGCGAGACGGAATGATATATTTTTAAAATACACATATACTTAAAAGCAAACCTATGGATATAGCGGCTGCCGCCGCAAGCAAGGAAAGGAAAACTGCCGAATATCGGCAGCGTCGGTGAAAAGAATGTCACAAACTCCAATGTTCCGAGTAAGTCAGCTTGCAAAGGATTTCGGTATGAAGAATAAGGATTTCATTACCATGCTTGAAACAGCAGGTATTGAAACGAAGTCACATACTGCGGCTCTTACCTCTGATGAATTTAATCTGTTTCTCGATTATGCAACAAAAAATAACGAGATCGGAAGTCTTGACAGCTTTATGACAGGAAAATCTGTCATTTCATCGCCCAGACTTGCGGAAATCAAAGCAGAGGCTGATGCGAAGGCTAAAGCAGAGGCTGAGGCAAAGGCTAAGGCAGAGGCTGAAGCAAAGGCTAAGGCAGAGGCTGAGGCAAAGGCTAAAGCAGAGGCTGAAGCAAAGGCTAAGGCAGAGGCTGAAGCAAAGGCTAAAGCAGAGGCTGAGGCAAAGGCTAAGGCAGAAGCTGAGGCAAAGGCTAAAGCGGAGGCTGAAGCGAAGGCTAAGGCAGAAGCTGAGGCAAAGGCTAAAGCAGAAGCTGAGGCAAAGGCTAAAGCGGAGGCTGAAGCAAAGGCTAAGGCAGAGGCTCAGAAGAAGCCTGCCGAGAAGCCCCAGCAGAAAAATGATGCTCAGAAGAAGCCTCAGGGTGACAGACGTCCTCAGTCTGATACCAAGCCTGCAGGTACTCCTTCCGTGCAGTTCTCACAGGCAGGCCGTCCTCAGAACCAGTCTGTTCAGACTCCCAGAAATGTTGCAATGAATATTCAGAATCAGGGTATGCAGGGAGCAAGAAAGCAGAAGGTACAGCCTGTTTCCGAGAAGAAGCGTACAGGTAACACCCGTGTTGTAGATACACGTGGCGGCGGAAACGTGAATCTCTCCAAGTATGATGAGAGACTTGAGCATTACGGTGACGGTGTTTCCGATGCGGAATCCACCAAGCAGAAGCTGAAAAAGCAGAACAACCGTGATATGCGTTCCGGTAAGAACCGCAATAAAGAGCAGAATGCTATGGATAAGCTCCGCAGGGAGAGTCAGGAGAATGCAAAGAAAAAGCCCCTCCAGATCACCATTCCCGAGGAGATCACCGTATCCGAGCTTGCATCAAGACTTAAGGTCACTGCGGCAGAGGTGGTCAAGCGTCTTATGATGATGGGTATGATGGTAACTGTAAATCAGGCCATCGATTATGATACAGCATTCCTTGTAGCTGATGAGCTCGGTGCCATCGCAACAAAGGAAGTTGTAGTGACCATAGAGGAGAAGCTGTTTAGCGAGGAAGAGGATACCGACGAAAATCTCTCTCCCCGTTCACCCGTCGTCTGTGTCATGGGACACGTTGACCACGGTAAGACCAGCCTTCTTGACCGTATCCGTCACTCCAATGTAACAGAGGGCGAGGCAGGCGGAATCACTCAGCACATCGGTGCGTACCGTGTACAGATCAACGGCCAGGATATCACATTCCTCGACACCCCCGGACATGAGGCGTTCACCGCAATGCGACTGAGAGGTGCAAAGTCTACCGACGTTGCCATCATCGTAGTTGCGGCAGATGACGGAATCATGCCCCAGACTATTGAGGCGATAAACCATGCCAAGGCGGCAGGTGTCGAGATAATCGTAGCGATCAACAAGATGGATAAGCCTGCGGCTAATCCCGAGGGGATCAAAGCCGATCTTACAAAATATGAGCTCGTTCCCGAGGAGTGGGGCGGAGATGTAATGTGCATCCCCGTATCCGCACATACCGGAATGGGTATTGATGAGCTTCTTGAATCCGTGCTTCTTGTAGCGGAGATGAAGGAGCTTAAGGCGAACCCGAACAGAAGGGCAAAGGGTATCGTCATTGAGGCAAAGCTTGACCGTGGACGCGGTCCCGTTGCTACAGTTCTCGTTCAGAACGGTACTCTCAGAAGCGGTGATATCCTTATCGCCGGTACTGCGGTAGGCCGTGTCCGTGCCATGACAGATGATAAGGGCAGAAGGATCAATGAGGCAGGTCCCTCCGTTCCCGTTGAGATCATCGGTCTTGCAGAGGTCCCTGCGGCAGGTGATGAGTTCAATGCTGTTGAGGATGAGAGAATGGCGAGAACTCTTGCAGAGCAGCGTCGTGATGCTGCGAAGGAAGAGATATTTGCCGCAAATGCAAAGGTAAGCCTTAATGATCTGTTTGCACAGATCAGCGAGGGCGTCAAGGATCTTAACATTATCGTAAAGGCAGATGTTGACGGCTCTGCCGAGGCTGTAAAGCAGTCTCTTGAGAAGCTGTCCAACGAAGAGGTACGTGTTCGTGTTATCCACAGTGCCGCAGGCGGAATCACCGAGGGTGACGTAACATTTGCTGCGGCATCCAATGCGATCATCGTCGGATTCAACGTTCGTCCCGATAAGGCGGCTATCGATTCTGCTGAGGAGCAGAAGGTAGATGTCCGCACATACCGTATCATCTACGAGTGCATCGAAGAGATCACTGCGGCGATGAAGGGTATGCTTGCTCCCAAGTATCAGGAAGTGCTTCTCGGTCATGCCGAGGTACGTCAGACCATCCGTGTACCCAATGTCGGTACTATTGCGGGATCATACGTTCAGGACGGTAAGATCACCAGAAATGCTCAGATCCGTATCGTGCGTGACGGCGTTGTGATCTTTGAGGATAAGATCTCCTCACTTAAGAGATTCAAGGATGATGCACGTGAGGTAGCACAGGGCTACGAGTGCGGTGTGGGCCTTGAGAAGTACAACGACATCAAGGAAGGCGATATCCTTGAGGCGTTCATCATGGAAGAGATCGAAAGATAAGAAAGATTTGGTAAAAAACGTTGTTTTTTACCAAGGGGGCTTTGTTCGTTCGCACCTCGCGCCGACCTCGCTCGCAGGTTCGCTTGGCGACACTCGCAAAGCCGCAAGGTGTATATTTAGTCGCTTCTTAACAGAAGCTCCTGCATATACGGGTTTTAATTATATGTCGAAATAATTTCGTTTTTTGTATGTTTTTTCGATAGACTGTATCGGCGGAAGTGCATTGCACCTCCGCCGATTTTTATGTAGGGGACGGTGTCTTGATGCCACGTTACGTATGGTTTGATATTACAATACGGCGTGTCGAGGACGTCACGCCCTACAAATTTCTTCCTTGACATCCTTCCGCCTCTATGATATACTAAATTCGTGAGAGGGGTGGCACCCATAACAAAAAACGGACTCACGAATATTGCAACAAGGGGGACGACACCCATGGAAAAAAACGTGATTGTTGTAGACGAAAACGGAAACGAATATGGAGCTACTTACCCCAAGCGGGCAAGAGGGCTTGTCAAAAGTGGCAGGGCACGCTTCATAGATGATTTCAGAATATGCCTTGCGTGTCCGCCGAACATAAATGAAATTACGGAGGACATAAAAATGTCAGAGAATAAAAACACCACGGCAATGGAGACCGTCGAGGTTACAGAGAACACCGCTACAAAGTACACACTTGATTATGTGCTTGAGCAGATCGAGAATCTTCAAAAGCAGATTACCGAAAATTCATTGCACCGTTTGCAAGGTGCAGTAAGTTCGATCTACGGAAACGAATCGGAAGCCGACGACGATGCTGTCGAAAGTCGAAATAGCTCGGTATACAGTGTATGCGAGGTGTTCAAAGACAGAGAAGATACCCTTTGTAGATTGCTCGCATTCTACGAGAAGATGTACGACGATCTGAAGCCGAAGCCGGTTGATCCCGTAAACGAAGCTACCAAAAGAGTTGTAACAGCGTTCATATCTTCCAGAGCCGATTATATTGCCGGTGTTGACGGCGGCGTCACTACCGAAACATTTGAGGGAATCATGGATGAGATACAAAACGCCCGTTACCTTGCAGAAAACAAATAAAACATCACTAAACAGCATCCTTCGGGATGCTGTTTTTTTGTGGTGAGGGGGTTTGTATTGCGGTTAAGTTAAACCATGTAGGGACGACCATCGGTCGTCCGCCACGTGCGGATTCGGATTTACATAAACGGACGGTCAATGACCGTCCCTACGGTTTACCTCATCCACCACATCCTTGACGAACACTGCCGTTTGTGATAAAATACACCTGCATATGCTTATTGCACGGAGGTATCATATGAAACAGATACACCCCAATTATTACAAAAAATTCACATGCATAGCAGACCGTTGCCGTCATAGCTGCTGCATCGGCTGGGAGATCGACATCGACTCCGAAACATACGAGAAATACAAAAAAGTCCCCGGCGATTTCGGGGACAGGCTTCGCACGGGTATCTCACACGGAGAGACACCGTGCTTCAAACTCGGGGAGGGTGACAGATGCACATTTCTGAACGAACGGGGACTTTGCGATATCATCCTTACCCTCGGTGATGATGCGCTGTGCGGCATCTGTGCCGATCATCCCAGATTCCGCAATTTCTTTGCGGATCGCACAGAGACTGGACTTGGCATCTCATGTGAGGAGGCGTGTCGTATCATACTCAGCGAGACGGAACCTATGCACCTCTTGACCAAAACGGACGACGGAATGGACGAGCCCGACCCCGATGACGAGGTGTTCTTTGCCGAGAGATATCACGTATTTTCGGTACTCGGTAACAGACAGCTCAGCCTTTCCGAGAGATTTACGATGCTGTCGGAGGAGTACACCATCCCCGACGATGCAATATCCCCCGCAGAGTGGGCAGCGTTCTACCGCAGGCTTGAACGGCTCGATCCTGCGTGGGATACTGTGCTTGACAGACTTGGGAAATGTGCGGAATTTGCAATACCTGATGGCACAGCATGGGAGAATCTTGCTATGTACATAGTGTACAGGCATTCTGCGAATTACGGTGTCTGTGACAGCGTCGCTTTTGCCATTCATGCGGTACGGATGCTCTGTACCGTTGCGGATGATTTTTCCGATATATGTGACGTCTGCCGTATGTGGTCAAGTGAGATAGAGTATTCCGAGGAGAACACGGAGAAGGTTTTTTCAAATATCGGCATAGCTTCAGTTGAAGGATGAAGTGATCACACGATTATAACGGTGGTTATGCATAGGCACAACCACCTGTGTTTTTTATATAAAGCTTTTTGGTAAGAGCGCGAGAACCCCTTTTTCTCGAAAAAGGGGTTCTCGCATATTTTTATTATATTATATCTTCATCGTAAGAGCGATCCTGTTTCGTTTAAGGTCGACGTCCTTGATTGCGACGGTGACGGTATCGCCTACGGAGAGCACCTCGGAGGGGTGCTTTATATATTTATTTGACATCTCGGAGATGTGTACGAGTCCGTCCTGATGCACACCGATGTCCACAAATGCACCGAAGTCGATAACATTTCTGACAGTGCCTGTCAGTCTCATTCCGGGGGACAGCTCCTCGATGCTGATGGCACGTTCCTTCAGCTCCGGAGGAGGCAGTGAGTCACGGGTGTCACGACCGGGCTTCTCAAGTTCGTCAATAATGTCGGACAGCGTGGGAACACCAATACCCAGCTTCTCCGCAACGGTAGCGATGCCTTCACCGGTGACAGCCTTACGGAGTCCTGCACAGCCTGCCTTGGTAACTGTCGCCTCGGAGTAGCCGAACATACGGAGAAGCTCTGCCGCCGCATCCATGGATTCGGGGTGAACGCCCGTATTGTCAAAGAGATTCTTACTCTCGGGCACACGCAAAAATCCCGCACACATCTGATATACCTTATCACCTATGCGGGGCACCTTCTTCACGTCGGAACGCTTCTTGAAGGCACCGTTTTCCTCACGGTATTTTACGATATTCTTTGCCGCAGTGGCGCTGATTCCCGAAATGTAGGAGAGCAGGGAATATGAAGCGGTGTTCAGATCTGCACCCACTGCGTTAACGCAGGATTCAACCACGCCCGACAGTGCTTCGTCAAGACGTGCCGCCTTCATGTCGTGCTGATACTGACCGACACCGATGGAACGAGGCTCGATCTTTACAAGCTCCGCCAGAGGATCCTGCAGACGTCTTGCAATGGACACAGCGGAACGCTCGGTAACGTCGAAATCGGGGAACTCCTCCGCACCTGCTTTTGATGCGGAATACACCGATGCACCTGCCTCGGAGACGATGATGTACTTCACGTTCTCGCCGATCCTGCCAAGTGCCTCGGCAACGAATCTCTCACTCTCCCCCGATGCGGTACCGTTTCCGATTGCGATAACATCAACACCGTACTTTGTGCAGAGCCTCTTCAGTACAGCCTCGCTCTCCTTCAGCTTCTCGTGAGGCTTTGTGGGGTAGATCACCGCAGTGTCAAGCACCTTTCCCGTGGGATCGACTACCGCAAGCTTGCATCCCGTGCGGTATCCGGGATCGTATCCGAGGACGGTCTTGCCCTTCAGAGGGGACGCCATCAGCAGATGACGGAGATTATCTGAGAACAGTGCGATCGCCGCCTCACTTGCCACGTCGGTCAGCTCATTTCTGACCTCACGCTCGATGGAGGGAGCGATAAGTCTGTCATAGCTGTCGCACATTGCACGAAGCATGTACTTCTTCGCAGGACTACCGAAATTGGTGACGGTACGGCTCATGACGGTGTTCAGAATAATGTCGGAATCCACCTTCACGGACACCTTCAGTATATCCTCACGCTCACCGCGATTTATCGCAAGAACTCTGTGAGAGGGAATGGACTTCAGCGGCTCGGTGTGATTATAATACAGGGTGTACGTGCCTTCCTTATCATCCTCGGCATCGCCGCTGACAACGATGGAGCCCCATCTCATCGTAAGGCTTCTTACGTCACCTCGCACGTCTGCGGAATCGGAAATATCTTCGGCGATTATGTCAAGGGCACCTGCAAGCGCCGCCTCGGCATCGGGTACATCGTCGTTTATGAAATCTGCCGCCGCATCCTCGATCGAAGGCTCGTAGGAATCTCTCTGTTCTGCGATCAGCGTAGCCAGAGGCTCAAGCCCACGATCTCTTGCAACGGATGCACGGGTCTTTCTCTTGGGACGGAAGGGACGGTAGATGTCCTCCAGTGCTGTGAGAGTCTGTGCCGCCGCAAGAGCAGCCTCTATCTCGGGAGTTAGCTTCTCCTGTGCGGCGATGAGGGACGTGATCTCAGCACGTCTCGTCTCCATTCCACGGAGATAGTCCAGTCTCTCGGTAAGCTTGCGGAGCACCTCATCGTCAAGTCCGCCCGTGACCTCCTTGCGGTAACGTGCAATAAAGGGAACGGTTGCACCCTCGTCAAGAAGTGCAATAGTCTTTTCAAGCCGTTCTTCGGAGACAGACAGCTCCTCACTCAAAGTCTTAATAATATCCATTTATATATCCTTCCTTGTTATCTTTCAATTTTTGCGGCATCTGCCAGCGCCTGTACTTCATCCTCAGTCAGCTCACGCCATTCACCGGGTGACAGGGTTGTGTCCTCGTTGAGAGGTCCGAATCTCACTCTGCGGAGGGTGACCACCTCGGTGCCCACAGCATTGAACATCCGCTTTACTTGGTGGAATTTTCCCTCGGTGAGGGTTATCTCGCCCGATTTCCTGTCCTCATCGAACACTACCTCGGATGGCGCACATTCCTCATCCCCGATGGTGATTCCCGAACGGAACTTCTCCTCTGTATCGGCGGGTGCGGGGACTGTCAGGGTGAAGCGGTATATCTTCGACACGTGATGCTTTGGGGATAGGAGCATATGCGCCATCTCGCCGTCATCGGTGATGAGAAGCACACCTGTGGTATCACGGTCAAGTCTGCCGCATGGGAACAGTCCCTTTTTGGAATATTCCGGCGGCAGCAGTTTCATTACGGTACGGTCTCCCCCTTCGGTGGAGCTGATGTATCCCTCGGGCTTCTCCAGCAGGATGTAGGTGAATCGCTTGAAGGTGATACACTCCCCGTCAAGGGTGACTGCCGCCGTATCGGGGTCGATATGCTTTGCAGGATCACGGACAGCACTCCCGTCAACGGTGACTCTGCCGCGCTTTACGGCGGCAGATGCCTCTTTTCGGGACAGCTTCCCCGTGTCCGATAAAAATTTATCAAGCCTCATGAATGGTTGTTTATTTGCGGGAAACCCACTTTTTGAAAAAAGCGGGTTTCCCGCACCCTTCCCACAAAAACTTTTATAAAAAATAGTTGATACTATATTTTACCACAAATTTGTGGGGTTGTAAACAGAAAATACGGGTTTTGATTCGTAGGAGAGGGGACTCGTCTCCCGAAAAAACTCCAAGAAGAAATAATTCTGTAAAAGCCGTCATCCTGAGCGAAGTAAAACACCACAGTGCGGTGTTTTACGAAGTCGAACCATCCCTTAGGATGGTGCCTTCGACAGAAGGCAGGATCTACGAGCAGCACCTTATACATTCAGAGATCCCGCCTTCGGCGCCCTCCCACCGGTCGGGTTCGACTTCGCAAACGATCCACCGGATCATTTGCTTTGCTCAGGATGACAGGTTCCTGCTTTTCGGATAGACGCAAAAACAATACCCCGCACGAGGCGGGGCCGGAAAGTCAGTTATTCATTAGTTCCCTAAAATCATCTTGTTCTTTGATAGCATCAAAGCATCTGCCGGATAACCACCATTTGAAATTGTTGATCCGTTTGTTTTCTTCAAGTGGACCGTATACAAGTAAATCTGCTGAATTATAGTCAAGAAGATCAAAATACGGAGAATTATAAGAAACGGCAGTTGGAGTACACATGAAGAGATCGTCAAATGTTTCAGCGTATGTACGAGCTTTTTTCAGTTCCCAAATAGCTTTTTTATGGTCGGTATTGGAATATATCAGTGCTTTATGAATCACTATGTCAATTAGGTCATCGTAATAACGATTGTATTCTTCGGCAGGGAACATATCGTGTATAAGTTTTTCAGCACATTCCAAAAATTCTAATTTCTTCGGATCAGGATTATCGGAAGCAATAAGCACTCTGAGCATACCGTCAAGGTGGTTCATCAGCATTTGCTGTGAATGCTTGCGCTTATCTTCACCGGTCAATGCCCAACCCATTACTGTATCTTTGTCAAGTATAAGATTGTTTGGGTACATTTCGGCATATCGTTTAGCTTCATCGTTTCGTCGTAATGCAGCAAGGTTCATAACAATATTTTCAAGAGCGGTATTCTTCAGGTTTTCATCAGTTGTGTTTTCAAACACAATGAAACATAGCTTCAAAGCCTTTTCGAGAGTTTCATAAAACACTTCTTGTGTAGTATAGTTATCATATGCCGACATATACGTACAGCTTGCCTGCCACATTATATATTTCAGTTCCCCGGGATATTCCCGTGATGCCTGTTCGGCCAGCTTCAACTGTTCGGGATGATGTGCTTTTTCGTATAAAGCATCATACTCAAGCTTCTTCTCGTCTGTTTCCGGTTCAACCATACCGAGCAGTTCATCAGTAGTTACATGAAGCAGCTTTGCAAGCGGAACGATCAATGAAAGATCGGGGTTGGATGCACCGCACTCCCATTTTGAAACTGCTTGATATGATACGCATAGAAAGTCTGCAAGCTTTTCTTGTGTCATATCGTTCTTTTTACGCAATGATTTTATTCTTTCACCTATTGTCATTAAAGTCACCTCTGAAAGTTTATTGAATCCGGATTCTGAGAATAGTATAGCATAGATATAGCATATTCACAATAACTTGATTTTTGAATCGTTATGCAACTTATAGTTGAGTTTAAAAACATTAAGGGACTAAAAACTCCAAGAAGAAATAACTCTGTAAAAGCTGTCATCCTGAGCGAAGTAAAACACCACAGTGCGGTGTTTTACGAAGTCGAACCATCCCTTAGGATGGTGACTTCGACAGAAGGCAGGATCTACGAGCAGCACCTTATACATTCAGAGATCCCGCCTTCGGCGCCCTCCCACCGGTCGGGTTCGACTTCGCAAACGATCCACCGGATCGTTTGCTTTGCTCAGGATGACAGGTTCCTGCTTTTCGGATAGACGCAAATAAAAGGCGTACCTGCTTTATCACAGGTACGCCATAATATTTTACTCTATATTACGCTTTTCCGTCAGAGCCGCAGAGCTTTATCTTGTGACAGCACAGGTCGATCACGGCCTCACGTCCCTTGCCCATGAACTTCTTGGGGTCGATGATCGCCTCGTCCTTCAGCGCCTCTCTTACGGCAACTGTCATTGCCGCACGAAGCTCCGTTGCAAAGTTCACCTTGTTTATGCCAAGCTCGATGGTGCGGCGGATCATCTCATCGGGGATTCCGCTGCCGCCGTGGAGCACCAGAGGTGCCTCGATTGCTGCCGCAAGCTTCTCAAGAAGCTCAAAGTTCAGCTTCGGCTCGCCCTTGTAGAAGCCGTGTGCGGTACCGATGGCAACTGCGAAGATGTCAACGCCTGTACGGCTGAAGAAGTCGATAGCCTCATCGGGATCGGTGTATGC
>SVQM01000153.1 GCA_015065335.1 Oscillospiraceae bacterium | reverse complement strand
ATAATGGCAAAGGTTACAAAAAAGGTTGTCAAGAAGCGCCGCGAGAGAAAAAATATCGAAAAAGGTGCAGCGCATATCCGTTCAACCTTCAATAACACAATCATTACCATCACCGATGTAAACGGCAACACAGTTGCATGGGCATCATCCGGTGCTATGGGCTTCAAGGGCTCCAGAAAGAACACTCCTTATGCTGCTCAGACAGCTGCTGAAGCTGCGGCAAAGGGTGCTATGGAGAACGGTATGAAGACAGTTGAAGTATTTGTTAAGGGTCCCGGTAACGGTCGTGAGGCTGCAATCCGTGCTCTCCAGACAACAGGTCTCAACATTACTCTCATCAAGGACGTAACTCCCATCCCTCACAACGGATGCCGTCCCCCCAAGAGAAGAAGAGTATAATCATACTACGGCGGGAATATCCCGCGCAGGTACGGGTAAAACCCGACAAATTCGGCTTGCCTTGCCAAAGGCAGTCAGAATTCCTAAATTTACAGGAGGAAATAAGATATGGCAAGATATACAGGTGCATCCTGCAAGCTCTGCCGCAGAGAAGGCAAGAAGCTCTTCCTTAAGGGCGACAGATGTCTCAGCGATAAGTGTGCGCTTTCCAGACGTTCTACTGTTCCCGGTCAGCACGGTGCAGGACGCAAGAGCGTAAAGGAATACGGTCTCCAGCTCAGAGAGAAGCAGACCGCACGCCGTTACTACGGTGTTCAGGAGAAGCAGTTCAAGGGCTACTATGTACAGGCTGACAAGAAGGAAGGCGTTGCAGGTGAGAACCTCCTCAGCATCCTCGAGAGACGCTTTGACAACGTAGTTTACAGAATGGGAATGGCAAGCAGCCGTAAGGAAGCTCGTCAGCTCGTTCGTCACGCTCACTTCACACTCAACGGCAAGAAGGCTGACATTCCTTCAATCATTCTTAAGGTTGGCGATGTTGTAGCTCTTAAGGAAAAGAGCCGCGGCAGCGAGAAGTTCAAGGCTCTCATGGAAGATGCAGCAACAGCTACAGCTCCCAAGTGGCTTGAGGTGAATGCTGAAGCAGCTACTGCTAAGGTAATCGCACTCCCCCAGAGAGACGATATCGACTTCCCGTTCGAAGAACAGCTTATCATCGAGCTTTACTCCAAATAATGACCTGTCTGTGCCGCGAAATAAACACAGAAGGGTCATTATGCGGACATATTTGTCCGGTGGCTTGACGGTGGCGGCATAGTATACCGATTCCGACGCTTGAGCGTTGGAGTAAAATGCGACAGCAGCATTTACACATAAATTAAGGGAGGGTTGTTATAAATGATTGAAATAGAAAAGCCGAATATAGCGACTATAAATTTGAGTGAAGATGGTAGAAACGGTAAGTTTATCATCGAGCCCCTCGAGAGAGGATACGGAATTACCCTCGGAAATTCACTGCGCCGCGTGCTCATCAACTCACTTCCCGGCGTAGCGGTTTCAAACATCAAGATCGACGGAGTTCTCCACGAGATCACCACCATCCCCGGAGTAAAGGAAGACGTACCGGAGATCGTACTTAACATTAAGGGAATCGTTGCAAAGCTTTACACCGATGCTCCCAAGACTGTTATAATCGACGTATCCGGTGAACGTGAGATCACTGCAGGGGATATCAAGGCTGATCCTGATCTTGAGATTCTTAATCCCGATCATCACATCTGTACAGTAGGCGAAAACATCCGCTTCTATATGGAGCTGACCTTCGACCACGGCAGAGGTTACGTTTCGGGTGATAAGAACAAGCAGATCTATCTTGATAAGAATCAGGGAAATTCTGCACCCATCGGCACGATTTTTACCGATTCGATTTACACTCCCGTATACAACGTAAACTATACAGTTGAAAACACCCGTGTAGGCAGCAGCACTGATTACGACAAGCTTACCCTTGAAGTACTCACAAACGGCGTGATTTTAGCTAAGGAAGCGATTTCTCTTGCGGCCAAGATACTCAACGAGCATCTCAACTTATTCGTCGATCTGTCGGATGAGGCAAAGAATGCGGAGATCATGGTTGAACGCGAAGAAACCATCAAGGAAAAAGTCCTTGAGATGACCATTGAGGAGCTTGACATGTCTGTACGTAGCTTCAACTGCTTGAAGCGTGCAGGCATTGACACGGTTGAAGATCTTATCAACCGCACCGAAGACGACATGATGAAGGTCAGAAATCTCGGTAAGAAGTCGCTTGAAGAGGTTATTCTCAAGCTTCAGTCCCTCGGCCTCGAGCTGAAGCACGAGGATGAATAATTCACCTCATCGGAGGTGTGAGGATGACGGTAGCCAGGCGGCTGCCATGATCCGAAAAACTTACTTTTGTAAAAGGAGGACATGAAAATGCCCGGTACAAGAAAACTCGGCAGAACAACAGCACACAGAAATGCTATGCTTCGCGGTATGGTAACATACCTTCTTGAGAACGGTTCCATCGAGACCACTCTCACACGTGCGAAGGAAGTACGTGCTATGGCCGAAAAGATGATTACACTCGGTAAGAAGAACACTCTTGCTACCAAGCGTTCTGCTCTCGCATACATCACTAAGAGAGACGTTGTCGTTAAGCTCTTTGACGAGATCGCTCCCAAGTATGCTGACAGAAACGGTGGTTACACTCAGATCTATAAGCTCGGTCCGCGCCGCGGAGACGCAGCTGAGATGGCTCTCATCAAGCTCATCGATACAACTAAGACTGAAGAGTAATCTATAAGTTAACATCAAAAGATCCTCCCGATCACTCGGGAGGATGTTTTTACA
>SVQM01000051.1 GCA_015065335.1 Oscillospiraceae bacterium | reverse complement strand
ATTCCAATCGTGTCCGCTTGCGATCTGATCGTAGCTGGTGTATGTGCTCTCGCCACAGCTACATGTGTAGATAGTGTAACCATCGGTAACACAGCTTGCGGGGAATATCTGCTTTTCGTATACGTGAGTGGGAACACCACCGGGTACGAGTGACCAGTCGAGACCACTCTCAAATGTCATTGTATTGGTAACAACACTGTATCCGTTAGTGAAATCAACAGGTCCTTCAAGAACATTTCCGTCAACCTTTACTACGAGATTATCCTGATAACCCTTTACAAAGTTGGGGAAGTAGATGAAGTAGCTAACATCCATGTACTCAAATGTCTTGGATGCTACAGTATTACCGTCGATGAGGATAGAGAACTCATAATAACCGTTATCATCACCGGTCTCCTCATCGATTACGGGAACATAGTCATACTTAAGAGTATAGTTGTGCCATGTATCCTTTTCGATAGCATAGTCAACAAATACATTATCCTCGCCGTATACACCGCCTGCCTGCTCGGAAACGGATCCGATAACAGCCTGCTGACGGAGGAAGTCGTAACCTACGAATCCGTTACCGCCGCCTTCTACACCGTTACTATTGATATGGCTTCCGATGAATGCGGAACCGGTCTGCATGATGGGATTTCCATCCGCATCGGTACCGGTCTTCTTGCTGAGAAGCTCAACATCGGTACACCAGTCATATGCATAGAAATCGAAGGAGTACTCGAAGTCAAGTCCTGCCGCACTGTTAGCGCTGTTGATAATAACGTTAGAATCGCCGAGCTGAGAGTAGCTCCAGATGGAACCATCCTCGTAAGTAGAATCGATCTTCAGAGCCATGTCTCTGTGGATTTCGATAACATCCTTACCGGGACGACCGTGATTCTCAAGCTTGTATCCCTCACCGTATGACTTATCGAAACAGATGAAGCTAATAGCCTCATTTCTTCCGTACAGGAATGTTGCTTCGGCATTTACATGATGATCATCACCACTGAATGCTACATAATCGTAGATAATACCGGTTCTGTGCTCAGCATCATAATCGGGAGATGCAACGATTACGTTATCAAGAAGCAGCTCACACGCAGGAGACTTAAAGAGGAAGAAGTGTGTATCGCTGATACTGTCATTCTTATCGTCCGCAGGACCGTTAAGATCATAAGTGTATTCATCAAGCTCTGCTGTAACAACGAGCTCACCGTCGATGTAGAGAGATACGGTATAACCGTCACGGTGCCACATCCACTCTGCCCACTCATAGTTATTGAGTGTCTTATCGCTCTCAGCAAGAATCTCTGTACCGTTCTTGATTACGAACTTAGCAAGGCTGTAATCGTAACCAATGAAATATCTGTCACTACAACCACCCATGGTAGCACCAATAGCGGTATAGCTCTTCATTACCTGGCTAACAGGCATGATATCTGCTACAACAGCAACACCGTCATCCTGAACCATCAGATCGGAGTTGTTGACTGCCATGTATCCGTTATACATGCCGTCGCCGCCCTTAGTGTACATATGGAGTGCCTGAGGAGCAGTGCTTGTAGGAGCTACAAGAGTATAGTAATTCTGGAGACAGCCCTGACGGTTACAGGTTCTCTGCTGAACACCTGTGTTGTTGTCGTCAGCCTGAATGGGAGTTGCCTTAAGGAATCCGGGAAGATGTCCGAGAGGCTCTACGTAGTTTCTCTGCTCGGATGCACCACAGGTACAGGTGTAGAGATCATATCCGGGAACAAGACAGTGTGCAACAGAGCTGTTCTCGGTATCATGAGACCAATCATGAGTATGATTCACAGCAAAATCACGATCGTATGTTACCTTATCGGTACCGCCGTTAGCGGAATACCAGAAAGGACATCCCTCGCTCTGGCTACAGGTGAAAGGACCAAAGTTTCCGGAATTATTTGCAAGGTTTGCAAACTCAGTCTCGTAGAAATACTCAGTTGATGCAGTGCCGGTTCCGAAATCATAGTCACCGGAATAAACACCGAAGTTATCGATATAAATATCGGAATCAAGAAGTGTAAGCCACCATCTGTCTTCGGAGATCTTATCGTTTCTTTCCTCAACGTTCCAAGTCCAGTCGAACTCATCAGGTCCGTTGATGGTATCAAAATCGAACTCAAGCATAAGAACGCCGTCAAGGTACATACGGAACATCTTACCTTCGGTAGCGGTAAGAGCGAACTCATGCCACTCGTTGAGAGGCATATCGTAGCTCATTCTTGCAAACTCCTTGTACTCGGAGTTAGTGTTACCACCGGGCATGTATGCACGGTATACCATGAACGCCTTGTTGTTGAAGTTGTAACCAAAGTGGTAGTTCATGTTAGCGTGCATATGGGGAGTCATGTCAAAGCCTGTCATATGACCGTCGCCTACATTTATATCTGTAAACTTAAAGTCAAAAACAAAGGCAACGTCAAAGTCACCGGTGACATTGTCTCTCTGCAAGAAGGTCTGAGAACCATCATTTGCAGTATAACAGTAACTTCTCTGGAAGTAAGTTGAGCCGGCTGTAATTCCGGCACCATCGTAGAAGAGAGCGGCATTACCCTCAGCGCTTGCAGGCATGATGATCATGCTTGAAAGCATTACGATGGTCAGAAGGAAAGATAAAATCTTTTTCATTTCCATTCTCCTTTTTAAATTTTTTAAGTGACACACAGCGCATCACTATTTATACATTTTGATTATAGCACACATTATTTTCAAATTCAATAGTTTTAGTTAATTTTACCTTAAATATTTTTTATTTATTCCTCTGTTATATTAAAAAGCACATAAAAACATTCAATAATTTCTGCTCATCCATAAATAATTGTACTTAATTTCAAAAAGGTATATCAATTTTATAAACACACAAAACAATGGAATATGTTTGACATCCAATATTATTTGTTATATAATATTTTTATCTGATCTGTCATTACCGGAGGTCATTAAAATGGATCTTACATCAAGAAACTTTGACGATAATACAATAATTGAAAGAAAAATTTCATCCGATCCCGTTTTCGACGGATGCGTAATTAAGGTTTTCAGGGATACCGTTTCCCTTCCCAACGGAAACACTGCCACACGAGAGGTAGTACGTCATAACGGTGCGGCATGTATTGTTGCAATTACAGATAATGAAGAAATACTCACCGTTCGTCAGTATCGTTACGCACTCGGACGTATAACTCTTGAAATCCCTGCCGGAAAGATCGATCCGGGTGAATCACCCGATACCTGTGCGATCCGTGAGCTTGCCGAGGAAACAGGTTTTACCGCTGAAAAGCTTACGTATATCGGTGAACTTCACACCTCTGTAGGCTTTTGTGACGAAGTCATTCATATGTATATCGCTACAGGTCTTGTACATCATGAGCTATCCCCCGACGAGGATGAGTTTCTCACTCTCAGTGCGATACCGATGGAAAAGCTTGAAGAAATGATCCTCGCAGGTGAGATCACCGACTCGAAAACAATTTCTGCAGTGCTTAAAGCCTGTGCCCTGTACAGACGGGGTGAACTTTGATTTTTTGGCATTTGCCGAGAGGTGTTCATGAAAGACCGTATCTATACCGATCATGCCGCAACGACATTTCTCTCCCCTGTAGCACTTGAAGCGATGATGCCGTATCTCACAGACAAATTCGGAAATCCTTCAAGCCTACATTCATTCGGGGAAGAGGCATCAAAAGCCGTCTACAAAGCCCGCACCGAGATAGCAGACATCTTTTGCTGCGAGCCTGAAAACATCGTATTCACTTCAGGCGGAAGCGAAGCAGATAATCAAGCAATAAAGACGATCGTCTCCGGTCGCAGAAGCAGTGTTTTGCTTATATCCGCAGCAGAGCATCATGCAGTTCTGAATTCGGCAAACAGCATTACAGATTCAAAAATAGAGATCATTCCCATATCCCCTTGCAAAAGCGGATATATCGATCCCGAAAGTGTGTCAATAGCCATCGAGAGAACCGAAAAATCCGTCTGCGGTGGCAGTTTTATGCTTGCAAACAATGAGACCGGAGCAATTTCAGACATTTGTAAAATATCCGAGATCATTCATGAATACGGCGGCATTATCCATACCGATGCCGTACAAGCCGCAGGACACATTTTAATAGATTTTAAAAAGCTCGGCGTTGATCTTATGTCCGTCTCAGCCCATAAATTCCACGGTCCGAAGGGTATTGGCGCACTGATACATAACGGATGCTCCATCCCACGGTCTCTCATACACGGCGGCTCTCAGGAGCGTGGTCTGCGCGCAGGTACGGAAAATGTTGCCTCCATCATCGGTATGGCTGCAGCGCTTTCGGAATCTGCCAAAAATATGGAAAGAGACACTGCTCATATTTTTCATCTGAAGGATATGCTCATATCGGGACTTCTCCCTCTCGGTGCCATCGTAAACGGTGGTGGACTTCCGGGAATACTTTCGGTGAGATTTCCGAACGGCGACGGCGAAGCACTTGTACGCAGTCTTGATCTTTTCGGTATCGCCGCATCCGCAGGTGCCGCCTGCAATTCAAAGGAGGTAGGCACAAGCCATGTGCTTTTATCTATGGGACTCACACATGATGAAGCAGCAGCTACCGTGAGATTTTCCCTCGATGCATCAAACACAGATGATGAGATCCGTCGTATTATCACTGTGATGAGTGAACTAGTTTAATAAATTTACAGCAAAAATGACTCCTTTCGGAGTCATTTTTTATCAGCATTTATTTTAGGCAATCCCCTTAATTCTTCTTTTGCGCACTTATAATCAGGCATATATTTCTCAACCGATCGCCAAAACGCAGAACTGTGATCCATATGTACAAGGTGGCAAAGCTCGTGTATCACAACATAATCAACAGCTTTATCGGAATATGCCATCACTCTGCAGGAGAAGTTGAGATTCCCCTTAACGGAACAGCTTCCGAATCTCGTTTTTGCCGCATTTATCCTGACATTTACAGGACTTACCCCCATTATACCACTGTAGTACCGTACTTTTTCAGGTATCACAATTTTAGCTTTTTCCATAAGATGAGAGATCCCCTCTTCTCCGAGCGCATTCTCATATTCCGAAAGATTTCTGCGGCGTTCCATCATTTGAAGTATCCGGTCGCCTTTTGCCATAAGGAACTCTCGTACAAACACATCACTGACACCGTACGGTGTTCTCACTTCCACGACCCCATCATTGTTTACACTTGCCGAAATCGATCTTCTCTTTGATTTTTTCTGTATGTACGGGATCTCTCCGTTCTCTATTCTTAATATTTTCATAAGCACCTCACTTCGATTAGTTTATCACAATAAAGAAAAAAACGCAATACCTTCAGTCAAATTAAAAAGGGAGCTCGAGCTCCCTTTTTGTTATCTTGTAAAATCCGCAAGATTCTGCATTATTGCGCCTACCGTATCCATAGCGGAAGCTGCAGTCCGTCTGAAATTGCTTTTCGCAGGCTTTTTCATTGCGCAGGTAAGTGCAACCCCTGCTGTTCCGCCTATCACCATTCCAGCAATAACACCCTTTGTGATTCTTGTGATCTGTTTAGTCATCATCCATCCATCCTTTTTTGATTTTTACACCTTTATTTTTAGTCGCAAAACGATTTATATGTACGGCAATTTATGGTCACATCAATATATATTTCTTTATCTCTCATTTATTGTTCGGAATCACACATGTCACAACAGTCAATAATAATTTCGTAATCATACAAAGCATACAACGACCGAAAGGATTGTTATGAAAAACAAATTAAAAAAATATATACTTTCCCTCACCGCCGTCTCACTTATCGTATCTTTTTCTGCATACGCCAAAGAAGGTACAACTGCCGATCTGACAGACAGGCTCCCTCCAAAAGTCAGCGATAAAATAATCGATCGAAGAAGCCATTCTTCCGAAACAGAAGATGCCTTCGGTCCTCACGCATACAGTTGGTATTGTAAGCATCTAAAAAACGGTGCTATCCCTCCCTGTCCTCCGGAAATGGATTTTATATCGGAGGTCGGCGGTGTTTACTTGGGTGATCCCGATGAAAAGGTCATCTATCTCACATTTGATGCCGGCTATGAAAACGGGAATGTCAAAAAGATACTCGACGTAATGAAGGAAAAAGATGTTACCGGTGCATTTTTCGTTTTGGAGAACCTTGTAAAGCAAAACAAAGATCTGATTATGCAAATGTCGAAGGACGGTCATCTTATCTGCAATCACACGGCAAAACACAAGGATATGTCGACTGTAACAGATAAGGCTTCCTTCAAAGCAGAGCTTGATTCGCTGAATGAGCTGTGCAGAAATGACGGCGTGGAATGTGCTCCCTTCTACCGTCCGCCCGAAGGCAGATTCACAAAAAACAATCTTGAGTGGGCAAAGGAGCTTGGTTATACCACTGTATTCTGGAGCTTTGCATATGCCGATTGGGATAACGGAGCTCAGCCCTCTGCAGAAAAAGCCAAGCAAAAGCTACTCGACGGAACTCACAACGGTATGATACTACTTCTTCACCCAACATCTTCTACAAACGCAGAAATTCTCGGAGATCTCATCGATAAGTGGAAAGCAGACGGATACCGTTTCGGTTCCCTCACAGAGCTTACCCGACAAAAATAACACTGTAAAGAATCGAATCTTATGAAAATGATCCGCCGCACTCTTGCATCACTTTTATTCTCCTCCATTATGATAAATATTTTCTGCAGTAGCAGCATTGCGTATATAGAATCCGGAATGGTATATTCCCACAGAAAAAACGACCGAATGATGATTGCACTCACCTTCGACGACGGTCCTCATCCTAAATATACTCCGGAAATACTCGATATTCTTAATGAATACGGAATATGTGCCACATTTTTTGCAATTGGAGAAAATGCTGCTCTATATCCCGATATTTTGAAACGATGCCAAAACGAAGGTCATGAGATCGCAAATCACACCTACAGCCACACAGATCTTTCAAAAAATTCTTATAACAACATTTGTGCCGAGGTCTGCAGTACCGAGAAGATCCTGTTTGAAAATCTTGACACGAGGACAAAGCTACTCAGACCACCGGGCGGACTTTACGGAAAAAATGTCATACGTGCCGCCTCAGAGCTCGATTATACTCTTGTGCTTTGGAATGTCGACACAAAGGATTGGGCGCATACTCCTCCCGACAAGATCGCAAATAAAGTAATAGATTGTGCCCAACCGGGCGACATCATTCTCATGCACGATTTTATCGGCAAAGACTCTCCTACTCCGGATGCTCTAAGAAAAATGATCCCAAAACTCCTTGAAATGGGATATCGGTTTGTAACAGTCTCTGAACTTTTGGGTTCAGGATAAAACTTTGATCAAAACATTGAAGTTTTGAGAACTTTGTGGTAAAATAAACAGAGATAATACAACCCGTCATTTTAAGGAGTTACTATGATATATTGCATCACGGGCGATCTGCTTTATTCAGATGTTGTAAATTGTACTGCCGTTGTGGATTGCGGAGGTGTGGGATATTGCATCACCGCGACCGCTACGGCAATGTCAAAGCTCCCATCCCCGAATGAAAACGGTGGAATAAAGGTACGATTGTTCACTTATATGAACGTAAACGGAAATGACAATAAGATCGAGCTTTTCGGTTTCGCTAACGAAGAAGAGCTTGCCATGTTTAAAAGGCTCATAGACGTTCAGGGTGTCGGACCAAAGGCTGCTCTTGCCATCCTGTCCGTCATGACACCGGAAAAACTGGCGACAGCTATTCTCTCGGGAGATCAAAAGGCTATATCTAAAGCCCCCGGTATCGGAGCAAAAACCGCCGCAAGGCTTATTCTTGAACTAAAGGACAAGCTTGCCAAGCTTTATTCCGTACAAGGCTCTGCCGGTGATGATCCCGATACGGGCGCAATTTCTGTTGGCGTAAACTCCTCCGATATGCAGGATGCGGCTGACGCGCTTGCTGTTCTCGGATATTCTCACAGCGAGATCACCCAAGCTCTGTCTAAAATCTCGGGGATTTCGGGAACCGAAAACATTATCCGCCGTGCCCTCACCATCCTCATGAAGTAATATTATCCGGAGATACATATGAACAATTATTTTGATGAAAATTTTGCGGATGATCCGCGTATGATACTTGATCCTGCGGAAAATCGTGAGGATACAGATCCCGAGCTCAGTCTCAGACCTGTATCCATTGATGAGTATATCGGTCAGGAAAAGGCAAAGGACATAATGAAGGTGTACATCGAAGCCGCAAAGATGCGTGGAGATTCCCTCGACCATGTTCTTCTTTACGGTCCTCCCGGCCTTGGTAAAACTACCCTTTCCGGCATTATCGCCGCAGAGATGGGAGTGAATTTCCGTGTGACATCAGGTCCCGCCATTGAAAAGCAAGGTGATCTTGCGGCACTTCTCACAAACCTCGGCGAGGGCGATGTGCTGTTCATCGACGAAATACACCGTCTCTCCCGAAACATCGAAGAGATCCTTTATCCTGCAATGGAAGACTTTAACCTCGACATAATAATCGGAAAAGGGCCTGCAGCGAGGAGCATACGGCTCCCCCTGCCCCGTTTCACTCTCATCGGTGCTACCACCCGTGCAGGTCAGCTCTCCACCCCTCTCCGAGACAGATTCGGGGTACTCTTGCGTCTTGAGCTCTATTCTCCCGAAGAGCTTTCCGTTATCGTAACCCGTTCTGCGGGTATTCTCGGTGTACCAATAACCCCCGACGGTTCAATGGAGATCGCTTCCCGTTCAAGAGGTACTCCCCGAATCGCCAACAGACTTCTCAAGCGAGTACGTGACTTCGCTCAGGTAAAGGGAGACGGCGTCATAGATGTCACAAGTGCAAGAGCTGCTCTTGACACTCTCGAGATCGACGAGCTCGGACTTGACAACACAGACAGACGTTTCCTTGAAGCAATAATCCGTTATTACGGTGGCGGTCCCGTGGGTCTTGACACCATTGCGGCAACTATAGGTGAGGAACCGGTAACGATCGAGGATGTATATGAGCCGTACCTTATTCAAAACGGTTTTATTGCAAGAACTCCCAAGGGAAGATATGTTACCCCCTCGGCATATGCGCATCTCGGTATACCCTACAATGCTCCTTCTGCATCAAACGATCCCGATTCGGAACAGCTTAAAATATAGTTTATCGATTCCTACGGTCACACAGGGCTGTAGGAATTGTCATTTCCCGCATTTTTATCATTTTTTTGTACTTTTTATTATATAGGTGTTGATTTTTTTATCTTCTCATGGTACAATGTTCATATAAAGGAGTGCTATTCTCCTGCGCGATATCCGATTGCGCAAATCTATTTTATTAAGAAAGGTTGTTTTATTCATGAAACGCATTCTTTCAATTTTCCTTTGCGTAGCTATGCTTATGTCGATGGTTGTTATTTCGACCAGCGCATGGGATGAGGATGTTGCTTCTCAGATCGAAACTGAGAACATCGTATCCTACACCCTTAATAAGGAAACCTACGCTGCCGGTGATGAAGTACTTATCACTGTAAAGATGGATGAGATCTGGGGCGACCCTGACCTCGTTGGTACAATTCCCGGTTTTTCTTTTGAGGGACCCGGTGCCTACGGTATGGCAATGCTTACTCCCTCTATCGCATTCCCCACTGATGTTTTTGAGGTAGTCAGCAGCATCAAAGACTATGCCGGTTCCAGTACAATCTACGGTCTCGGCAGGGACCCCAACGGTGACAAGTGGAGCAACTCCATCACCAAAACTCAAACCAGTGATGCAAATGCTTTCGGTTTCATGACCGCCCTCGTAGAGGCTAGAGATATCTACACCTACGAGTACGAGGATGAGGAGACCGGTGATTATGTAGAAGAGAAGATCTTCGGTCTGTTCCAGGGCTCCGGTAACGTTGTTCAGTTCAGAATGAAAGTTAAGGCAGATGCTGCTCCCGGTACATATAAGATCCCTCTCGGCTCCTTCCAGAGAGCTGACGGAGCTGCTGACTCTGAGTACGAGTTCTTCGGCAACTACTTCAAATCTAACGGATTTGTAGACGGTGCTGCAAATGAGTATGGCGAGAGACCCATCACCTTCAAGTCCGCTACTAATGAGTTCGTAAATGACGATCCTTCTCAGGGTGCATATATCAGCATCGTTGTTGAAGGCAGTGACGGTCCTGTAGATCCTCCTGCTCCTCCTGTTGAGGAAGATCCCCTTGAGTTTGTATTCGCAGCTGACGATGCAGCTCACGTTGCAGGCGACATCGTTGAGGTAAAACTCTCCGTTAAGAACAACAAGGAAGGTCTTGATGTATCTTCCGTTAACTCCGAGTTTAAGTTTGACAATACCGCACTTAAGCTCCTTGAGGTTTCATCCCCTGTTGCAAGCGCTGATTCCCTTGATATCAACTACGATGCTATCAATGCTCAGGGCAAGTATGAGGATCTTGGAAAGCTCACTGCTATTGACTGCTATTTTGGCGGTAGTGGTGAATTTACAGGCGACGGTGTAGTACTTACTCTCAAGTTTGAGGTTCTTCCTACCGCTGCAGGTGCTACTACTACTATCACCGGTATGTCCCGTGACGGAGTAACCTTCAATGATGCTGCAATCAACCTCGCAGCAAATCATGCCCACGAATTTACTGAGACCAATGTTCCCGCAACCTGTACTGCTGCCGGATATACCGACACTGCTTGTACTTGCGGACTTACCTACAGAATTGCTGAGGAAGCTAAGAAAGATCACGTTGCTTCCACAGATCCCGCTGATACCATCACCGTTGTTGCAACCTGTGAAACTCAGGGTTACACTGTTACTTACTGTGTAAACTGCCGCAACTCCGCTAAGACTACATATACCGCTGCTCTCGGTCACGATCTCTATACTGTTAAGTCCGAAGTAAGCTGTATTGCAGACGGATACGAGATGCAGAAGTGTACTCGTTGTGACTACGAGGGTGAGAAGACCAACTTCATTCCTAAGCTCGACCACAAGAATCCTGACGGAACAAGCGCTTACGGAGAGCCTTTCGTAGCTCAGAAGCCTAACACCAATGCTGTTGGTTACATGGGTATGACCTGTTCTATCTGCGGTGACGTATGGATGTATGAGCCTATTCCGAAGCTTGACATCTACTTCGGTGACAACAACATGGATAAAAAGATCAACCTCTCCGACGTTGCAGCTCTTCTGAAGTACATCGCTAAGTGGAATAACGTATATATCTCTCTTGATAATGCTGACGTAAACCACGACGGTCGTATCAATATGCTCGATGCTTCCAAGCTTCTGAAGTATATCGCTAAGTGGCCTAACATCAATCTCGACGAAGGTCCTACCGTTGTAGGCTGATTTTGATCAAACACTAAAGGAGACTCGAAAGAGTCTCCTTTTTGTTATCCATGATAAAAGTCCTCGTCATAAAAGACGAGGACTCATTTTATTTGGTTTTATCAGCCCTGAAGAGTAAGCTCAGCAGTTCCTCCAACGGGAACATTCAGGTATGTGACCTGTCCCTTAAATACACCTGCATAGCAAACGATATCACCAAGCGCATCACGGATGATAGCACAATAGTGCCCTTTTCCGTTGTTCAGCTTGATCGCAACGCCTTCCTCACCACTTCCGTTGGCAATAAAGATACGAACGGGATCTCCCTCCGGAGGAGGAATAATAGCACCGTTTGCATATGCGCCGCAAACATACTGCTTATCGGACTCGACCGAAGCTGAGGTGTACAGAAGCTCAGGATTATTTGCTCGGAACTTACCTGTAAGAATAGTCTCACGGTATACCTCCCACTGAAGGATCCATGCCTTCATTGCCTTGCGATGAGTCTCGGGAAGATTTCCGGGACGCACAGAGATCTGAGGTACAGCAAACATAGTTCCGATAAACTGAAGCGCAATGGCCTCTGGGGTATCATCCTTATTCCATGTTATCATGTCAGAATGAACTATTGAATTATCCATACACAGTTTTGTATCGATGGTACGGATCTTATTTACAACTGTCTCATTTGCACAGTCAGCCGCACGGAACATATTACCGTACTTGCGCATGAGAGGACCAACGTAGCTCTGTCTGAACTCAATGGCAATATTGGGCTTAAGAGCTTGAAGTCTCAGCTTGATATCTGTCATGAGACGGTCCACCGCTTGAGGTACGGAAACATAATCCTTGCCCGGAGCCGCATCTGGATCCTCTTCCTTTGGCTGAGTGAAGTTATCAACAAAGTCAAGCTTGAAGCCGTCAAGATCCCAGTCCTTTACCGCATTCTCATATGTAGTAATGAGATACTCACGAACATCGGGGTAACGGGGGTCAACTACTGCAGTATCACCGTCACGGAGGTATTTTCCCTTGAATCTCTCATATGCACGGCTGTTCTTGCCAACGAAGGGTACGGAATACCAGAGATAATACTTATACCCCATCTCATGTACACGCTGTACGTGAGCCTTCATATCCTTGATCTTCGCAGGATGGACCTCCCAGTCACCGCAGTCGTGATAGTTGCGGGCATAGCTCTCCATCTGCCAGCCGTCATCAACTATAACAGCCTTGAATCCGAGAGGAGCCGCATCGGAAAGAACCTGCTCGATCTCATCGCCGTACGCCATCTGATGGAAACTGTACCAGGTAGAATACAGAGGATGTGTACACTCATCCACAGGAGCCATGGGGGTATACTCAGGCATTGCAGCCCACCAGCGGACTACCTCGGTAATGGAATCCTCGTAACGGATATCTCTGTAATCGATTCGGAAATCGCACTCATAGTGAGAGAGAGGTGCAATAATTTCGTCAAAGAGTTTGGTACCGCAAAGCCACATAGAATCCTCTTCACGAAGGACGAAACGGTATTTGATGCCGTTCATTCCATCAGAGCAAGCATATGTCATTCGGTTTTTCTGACCGTTAGAATAAAGACAATAAACAGGAGAGCTGTATGCCGCAGCAGAATTACGCCATCCGGACCACACACATGGGAAGCTTCTGTCAGTATGTGCAACAGGATGCCATGTTCCCTGAATGTCGACCGAAGGGATCTCCCAATCCATCTGAATAACAGGTGGCTTCATTTCATTTGCAGAATCAAACACAACATGTACCGTATCCACTCCGTCTTTCTGTGTAAGCTCAGCAGTAACGGTATAGTCACCGTCATCAACTGTAACTATATACGGCACTTTGCCGTAAAGTTTAATATCCATTATATGTAATCCTTTCTGGTCAATATTTTATACGGGGATCTTGAACACAAGCTTTCGGACAACCGAGGTTGTTCCACAGATTCCGGGGCAATGTGCATCATCCGGCTCAAAAAACGCAAACTCACCTGCAAAAAGGTGACACACAGATTCCTTATCGGCAGAAGAATAGAGAATGTAGTCTCCCTCGTCGTTATACTCACCGCCGTCAAGAGCTGCAGAAATATGGCATCTCTTCATATATTCATCACCCGTAATGATGCACTGAAGATCGTGATATTTACGGTGAGCCTCATAGGTAGTGTTCTCTCCATTATTAAGGTCAAGAACATTTACAAAAATACCGTCAGCGACGTCATGTCTTCCTGCAGAAAGTGCCACTGCATCATTTTTCTCAAGAAATTCTGCAATCTTCTCTGCGCCGAAAATAACGCCCTCATATTTTCTCAGATTTGAAAGATTATCAATTACCATTTTAAAAACCTCATTTATATGTGCAAATATCCGTCATCGGAAACGATAACGTGCCATACTTTATTTATTCCTGCAGAAGCAGCGATTTCACGGAGCTTTTCCGTAATAACCGTATCCTCCGGAGACGGCTTCAACGGCTCACCTCGATGATTATGTATAAGAATAACGGACACAGCACCACACTCAGCCGCCATCTTAGGAATATAAAGCTCAAGTGAATCTGTCATCCTGCTCTTCCCGCGGTACAACCATTCCTCGGATATTCTGATATCGTTTTCATCAAGATACAACGCAAGAGCACTTTCCGCCGGTGCTGTTCCCATCCTCATCACAGCGTACATTCCGACATTATCCTCGGAATCAAGAGCAATCTTCCCGAAAAGCTGTGATGTGACCTCGGAAAATGTCTCACCGATATAAATAAGATACTCAGCAGAAGACTCACCGATTCCGTCGATCTCACAAAGCTCACGCTTGGACGCAGACAGCACACCTGCAAGATTTTTGAATCTATTCAAAAGAGCGTGTGCTATATCATTGGTATTTCTTCTCGGAATGGTAGAATACAGAAGCACCTCAAGGATCTCATGATCCTCAAAGGCATAAATACCGTTTTTTCTGAAACGCTCCCTCATGCGCTCTCTGTGATTCGCATGAAGTCCTTTATCATTCATAAAATTTCTCCTTAATCCTTTGTTAAATAGTATACCATACATCTCTGTTTTTGTAAATAAAAATATAATTTATTTCCTTTTTTTGTAATCAGGCCACCCTTATTTTCGTCTATATTTACAGAACACAAAAAATCCACACAAGAAAGGTTTCAATTATGAAAAAATCAAAAATAATTGAAAAATTTAAAAAAGACGAGGATATCTCTCTTACCTTTGCTATATGCACCTGCATCCTCATCCTTATCCTCATGGGAATTGTACTGTTCATTTAACACATTATTGCTATTGCATTTAATATGTATTTTTGATATAATAAATATATGTAGGCATTTACGTATTGTGTCGTATTTTGTCAAATAAGCCAATCGGAGTAACCATCCTATGAATCTCATAAAACGCATTATCGCATTACTTGTAATGCTTATAACAGTTCTTATACCTCTTATTCCCATATCACATGCCGCATTCACCGGAGATGACAGAATCGTCGTGGTTCTGGATCCCGGACACGGCGGAAAGGATCCTGGTGCCGCAGGAGTACGCAGTGAAGCATATTACAACCTTGAGGTCGCTCTTGCCGCAAAAGCAAAGCTTGAGGCAAACGGTAATTTTATCGTACATATGACTCGTTCAACTGCGGACAAATATCTTACACTGGCAGAAAGACTTTATTTTGCAGATACTGTAAATGCTGATGTCGTAATAAGTATTCACTTTAATTCAAGTGCTTCTTCCTCCATGGGAGGTGTTGAGGTATACGGCTCCGTGCTTGACAGATTCTATCTCGGCACTCTCGGACAAAAGATCTCCTCCAAGGTCGCAGCAGCCGCAGGAATAAACAACAGAGGTGTGTTCCGCAAATATGATTACGGCTCAACACTCTACTATTGGAGTGAGGAATATCAGTGGGATATACCGGGTGATTCAAGTGTCGGAGGTCTTTCTGACTACTATGGCGTTATCACATGGGGTGCAAAATTCGGAATTCCCTCTCTCATCGTCGAGCACGCTTATCTCTCCAATTACAAT
>SVQM01000050.1:13111-15420 GCA_015065335.1 Oscillospiraceae bacterium | reverse complement strand
AGAGGAATGTACCACCCATAGAGGCGATGTTTGCAACATCCTTACCGGTAAGGGGTACGAGATCATTCTCAAGAAGTCCGGAGTAGCCTCTCTTGGAGCCTACTACCTCAACTCCGCGTCTGATTGCGGAATTTACTACCGCACGTACTGCAGCATTCATTCCGGGAGCATCTCCGCCGGAGGTAAGAACTGCGATCTTTCTGAACTTTGCCATTATATTTACTTCCTTTCTTTATCACCGGGGAACCCCCTTTTTGAGAAAAGGGGCGTTCCCCGGACCCCTCCTCCAAAAACTTTGAAAAAGAGGCACAGATTTAGTTTTACTATACTTGCCTGCCCCTTGAGGGGAAGGTGGCCTGTTTCGCATTGCGAAACTGTGAGGATAGAGGTGTATACCTTTTCGGATAACTACAAATAAATTATATCCGTCAAAGGCACACTTCATTTAATATTCGTACACGATAATCCTGTCGGACTTACCGTTCTCATCGTATTCCGTCATCTTTGTCATGTTTCCGTTTGCGTCATACTCGTAATCGAAATAGCCGAAAAGTGAGCCGTCGCCGTAATACTGTGTCAGCTTCGTCATATTCCCGTCACCGTTATACTCGTATACGCTCCGCATAACCGTACTGCCATCAGCAGACAGCTGGATCATCTCTGTCTCTTTACCGTCAGCGTTATACTTGACTTCGAACACGCAGTCCAGCTCGCCTGCATGAGTATACTTCGTTTCCTTCACTGCATTTCCGTCGGAATCACACTCATATTTTACGACAGAATCAACATTTCCGTCGGCATCATAGGCGATCTTTTCGATCTTCACCTTGCCGTCATACTTAGTTTCCTCTGATGACACAAGCTTATCTTTTGAATAAAGCAGGACCTTCACCTCATTGCCGTCAGCGTTATATTCTCGCTCGGCATGGCTCATTTCCTCGCCGTTGGCATCGGTGTTGATCATTTTTAAGATTTTGCCGTCTGCATCATACTCATAACTTATATGATAGAAGACATTGCCGTGGGAATCGTACACCGTAGCTCTCTTTGGCTGTGCATCCTTTTCCGCAGGCTCAGAGGGAGTTTCGCAATCGGTAATAACAACTGTTCCGCCGGCACCCGTGGTGCTCTGATCTGAGGAATCGTCTGTCTCCTTACCGCATCCGCAGAGGCACATCGCAAGGACAAGTGCAATTATTAAACTTTTTTTCATCTTATAACACCTCCCACAAATCCCGCACCCGATGTTCTGTACACCGCATATCTGGGGATAGTCAGCATATTATCGGCGGGGGTATTGTATGGGCTCTTTGTAGTATACGCAAAATCGAACATCTCCGATGTAACTCTTACTACAAGATCATTGAATCCGCCTGTAGGATACGCCATAGACACGACCTCATACCCTACAAGCTCCTCGATGATGCGCTTGGATTCAGAGAGCTGATAGCGCACCTGCTCCTCACTGAGAGTAGAGAGATCATAGTGGGATTTCGTATGGCATCCGAACCGTATAAGTCCTGAATCTGCCATTTCACGGATCTGCGCCTCAGTCATATACCCCGGTGTACCTATGAGATCGGTAACGAGGAAGATAGTCGCCTTGATACCTCGCTCCTTCAGCATGGGGAATGCTGTAGTGTAGTTATCCTCATATCCGTCATCAAATGTGATAACGACTGATGGCTTCGCCGTAAGTCTGTACTCATCGGCAAAAAGGCTTACCGCACCTGATTTCACCACGGAATCAAGCTGTGCCGCAAAATCGGACGGACGAACGAAAAGTCCGTCGTATATGCTGTACGGCTCCTCCATAATGAGGTGATACATGAACACCGAGGGCTTGACCGTTCCCTCCACGGGATCATCCTCCGGAGGCACCGTGATCGGTGCGGTTTCAGTTTCAGTCTCCGTCGTCTCCGTTGCCGTAGTCTCGGTCACAGAGGGTTCTGTGGTATCCGCTGATGTCTCAGTCTCGGTAGCAGAGATGCTTGTCTCCGCCGTGTTTATCACGGGATCGTTTCTTCCGGTACCTGACGGAGATTCGGGTTTATCACCGCCACCGCAGGAAACGAGAACGATCAATGCACATAAGATACAGAATATTTTTTTCATATACAATTAAGGTACTCGTAAAAATATGGTATTCGCCCGCCGTCCCATAAGGGATCGGTGGGGAAATGGTCGTGAGATATCGTCACCCTTCAGATGAAGTTGTGCCGATATTTGCCCCTCCGTGCTACGGAACGGAAAACACCTCATCCACCGTTAACACGGTCCCCCTTCCCCTCAAGGGGAAGGCTCAGGAT
>SVQM01000050.1:0-13101 GCA_015065335.1 Oscillospiraceae bacterium | reverse complement strand
GGTCGTGAGATATCGTCACCCTTCAGATGAAGTTGTGCCGATATTTGCCCCTCCGTGCTACGGAACGGAAAACACCTCATCCACCGTTAACACGGTCCCCCTTCCCCTCAAGGGGAAGGCTCAGGATGCGCCCGTCGTCTCATCAGAGATCGACGGGGAGACGGTCGTGAGATATCGTCACCCTTCAGATGAAGTTGTGCCGATATTTGCCCCTCCGTGCTACGGAACGGAAAACACCTCATCCACCGTTAACACGGTCCCCCTTCCCCTCAAGGGGAAGGCTCAGGATGCGCCCGCCGTCCCATAAGGGATCGGTGGGGAAATGGTCGTGAGATATCGTCACCCTTCAGATGAAGTTGTGCCGATATTTGCCTCCCGATGCTTATCGGGCCGCACTCACGATAACTGCGAACTTCTCGGGAACGAGGGACGCACCGCCGATAAGACCGCCGTCAACGTTCTCCTTGGAGAGAAGCTCCTTTGCATTGCCGTCATTCATGGAACCGCCGTACTGAATGGTCATAGCATCAGCAGCAGCCTGTCCGTAAAGACCTGCAACAACTGAACGGATGATAGCGCAAACCTCCTCAGCCTGCTCGGGAGTAGCAGTGAGACCTGTGCCGATAGCCCATACAGGCTCGTATGCGATAATAACGTTCTTCAGATCCTCAGCGGAAATGCCTGCGAGGTCGAGCTTGGTCTGCATGGATACGATCTCAGCAGTAATGCCTGCCTGACGCTCCTCAAGAACCTCACCGAGGCAGAGGATGACCTTAAGTCCTGCTGCAAGAGCAGCCTTGGTACGAAGGTTTACAGTCTCATCAGTCTCACCGAAGTACTGTCTTCTCTCGGAGTGACCGATAATAACGTACTCAGCACCTACCTCAAGAAGCATTGCCGCAGAGCACTCACCGGTGTAAGCACCGCTCTCCTTGAAGTGTACGTTCTGTGCACCGATCTTTACGTTTGTGCCCTTTGCTGCCTCAGCCGCTACAGCAATGTCAACGAAGGGTACGCAAAGTACTACTCCGCAGTCTGCATCCTTCACAAGCTCAGCAGTCTTTGCAACTGCCTCCTTCGCTGCGGAGGGTGTCATGTTCATCTTCCAGTTTCCTGCGATAATCGCAGCTCTTTTTGCCTTGTTCATGGTTATATTTTCCTTTCTTTTTTTGCTCTTTATTTATGCGGGGAACCCTTTTTAGGCAAAAAGGGCTTCCCCGTACCCCTCCCAAAAAACTTTGGAAAAGAGGTACAGGTATAGTTTTATTTTTCAATTAAACTGCTTTGCGAAGCAAAGCTACCATAACATTTGCCGAAGGCAAATATTTCACCCACACAACGTGTGGATTTCACTGATGTAGGGCGCTTAGCGACCTACATCTATATTCCCCGTGCTCGGAGCCGCAAATGCGGGGCTCTCCGCAGTGTATGAGGAATTGAACAGAGGGGACGTGATAAGATAATCCGCAGTTGCCTTGTTGTTGGCAACAGGAATATCATATACCTGAGCAATACGGATGAGCGCCTTTACATCGGGATCGTGAGGCTGTGCCGTAAGCGGATCCGAGAAAAAGATTATCATGTCAAGCTCACCCTCGGCGATCATTGTACCGATCTTCTGATCACCGCCGAGAGGACCGCTCATGTAGCCTGTCACCTCAAGCCCCGTGTAATCGGAAATAAGTCTCGCCGTAGTGCCCGTTCCGCAGAGCCAGTGATTCTTCAGTACAGCCTTGTTGTCACGGCACCAGCGGATAAGTACAGGCTTCATGTTATCATGAGCCACCAGCGCAATGCGTTTGCGCTCTTCAAACGTCTGATTTTTATATGTCATAGTTTCGCCTTTCAAATATGGCTTAAAGCGTTAGTCTGTATCGGCTCAAAGTAAGAAGTAATATGGAATAGTGAAGAAGTGATGTAGTTTTGCTCCGCAAAAATTTTTATTTGAATGTTTTCGGCTCTGCCGAAAACTACCTAACCTCTTACCTCTTCACTCTTACCTATTACCTATAATAACGTCGGGGGCATGGTGCCCCCGAATCTGTAATGTTATTATTTATCCTGGAGGCAAGCAATGCCGGGGAGCTCAAGTCCCTCAAGGAACTCAAGAGATGCACCGCCACCGGTGGAGATGTGAGTCATCTTGTCAGCATAGCCCAGCTTCTCAACTGCTGCTGCAGAGTCACCGCCGCCGATGATGGAAACTGCACCGGAGTCAGCAACAGCCTTAGCTACTGCTCTTGTACCGGATGCAAAGTTCTCCCACTCGGATACGCCCATAGGTCCGTTCCAGATAACGGTGCCTGCACCGATCATGGTCTTTGCGAACAGCTCCTCGGTGATGTGACCGATGTCAAGGCCCATCCAGCCGTCGGGAATGGAATCGGAGGGGACACGCATAAATACGGAATCCTCGGCATACTCACGTGCGATAACATTGTCAACGGGGATCATAAAGTTTACACCCTTAGCCTTAGCCTTAGCCATGAGCTCCTTTGCAAGCTCAAGCTTGTCCTCCTCACAGATGGAGGTACCGGTGGAGAATCCGAGAGCACGAAGGAAAGTGTAAGCCATACCGCCGCCGATAATGAGGGTGTCGACCTTCTCGATGAGGTTGTTGATAACACCGATCTTATCGGAGACCTTAGCACCGCCGAGGATAGCAACGAAGGGACGTGCGGGATCGGCAAGAGCCTTGCCCATGATGCTGATCTCCTTCTGGATAAGGTAGCCGCAAACTGCGGGGAGATAATCAGCAACGCCTGCGGTAGATGAATGTGCTCTGTGAGCAGTACCGAATGCGTCATTTACGTAGATCTCTGCCATGTCAGCGAGAGCCTTGGAGAAAGCGGGATCGTTCTTCTCTTCCTCAGCGTGGAAGCGAACGTTCTCAATAAGCATAACCTCACCGGGCTTCAGTGCAGCGGCCTTTGCCTTTGCATCCTCACCGATAACGTCTGCTGCAAGGGGAACCTCAACGCCGAGAAGCTCGGAGAGACGAGCTGCTACGGGAGCGAGAGAATACTTCATGTTGAACTCGCCCTTGGGTCTGCCCATGTGTGAGCAGAGGATAACTGCAGCACCCTGCTCCTTCAGGTACTTGATGGTGGGAAGTGCGCCTACGATTCTGTTATCATCAGTGATAACGCCGTCCTTGAGGGGTACATTGAAGTCACAACGGACAAGGACCTTCTTGCCGGCTACGTCAATGTCTTCAACAGTTTTCTTGTTGTAAGTCATGTTTTTTTCCGCCTTTATTTAGATTTTATTTTTTTAGCACGATGAAGGTGTGGGAGCATTTCCCTATTACACCATATTATAATATACCACAAACAGGAAATTTTATCAAGCATTTTCGCAAAAAAATGTGAGTATACGGAGGATTTAACAGAATGTATAAAAAAGGGGTGGTGGTGACATGTATGGTTTGGTATTTTGAGGTGTGATCCTCCCTTAACCAAGAGAGTGCGGGGCTACCGAACGAAGTGAGTGTCTGCATGCGAAGCGATAACTTCATTAAAAAAATTCCTGCGAAACAAATCTCCACGAAAAAGGAGCCTTTACAGGCTCCTTTTACACTCAATCACTGAGCGTCCTTATTGTACATAGGCACATCCATCCATGCGCCGTCAGACCATGTAGCATAAGGTGACACGAACACGTCGCACACAGACATTCCGATATGCACACCGTTCTGATCTGTCAGTCCGGTCTTACCGGTCTTACCTACCGAATCACCGCGCTTCACGGTATCACCCACCTTCACGGAGGTCTCGGACATATGCCAATACCATGTCTTCAGTCCGAAGCCGTGATCTATCACCACGGTATATCCCGTAAGCTCCAGAACTCCCGCAAACATTACGGTTCCGTTATTCCATGCGGGAACATCCTCACCTGCTCCTGCGGAATAATCCACTCCCGGATGATTGTAGCTTGCATTTGCCGATGAAATAGTTCTCACATGACCGAAGCCGAAGGTGATCGCATCAAAGGTATCTCCCTGGAGGAAATAACCGTCCCACTGCTTCTTACCGGTAACGCTTGATGCCGCAGATGCCGTTTCATTTTCAAAGGTGGTAATTGCCGACTCAGTATAGTACAGAGTAACCGTACCCTCATCAACACCGGATTCACGGGTATTTATCGTTCTGTCCTTCACCTCGATATTTATATCCTGTGTAGTTCCCGCATAGCCCACCTTCAGCACATACGTACCGGGAACAAGCGTAGTTTTAAAGGGTACGAGCGCACGCACATATTCGGGAGCACTCTCATCCTTGACAAAAACAGGCTCATAATCTATGGCAGGCTCGGAGGAGAATGTGATCTTTGAGGGATCCTTGATATTCATTCCCGTAATGGACAAGAACTCACCCACTACGATGCTCGTAACTCCGGGATAGAACTCTGCAGGAGCAGACACTACCGCTTTGAACTTATAGGAAAGCTCGCCGTAATATGTTCTGCTCTCATCCTGATACCACTTAGCCTCAACATCAACTGTTACATTTGAGCCCTCGTCTATACGGAGAGATGCAATATTGTCATAGGAGCCGTTGTACATCTCCTCACCCTTTGAGTCTGTAACCTTTACATTAAAGCTGTCGGGCACCTCGGAAAATTCAAGAGCAAATCCGCCCTCAAGGTCGAAGCTCTCAACCTCCTCGGTCATAAGTGCAGTAGTATCGGACGCAACAAAATTACCCGTAGTATTCTTATACATCCACTGTGCTGCCGAAGGCTTTACTCTATATTCACCGGAAAGTGTCAGGACAGGCACCTTCGACTCGTTGTAGATACTCTGTGCGTATGATGTTGCAAGGAACATCTCCGCATCAACAGCCTGTATACGGAACGCATTTCCCGCCGAATCAAGATAATACGCATTTTCCGCACCTTTTGAGAGATAATACTCATACTTGGTCTCACGCTCAGCCACGCTGTATGTTACCGTAAAGGAATCTGCGGTGGCAACGGAATCGGGAAGGGCTACGACCTTCTCTGCTCCCGCCTCCATAACGGAGAATATCTCAAGCATTCTGTCCGCATCTCCGCCGGAGCCTTTTTCAAATTTATACACCACTCCCTCGGTATCTCGGATCGAAAGAGTAGTAGCGGCAGATGTGATTATCGCACCATCCTTGTTTGTGTTATAATAAACTATCGCTACAACAGACGGAGTAAGCATCAACACCGCAAGTATAAACAGCAAAATTTTATTTTTCATAAGCAATCACTCCTTTTCATTTATCGTTCCCCCGTAGCACGGGGAGGCATGGCACGGCAGTCGGGACGCCCCGACAGGCATATATCGGCACAACTTCAGTCGAATCTTCAAGAGATCCCACTACATCGTCTTGCTTCGCAAGCCGCCTCCCGTCGATCTCTGATGAGACGACGGGCGTATCCTGAGCCTTCTCCAGCGGAGAAGGGGGACCGCTTGCGGTGGATGAGGAGATCATCATCGGTGCTCCGTAGCACGGGGAGGCATGGCACGGCATAGCTTCGGTTGAAGAGTGAGACGGTCACACGACATATACGGCTCAGCCGAATGCGGCTTTCGCCTGAATACCTAAATTACAAAGAAACCCCGTAGGGGGCGACGTCCCCGACGCCCCGTTTTTTCAGGGTACGGCACAGCTTTATCTGAAGGGGTGAACTCCCTCCGCCTCACCTGCGCCTCGGCACCTCCCTCAAAGAGGGAGGCTATCCCACTACATCGTCTTGCTGCGCACGCCGCCCCTCCCCGTCGATCTCTGATGAGACGACGGGCGTATCCTGAGCCTTCCCCTTGAGGGGAAGGGGGACCGTGTTAACGGTGGATGAGGTGTTTTCCGTTCCGTAGCACGGAGGGGCAAAGCACGGCACAACTTCAGTCGAATCTTCAAGAGATCCCACTACATCGTCTTGCTGCACAAGCCGCCCCACCTCGATGCATCGGCATCTTCGGCCGGACAACACAGGTCTTCAACAGGCATAATTATTCTATTATATTTATTGTATTATATCATCTTTTGCATTAAAGGTCAAGTATTTATTAAAAACTCCGTTACCCGACGATTTCTTCCATAATTATTAACCACACGTGAAAATATCGAAACTTTTAAGCGACAGGTATTGTATTGACGGGATATATAAGTTATAATTATAATGAATAATTAGTTGCCTGAATAAATCAGGAAAACAATGTCGGAGGATAACATGAGCCGTTTGCTCAAGGATATAACGAAAAAGCAAATAAAACATACCGACAGCACTGTTGATAACGATCTCGATCTCGTCAAGGGAAAGAGCTCTTCTGATGATGTGCTTACCTCATCTCTTCACAATCTTCGCTCGGAGGATATCGATGTGAAAAAAGATACTCCCGTAAAAAAGAAAAAAAGCCGCGGTGCTCTTATGCGCCGGACGATACTTATTGTCTGCTCTGCGGTATTTGTGGTCTGTGCAGTATATCTTGCATGGAATTTTATCGAAAAATACCGCGGTAAGGAATTTTACGATAACGTGGCGGATCAGTTCGGCTCCGTTTTTGAGGATTCCGACGGTGACGGTGCAGTTTCAAGGATGCCCTCTCTCAGAAGTGCCTCATCCATACTTTGTCTCAAGGACAGACTTGCCGCAGGTGACGATCCCGACAATATGCTCTACAACTCAGATTCAAGGATCGATGAGATGAGAGCAAAGCTCACCTCCATGAAGGAGAGCTACCCCGATCTTTACGGATGGATCTACATTGACGGAACCACGATAAACTATCCCGTAGTACAGGGAACAGACAACCAATTCTATCTGAATAACTCTCCTTACAAAAAGCCTCTTGTCAACGGTTCCATTTTTACGGATTACCGCAACAACAAGGATGTCATGCGTAACTTCAACACCATCATGTACGGCCACAATCTTACAGGCGGCGGAATGTTCCACGATGTCCAGGCGAGCTTCTACGAAAACGAGGAAAAATTCAGAAACACTCTCATTTATGTGTATACTATGGACGGTGCGTTCGTGTTCGAGCCTTTTGCTGTATACTCCACCCTGTCAAGCTACCACTATTTCCGCACGGAATTTGCTACCACCGATGCATTCGTTGAATGGGCAAATGAGATGAAATCAAATTCCGTATATATCAAAGAAGATATGACCTTCAGTGCATCTGACAGGATCATTACCCTCTCTACCTGTACCAACAATGTGGCAGGTGACGGACGCTTCGCCCTCCAGGCAAAGCTCGTTCAGGTGATACGGTAATGGGATTTACCGTACCTGAATTCGTACGCTGTCCACACTGCGGAGCATCTCTCGTGCGTGACGGCGGAAGCCTCTTTTGCACAGGTGAGAGAAGGCACACATACGATATAGCAAAAGAGGGATATGTGAATCTTCTGCCTCCCGGCAGAGCGAAGAATTCCCACACGGGCGATGATGCCGAAATGGTACGTGCGAGAGAGGAGTTCCTCTCGGGCGGCGGTTATGACAGATATTCAAGAGAAGCGGCTGCCCTTGCCGCTGAGGTGATAATAGAGAGGGCAAAATGCAGAGCGCAAAATGCGGAATCTCAGCCGAAAACGCCGATCATCAAGGCGGGGCGGCTTGCGCAGCAAGATGATGTAGTGGGATCTCTTGAAGATTCGACTGAAGTTGTGCCGATGATGATCTCCTCATCCACCGTTAACACGGTCCCCCTTCCCCTCAAGGGGAAGGCTCAGGATGCGCCCGTCGTCTCATCAGAGATCGACGGGGAGGGGCGGCTTGCGCAGCAAGACGATGTAGTGGGACCTCTTGATGCTTCGGATGAAGTTGTGCCGTGCTTTGCCCCCGGGCTCAGCCCGGTGCCGTGCTTTGCCCCTCCGTGCTACGGAGTCGATGCGGGGTGCGGAGAAGGACGGCATACGGTAAATATGGCGAAAACTCTCGCTGAAATGCTCGGTGTGCCCGTGACTACAGTGGGATTCGATGCATCGAAATTCGGCGTGAGAGCCGCCGCAAAACGGTATGTGAAAAACAGTGCCAATACCCCCGAGGGAGTAACGCCCATGTTTGCTGCGGCAAACATCTTCTCCCTTCCCGTAGCCGATGAGTGCGCAGACGTGTTCACAAGCCTGTTTGCACCGCTTCCCGATGATGAGGTGAGACGTGTGCTGAAAAAAGGCGGCGTTCTCGTGATATGTGCCGCAGGAGCTGAGCATCTCTCGGAAATGAGACGTGTGCTGTATGAAAATCCCGTGCCGTCAGGCGGCGGTGCCGCAGTGCCCGACGGATTTACCACAGCAAGAGAAAAGATCATCGAGTACAGGATCGACTTGTCATCAAATGAGGAGATCATGTCACTTTTCACCATGACTCCATTCTACTATAATGCTCCCGCAGAGGGACGCAAAAAGCTTGAGGCCCTGTCCTCACTCACGGTCACTGTGCAAGTGAAATGCACTGTTGCCGTAAAGGATTAGTTCAAATCGGAGAAACCTATGAAAATTTCACTTTGTATACCCATGTATAACGAATCCTCCATCGTGGCGGATACTGTGAAGACAGTCTTTGCCGCAATGGAAAAGCTTGCCGTTGAGCTTGACTGCGATTATGAGGTACTCTTCTCAAACGACGGAAGCACGGACAACTGTGCCGATATCGCAAGAGACACCGCAGCAGAGATAGGCGGCGACAGGATCATCGTTACGGGGTATGAGAAAAACCGCGGCAAGGGTGCCGCTGTGCGCCACGCAATGCTTGAATCAAGCGGAGATATCGTGGTGTGCACAGACTGTGACCTCGCCTACGGCACAGATGTTGTCGGTGAGGCTGTGAAGAGATTTGCGGCAGATGCGGAGGGAAAGACCCCCGACCTCGTCATCGGCTCACGAAAGCTGGGCGGAGACGGATACGAGGGCTACACCTTTATCCGCAAGCTGGCATCAAAGGCGTATATGATCGTGCTCAGAGTTGTCGCCGGCTTCAAAATGTCCGACTCACAGTGCGGCTTCAAGGCGTATACAGGCGACGCCGCACACAGAATCTTTTCGGATATAGAGACTGACGGCTTTGCCTTCGATCAGGAGGTGCTTATGAGCGCACAGGCTCTCGGTATGACTATTGCGGAAATGCCCGTGAAGATCATCAACCACCGTGAGAGCAAGGTAAGCGTGCTGTCCGACAGCTTCAAAATGCTCCGTGATCTTCTCCGCATCAAGAAAACGGTACGGAAGAGATACCGCAAGTAGAAAGAAGCGATCCGTAATTTTCCAAGTGTCGAGGGCATCGGCATCTGCGGTATCATCTTAAATCTCATGCACCTTGCAACACATTCCACGCTCCTTTACCAATCTCAATTCATTCCACAAAGGATATACACCATGAAAAAATTTTTATCTCTCGTGCTTTCGGCAGTGGTTCTTGTCGGGGGGCTCTCCTCCTGCAAGAAAGAATCTCCCGCCGCACTTACATACGGCGAGACTGTAGTTACAGAGGCTATGTATACATATTACGTGTCCACCTATAAGGGACGTTACATCCAGACCTTCAGCGATATCTCCGATACTGAGGAATTCTGGACCTCCGATATCGGCGGTAAGACCGGCGAGGAGATGATCGAAGAGCTTATCTACAAAAACGTTATACAGAATCTTGTGGCTGCCGAGGAATACAGAAAAGCCGGACTGACGCTTTCGAAAACCGAGGAGAGCGATATCGACACCTACATCGATTCCATGATCGAGGAGCTCGCCGGCGGCAGCCGTCAGACTCTCAACGGTCATCTTGCTGAGTTCGGCATAAATCTCGATATTCTGAGAGAATCGTTAAGAATGGAGCGCCGTGCGTATCTTTACCGTGAATATCTCTACGGTGAGGGTGGCCCCGAGGCGATCGATGACGATGACAGAGACGAGTATTTCAAAGAAAGCTACGTGCGTTTTCAGCAGATATTTATAAATACCGTAAATGTTTATGAAACTGACAAAGACGGTTACTATGTTCAGGATGAGAACGGCAGCTTCAAAATACGTGATCTCACTGAGGAGGAAAAGGCTGCTGCAAACAAAAAGATAGATGATGTGCACAGGGGGCTTGAAGCAGGTGAGGATTTCGAAAAGCTTCAGGAAAAATATTCCGACAGCAAGGAATACAAAACGGGATATTATTTCTCACCCGCAACCTCCACAAGCTATCTCACTACTGTCGTAAGTGCCGCATTTGATCTTGAAGAGGGCAAATGGACATACGTTGATGCCACCGGAACTACAGGCGCATTCTTTATAAAAAGGCTGCCCCTTGAGGATAAAGCATACAAGGATGAGAAGCTGTCCGATTTCTTCTCCACCTTTGACGAGGATCTCATGACTGAGCTTTACGGTACAAAGCTTGAGGAATTATCAAGCGGCATTGTGAAAAACGATGAGTTCCTTGATTCCGTATCCGTCAAGGATGCACCTATAAATTACTACTACTATTAAGTTTTTTAAATCTCACTGTCGGAGGCAAAAATGAAGGTATCAGACATTTTCGCATCAATGGTATTCAGTGATGCGGTCATGAGAGAAAGACTTCCCAAGGAGACGTACAATGCTATCCAGCGTACTATCCGTGACGGGCGCAGTCTTGACATCAATGCCGCAAACGTGATCGCCAACACCATGAAGGACTGGGCAATAGAGAAGGGCGCTACCCACTACACCCACTGGTTCCAGCCTATGACGGGCATTACCGCCGAGAAGCACGACTCCTTCGTATCATTCTCAGGCGACGGAAGAATGATAATGGAATTCTCGGGAAAAGAGCTTGTGCAGGGTGAGTCCGATGCATCCTCATTCCCCTCAGGCGGACTTCGCTCCACCTTTGAGGCTCGCGGCTATACCGCATGGGATGCTACATCATACGCCTTCATCAAGGATGGTGTACTGTGTATTCCCACGGCTTTCTGCTCCTACGGAGGTGAGGCTCTTGATAAGAAGACTCCTCTCCTTCGCTCAATGGAGGCTCTCAACAGACAGACCAAGCGTGTGCTTGCACTATTCGGAAACAATGCTTCAATGGTTCGTCCCACCGTAGGTCCCGAGCAGGAATATTTTCTAATCGACCGTGAGGTCTATGAGAAAAGACGTGACCTCATCTATACAGGCAGAACTCTGTTCGGAGCAAAGCCCCCCAAGGGACAGGATCTTGACGATCACTATTTCGGCTCCATCAAGCCGAGAGTTCAGGAGTTCATGACCGAGCTTGACGTTGAGCTGTGGAAGCTCGGTATTTACGCAAAGACCGAGCACAATGAGGCGGCTCCCGCACAGCATGAGCTTGCTCCCGTATTTGATACTACAAACATCGCAGTTGATCACAACCAGATCACCATGGAGCTTATGCAGAAGATAGCGAAGCGTCACGGCATGATCTGCCTCCTTCACGAAAAGCCTTTCGCAGGAGTAAACGGCTCCGGTAAGCACAACAACTGGTCCCTGACCACAGATGCCGGCACAAATCTTCTTGAGCCGGGTGAGACACCCTCGGAGAATGCTCAGTTCCTCTTGTTCCTTGCAGCAGTTATCAAGGCTGTTGACGACTATCAGGACCTTCTCCGCATTTCCGTTGCCTCTGCGGGCAACGATCACCGTCTCGGTGCCGCTGAGGCTCCTCCCGCCATCGTATCCATGTTCCTCGGTGATGAGCTGACCGCCATTCTTGATGCCATCGTTGAGGGAAGCGCTTACGATGCACGTGAGCAGGAGCTCATGAGGATCGGTGTACATACTCTCCCCAAATTCCCCAAGGATAACACGGACAGAAACCGCACATCCCCCTTTGCTTTTACAGGTAACAAGTTCGAGTTCCGTATGCTTGGCTCTGCCGCATCCGTATCGGGTGCGAATGTGGTACTGAATACTGCTGTAGCGGAGTCGCTCAGACAGTTTGCGGACGAGCTTGAGGGATGTGAGAATTTCGAGGATTCTCTCCACAGTCTCATCCGCCGTGTGATCTCCGATCACAAGCGGATCATCTTCAACGGAAACGGGTACAGTGAGGAATGGGAGGCTGAAGCAGAAAGAAGGGGACTTCTCAATCTCAGAACGACTCCGGACTGTCTGCCCTACTATCTGCGTGAGAAGAATATTGAGCTGTTCCGAACTCACAAGGTATTCAGTGAGACTGAGATCCGTTCGAGATACGATATTCTCATGGAGAATTACTCAAAGATCATCAACATTGAAGCTCTGACCATGATCGACATGGTACGCCGTGACATTCTTCCTGCGGTGAGCAGCTATTGTGCGAAGCTCGCAGAGAGTGCCATGTCGAAGAGAACGTTCATCTATGCCAATATCTCAGCCGATCCCGGAACTCAGAAGCGCAGTGTCGCCACCTATGAAGAAGACACTGTCATTCGTATGAACACTCTGACCGAGGAGGTTTATGCCGACACAGACAAGCTTTACGATGTTGTTGCCTCCGCACATGGAATAAGTGATGTGACAGGACAGGCAATAGCATACAAGGACAGTGTACTTCCCCTCATGGAGAAGATACGCCGTGCTGTTGACGAGCTTGAGGAGATGACCTCTCCCGATTTCTGGCCTTACCCCAGCTACGGTGAGATACTGTTCAGCATCGGCTGACATATATAATAAAATGAAGACGACCGTTTGCAGTGATGTGCAAACGGTCGTTTTTGTGTTTTATTTTCGTGTGGGCTTAACATTGGAAGCCGGGTTTATATCCCCGTCGATCGGTCCGTTTTCATCTTCAAAAGCTTTAATGCTTTGTCTGATCAAAACAAGCACCTGACTGTTTACACTTCTGCCCTCATAATCAGCAATATAGGAAATTTTATTCAGCATTTCCTCCTCAATTCTGATAGAAACACTTTTAATAGCCATATATCCACCTCAAAACAAATATATTGTATATTTATTTTAGATATATTATGTGGTATAATGTTGATTGTGGATACACTGTATATCTAAAAAATTTATGGAGGTGGTATTTATTATGCCATCATAGAGTCGAACTCAGAGTGGTTTGAAATGTCCTTTTCGCCCTGAGCTTCGGGTTGCTCACTTGAAATATACTAATATACCATCGTTCGCATCCCTCGCTCAGAACAAAAATTACTAT
>SVQM01000152.1 GCA_015065335.1 Oscillospiraceae bacterium | reverse complement strand
GACTTGAGCACATAGGGTATACAGAGGGTGCGGCTATGGCCGTGTACGGTAACTATACGACTCTTGTTGTACCGATGTTTAATCTTCCGCCTATACTTATATACCCGATAGCATACTCTGCCGCTCCGATCATTTCTGCCGCTGTGGCAAAACGTGATATTGTTTCAGTAAGCCGCTCTGTCAGAATGTGCCTGAAGCTTACATCGGTGATATCTTTACCCTGTACCTTCGGACTTGCTTTTATGGCATATCCGGTGCTCGATATGCTTTATTCGTCACAGTCAGCTTGCCTTGGTGCACCTATGCTTATTTTACTGGCACCTGCGGTATTCTTTATGTGTATACTGGCGGTTTGTAATTCTGCACTACAGGCAATGGGAAGGGTAAAGATTCCTATACTGTCAATGGGTGTTGGAGCGGCGGTAAAGCTTACTCTCGGGTATTTTCTTACGGGCAGCTCGTCTGTGGGGATATACGGTACGCCGATAAGCACGTTCGCTTGTTATCTTGCGGCATCTATTGTAAATATTTATTTTATAATTATGTATACCGGAGCTGAGCTCGATCTGACCGGTATTATCCTCAAGCCAGCTGTCTCCGGTGCTGTATGCGGTGTGTCAGGATATTTCTTAAATCGTCTGTTATGCTCATATTTTAGTCAGAGTATCTCGGTGCTGATTTCGGTGCTTTTTGCTGCTATTATTTATCTCGGATTCCTTTTGATGATCGGTGGAATATCGCGGGAAGAGCTTGAAATGGTGCCGACGGTAAAAAAAATTACCGGATTTCTAAACAAAAAAGCGAAAAACAGCTAAATTTGAAGTGGATTATTTAATTCTAAATAGAAAAAGGAACGTAAAAAAATGAATCAGAAGGCAAAAGAATTACTTAAGAAAGAAAAATACGGCTTTTCCGATCTGTGTACTGTTATGGAGATACTCAGAGGTGAGGACGGATGTCCCTGGGACAGAGAGCAGGATCACAAGAGCATCAGAGGTAACTTCATTGAGGAAACGTATGAGGTCATTGAAGCTATTGATAACGAGGATACCGATCTTCTTCGCGAAGAGCTTGGAGACGTTATGCTCCAGGTGGTCTTTCACGCCCGCATGGAAGAGGAAGCCGGCCGTTTTTCTATAGATGATGTCTCGAACGATATCTGTAAAAAGCTCATAATACGCCATCCTCATATATTTGCTGATGTTGAGGCTGATACAAGTGAAGAGGTGCTCAAAAACTGGGAGCAGATAAAGAATAAGGAAAAGGCCAGAAAGACAACTACTCAGTCGCTTTTGTCTATTCCTCCGTCACTTCCGTCGCTTATGCGTGCAGATAAGGCCGGAGAAAAGGCAGCAAAGGTCGGCTTTGATTTTGCAGACGCGGGAGAAGCATTTCTTAAAATTGAAGAAGAGACTGCAGAGCTTAAGGCTGCTATCAAAAACAGTGACAGAGAAAACATTGAAGAGGAGTTTGGCGATCTTCTGTTTTCTGCGGTAAACTGTGCAAGAAAACTTGGTGTTGACAGTGAGAAGGCTCTCGGTGCAGCTGTAAACAAGTTTATTTCCCGCTTTGCGGCAATGGAGGCTGCAGTTACCGAAGAAGGTAAAAATGTAGCAGATTTGTCAATGAAAGAGCTGGATGAAGTGTGGGAAACTATAAAAAAACACAAAAAATATTGATAAATTGCGAGAAAAAAAGCTAAAAGCACTTGATATATCTTCACAAAAGTGCTATACTACTAACAAGATGTATGATCAAACATCGGAGTAATTCGGTTATTGATTGTAAAATTATAAGAATACGAAAGGTGATCACAATGAACAAGACTCAGTTAGTTGATGCAGTTGCTAAGTCAGCAAATCTCAAGAAGAAGGATGCTGAGGCAGCAGTTAATGCGTTCGTAGCAGCTATTTCCGATTCTCTTAAGAAGGGTGACAAAGTTCAGCTTGTAGGCTTTGGTACATTTGACGTTAAAGAAAGAGCAGCTCGTCAGGGTAGAAACCCCGCTACCGGTAAGGCTATGACCATTCCTGCATCCAAGCACATTGCCTTCACTGTTGGTAAGACTCTCAAAGACGAAATCAATAAGTAATTATCAATAAATAACAGATGAGGTGCCGGCAGTATGACTTTAAACTCATACTGCCGGTTTCTGCATTGTAAAAGGTATTCATTTTTTTACAGAACGGAGACAGTAAATGAGACTTGACAAGTTCCTTAAGGTGTCAAGAATAATCAAGCGCCGTACAGTGGCAAATGAGGCATGCGATTCCGATCACGTTACCGTTAACGGCAGACGTGCAAAGGCCTCTTACGATATAAAAAAAGACGATCTGGTAGAGATCAAATTTGGTGATAAGGTACTTCGCTTCCGTGTTCTTGAGGTTAAAGAACAGGTGAGAAAGGAAGAAGCTGACAGTCTGTACGAAATAATCACGGAATAATATCTGCAGTCGGGAATATATTTGTACTGAGGAGTATAATCCTACAAATATTTCCGAGGTGATAGTGATGAACGTAGAGAAGGAGATGACTCTCCCCCACGGTTTTCAGGTCAAAGACAGAAAAACTATATATGTCAGCGGTGTTACAGAGGTAATTTCTTTTGATGATACCTCGGTTTTTCTTAAAACAAATGCAGGCGGTATGGCAATAGAGGGTGCTGAACTGAAGATCGGTAAGCTGTCGCTTGAGAACGGTGAGCTTTCAGCTGACGGGAAGATCGATTCGGTATACTATTTCAGTACAGACAAAAAAGGGAAGAGCGGATTATTCGGTGGAGGCAAAAGGTGATA
>SVQM01000049.1 GCA_015065335.1 Oscillospiraceae bacterium | reverse complement strand
TTGCGGAGCTTTTTTCAAAAAGCGACCGTTTCTTTTCAAAAAGCGACCGTTCCCCCTTGCAATACCTATTTGTGTTTGTTATAATGATACAAAGGGTGCTATACCCAAATCACGAAAAAGGTGAAATATCATGAAAAAACTTCTTACGCTTGTGCTGACGGGAGCGATGCTTCTGTCATGTGCAGTATCCGTTTTTGCCGATGACGCAGCAGGTCTTGTGCTTGCTGAGGGCTCTCATCTCAAGGTCGAAAACGGGATCGTCGACATGATCGACGGAGCTATCACCGTAGGTGAGCTGAAAGCGAATTTTGCAGGTGCAGTCGATGTCGCAGGCAAGGCTGACGATGCGGCTGTATGTGCCGATGACGTTGTAACTGCAGGCGGTGAGTCTGCTAAGGCGATCATCTGGGGCGACGCATCAAAGGACGGTAAGATCACACTTACCGATGCTACAAGAATGCTTCAGTCTATCGCAAAGTGGAGCGTAGACATCTCCGCTACCGCAGGTGATGTTGACAGAAACGACAAGCTCACACTTGCGGATGTCTCAAAGCTTCTGCAGAAGCTCGCTAAGTGGGATAATATCTCACTCGGTAACGTTCGCATGGTGTTTGAGAATAAAAAGCTTACCGCTGAGGCGGAGGATGCAGACATCGATCTGTATTTCGGTTCGTCTATGGTGAAGCTTGCAAACAGCAATACCAAGAATACCGGCATGAATTCCTACAAGATGAAGCTTGCGAAAAATGAGGTGGAATCCTGTCAGTTCTACCTCGTGTCCAATGTGGATAAAGAGGGGATCACAGCGGAAATATCCCCCTTTGAATACGAGTTTGGCGGACATACTCTTGAAGGTGAGCTTCTCCGTGAATATTATTACCATGAAGCTCTGTTTAATGATCTTCGTTCAGCAGATCATACTAATCATGTTGAAGATTATTTCCCCGAGCCTCTTCTTCCCAATGATGTTGATTTTGAGCTTGCGGCAGGCAAGGCTCAGGGCTTTATGATGAACGTAAGGTCCGACGAGGATGCTCCTGCGGGAATGTACAAGGCGACTCTCTCCATCAAAGATTCCGACGGTAAGGTGATAAAGGCGGCGGCTGTTTATGCATATGTGTGGGATTTCACACTTCCCGAGACACCTTACAGTGCATCTGCATTCGGACTTGATGCGCGTACTATCTACGGCACTCTCAAGATGTACGATGGCGATGATATGAAGACCTATTCCGACTATTATGAGTTCTTGCTCGATTACAAGATCACTCCCTCCGAGATACCTTATGACATCCTTGATGACAGATCAGATGAGTATATGAATGATCCCAGAGTTACTTCATTCCGTACCATGCCTGAGCTTGGAGGATATGCGTATACTGATTTCTTCGGTGAGGGGAATATTGGTGCCGTAGGTGAGATAAATAAGAACTGGGACGTGGAGGCAACGGAAAAGAAACTCGTTGATACCATGGCAAAGGTCAGCTCAAATCCCTTGTGGGCATATAAGTCCTACTTTACCATTATGGATGAGCCTTGGGATATAGATGGGTACAACCGTATCAAGAATGTTGACGACTGGATGAAGGGACTTCTCGGTGATACCGACTTTAACCTTATGCTCTGTATGGCAGGAAACGGTGTTTACAGCGATGCTCCTTTTGTGGATCTTTGTGAGTTTGTAAAGCCTTATCTTGATATCTGGTGTCCTCAGTCCCATGCTTACACCGATTACTTCAATATTGCCACACCCGGAAAACAACAGTGGCAGATAAGACAGTCCTACAGAATACATGGACTTTACAAGGACAGACTTGTGAATGATCTCATGGATGAGGGAGACCGTGCATGGTGGTACGTATGCTGTTCTCCTGAGTTCCCTTACCCCAACTATTTCAAATCATATCAGGGCATCGGCAACAGAGTTCTTCTGTGGCAGCAGTATATGTTCGATATCGAGGGTATCCTCTACTGGAGTACCAACGCAGATTGGGATAAGATCAACAAGCGTGAATCGGAAGCCAGTGACGGACAGCTCCTCTATTGGGGTGAGCTTTATGGACTTAAGGGTCCCGTTGCATCCTTCAGACTTACTCAGATCCGTGACAGCTTCGATGATTTTGATTATCTGAAGATGGCAGAGGAGGCTGCAGGACGTGAGGCTGTGGATAAGATCCTCTCCACCGTAACCACGGCAAGCCTTGAGTTTACCGAGGATCCTAACGTTATGGAAGCCGCAAGAGATGCTCTTGCAGAGCTTATCATTGATGAACAGGGTAAGTAATACAATAATATGCGCAGGGGAAACTTTCGACAAAAGTTTCCCCTGCGACTCTTTTCAAAATTTAAAAATAAATAAGCAGGATATCTTTGCGAATTCTATAAAATACTTGACTATAATGCTTTCTGCAATGTATAATATACATAACTAAAATTGCCCTATAGGAGGACAACATGGAAATCGAAAAGAAAACCAAGCTTACTGCAGGCTCAGATGAGCTTACCCCCTCTAAGCCGCAGTATTTTTCATGGATCAACAGCACTAACGAAGGCTCTACCGAGGCACAGACTCTTGCCAATCTGGATTATTTCAGATGGCTGAAGGATACCTACGGTATGCAGCTTGAGATATACGCATGGGATGCGGGTAACCTCGACGGCTCGAGAGAGACCTACGAGACCTTTGATTCTCCCAAGATGAAGAAGCAGTACCCGAACGGCTACAAGCCTCTTGCCGAGGCTGCTGAGAAGATCGGCATCAGACTTGGTGTATGGTGCGGTCCCGACGGATTCGGTAACACCGATGAGGAAGCCAAGGCAAGGCACGAGCTTATGGTATCCCTCTGTCGTGATTACCATTTTGCAGAGTTCAAGATCGATGGCGTATGCGGACAGCTTCGCCCCGAAAAGCGTGAGAACTTTGTTCGGATGATGAAGGAGTGCCGCAAGTATTCTCCCGATCTGGTGCTCCTCAATCACAGACTTGAGCTCGGTATCGGTAATCCCTATGCGACCACATTCCTCTGGAACGGTCAGGAGACCTACGTTGACGTATTCGTAGGAAGTAACACTCCCTGTCCTCATAACAGAGCATATCTGTTCCACAGAGGTAACGTTCCCGGACTCCAGAGACTCAGTGAGGACCACGGTGTATGTATCTCCTCTTGCGTTGACTACTACGAGGATGATCTTATCTATCAGGCATTCGGACGTTGTCTGATCCTCGCTCCCGAGATCTACGGTAATCCCTGGTTCATGCGTGACGATGAGCAGGCTCATCTTGCACGTATCTACAACCTCCACCGTACATACAGAGATATTCTCGTGCACGGACTTCTCCTGCCCGAGTCTTACGGTCCCAGCTCCACTGCACGTGGTGACGGCAAGACCAGATTCATCACCACAGGTAACCCCTCATGGACAAAGAAGAATCTGAAGATCAATCTCAACTCCGAGATCGGTCTTGAGAAGTGCGGCAAGGTTCAGGTGTCCGTACATCATCCTTACGAGAAGTTCGTGGGGATCTACGACTTTGGCGACAATGTTGAGGTAGAGCTTCCTGCATGGCGTGCCTGCCTTATTGAGGTATCTGCGGTAGAGGCTGCAAAGCCCATGCTCACAGGATGTGAGTACGAGGTGCTCCACGAGGTTGAGGGCGGAAAGATCGATAAGATCAAAGTCCTCCGTGTATTTGATGAGGTCGGTACTACCGACGGTTCCGCTGTTCCTGCGGCACTTGTTGGTGTGGATAAGTTTGACAACACCATCCAAGAGCCCATTGACCTTGGCAAGCTGGAGACCTGTGATATTCCCGAGAATGCTGAGCAGCTCTTTGAGACTGCTAATTTCGGCATGGATATGGATTCCCTTGAGGCTCGTTCCATCAAGCGTTCCGGAGAGACAAAGATCCCCGAGGTCAAAGCTGCAAGAGACGCATTCTTCGGTCAGGCTACATACAAGCTCCGTGGATGCGAATCAAGATTTGCATTTGACGGCAAGGATGATACCTTCTTTGACGGTATCTCAAAGACCTTCTTTGGCGGATTCCGCCGTGACGGCGGCTGTCTCCGTGTTGATTTCGGTGACACTTACGATGCAGACTTTATCATGATCGAGTACTTCGATATCGATGAGGATATGGATTATGAGGTGAAACGTCAGATCCTTCCTCCCAAGGGAGACGTGTCCGCAGATCTTGCAGAGTGGCGTGATTCTTACATTGAAAATCTTGATATCGTACGTCATGAGACTGTTGATATTCTTATCCACAACGTGCACAACATCGTACAACGCGCGGGTACTCGCCGCAGAGTATACTACGGTGCAGGCAAGGGCGTGAGATACTTCCGTCTGCCAAAGCCTGTTGACAGAATCTACAAGATCGCTCTCGTGAAGGATGGTGCTGAGATCGCACTGAAGGATCCTCACGTGAACAACCTGTTGCCCTCATACAGAGACAGAACTCCCGTATGTGCGGCAAAGAGCGGTACTGTTACCATTACAAAGGATATGTGGCGTGACGGATGCTACATTGCAGTAGGATTTGACGGACGTCACGAAGCTGAGGGAGCATACGCAGTTGCTGAGATAGACGGTAAGCTTGTATCATTCCCCTCAAGAGCTCCTTCATACAATGCAAACGTATGGGAGTGCGATGCTTACTTCGCAATGAACAGCTGGGAGGGCTACACCTATTATCTGCCCGTATCTGAGGATATGATCGGAAGGGAGATCAAGCTCTACGGTCTGTTTATCAACGAAGGCAAGTGCGACATGGATGTCGTGACCTACCTCTGCGACGGCAATAACGAAAAGAACGGTATTGTTGTTGAGTTATAAGTAAATATGATTGGCTGATTGGCGGGGGAAAACTTTTTCGAGAAAAAGCTTTTCCCCCGCACCCTCTTTCAAAAAGCTTTATAAAAGGAGCAAAGTTTGAAAACAAAACCTGTGCAGAACTAAGGTCTGCTGTTTTCAAACGCCATTTGTGCTTTGCCTCGCAAAAGTGAGCTCGGCATTTTCCTTCGTAAAAACGACACAAATGCAAAGAAAGGTATGGTCATAATTATGGACACACGTAAATATTGGGTTGATTTAATGCTTCGCATTGCGGAGCCGGTGCTTACAGCACTTGCAGAGAGACGGCTTCAGACCGATTTTCCAAAAGAATTCCATGAGGGTCGTGCTAAATACAGAGGGCTGGAGGCCTTCGGCAGGACCATGTGCGGTATTGCACCCTGGCTTGAGCTTGAAGGGCTTACGGGGGAAGAAGCAGAGCATCAGGCAAGAATGCGTCATCTTGCAAGGGAGGCTATGGATTCTGCCACCGATCCCGAGTCACCGGATTTCCTTGATTTTACTACTCAGGGACAGCCTCTTGTTGATGCAGCGTTTCTCGCTCACGGGATCATACGTGCACCGAGAGAGCTTTGGGAAAAGTTAGATCCTCGTGTGAAGGAGAATCTTAAGGCGGCACTGATCTCAACACGTATCATTACTCCATGTGATAATAACTGGCTCCTTTTTGCGGCGATGGTTGAGGCTGCTCTGCACCTGATGGGAGAGGGTATAATATTCATGAGAGTTTACAATGCAGTCGCTGCATTTTCCGAAAAGTATTATCTGGGTGACGGCACCTACGGTGACGGAGCACCGTACCACTTCGATTATTACAACAGCTATGTGATACATCCCATGTACATAGACGTGATTCACACATTTGACAGGTACACAGAGCTTATCCCCGAGGCGATGCGCCGTGCAGAAAGGTATGCGGCGATACTTGAGAGAATGATCGCACCCGACGGAACATATCCTATCGCAGGCCGTTCGATATGCTACCGTTTCGGAGCATTTCAGCTTCTCTCTCAAGCGGTACTTCAGGGATTTGTTCCCGAGGGACTGTCCCTCGGACAGATCAGATGCGCACTTACGGCTGTGCTGAAAAAATGCGAAGAAGGAGGACTTTTCGACGGTGACGGATGGCTTCGACCCGGTGTGTACGGATATCAGCCTGATCTTGCGGAAGAGTATATAAATACGGGAAGTCTGTATCTTTGCTCTGCTGTGTTTCTTGTTACGGGACTTGCTCCGGATTCGCCGTTTTGGACATCGGAAGACGAGCCGTGGACAAGCCGGAGAGTATGGTCGGGAGAGAATATTCCCGCTGATCATGGTGTGAAATGATATAGGAAAAATTGAGACGTTGACCGTGTATAAAGCAATTATGTTTTATACACGGTCGTTTCTGTTTCTTGAAAAATGAAAGCTCTTATGTTTTTTTATACTAACTGTTGACGAGATTTCTATAGTATGTTAAAATAAATTAAACTAATCATCTGAAAGTGAGATCGATATGATGCGAATAATCTCATTACTTCTCGCACTTGTGCTGAGCTTCAGCGCAATGCTTATCCATTCTACCGCTGCTCCTGCATGGAACGGTGATGCCAACGGAGATGAGAATATCAACCTGAGTGATGTTACGATGATCCTGAAGCATATCGCAAATTGGGACGTTGAGGTAGATCCCCTTGCCGATTTTGACACAAACGGTAAAATTAATCTTAATGATGCATCTCTCATACTCAAGCATATTGCAAAATGGAACGTGGCACCCGACACTCTCCTTGAGGCAGAATATGGAGTGAATGCTGTGGATTTTGATATTCCTTATCCTGCTCCCACAGAAACGGTGAAGGGCTCCGAATTCGGCTTCAGCACCGAAGTCTCCGACAACAGCGGGGCATGGGCTTCCGCCATCGCTTATCTGAGGGAACACCCCGGTACCACCCTTGAAATTGAAAAGGGTGTGTACAAGATGGCAGGTAACAGTTACGTTTCCATTTCGGGATTGCAGAACTGCGTCATTGACGGCGGTGACTCCACCTTCCTCTATGCCAACAGAAACTTCTTTAGCGTCAGCGGATGTGATCTTCTTGAGATAAAGAATCTCACCGTGGACTGGGATTATGAGACTGCGGGATTTCCCACTACATCCGTTGTCCGAATCAAGAGCAGAGAAAAGACAGATGATCCCAAAACCGACAAAGTGGAATACGAGTTCTTCCTTGTTGAAGATGCATCCTATGCCGTAGACCTGCCTTGGGACAGCATGATGCACATGGATCCCGAACGCCTTACCATTGGTGTTGTCGGCGGTTACGGAGACCAGTTCGCCATTAGTTGGTGGCACAAATCCAAGGAGCTGACCGAGCCTAATGTTATCACCGCAATGATCGATTCCTCCATCAAGGATATCTACGAGGGTGACGTTTGGCTTGTAAAGCACTACAATTACAGCGGCCCCGCATTTTCACATAGTAGCGGAACGAACGTCACCTATAAGGACATAACTGTTCACAGCGGTCCCGGCGGCGGTGTCTATCTGTCAAGCCAGTACACTCATCACGTGCGCTTTGACGGCGTTACCATCGGACTTAATCCCGAAAACGCAGACCATATCCGTATGTCCACCACTGCAGATGCACTGAACTTCAAGAACACTGGTGGATATATCATCGTCGAAAACTGCGACATTGGCTATCAGGGTGATGACTGTATAAACATCCACTCAACCCCCGGTATTACGGAGCTCGTATACGACAACGAGATCGAGATGATCGTCCGCAACGGTAACAACTTCTACGTTGGCTGTGAGGTCGGCTTCAAAAAAGCATCTGATTTCACCGAGCATGAATTTACAGCCACTGTTACCGGCTACGAGTTCATATCAAGCGAAGAGTACGGTCAGCATTACAGAATGATCCTTGACCGTGATGTTCCTGCGGATATCGAAGAAAATTGGATCGTTTACAACAAGTCCAACAACGGTGAGTACTATATCATCCGTAATAACTTCTTCCACGAGAACCGTGCTCGTGGGGTACTCCTGGGAAGTCCCAACGGACTTGTCGAGAACAACCGCTTCTACCGCCATCAGAGCCCTGCAGTTAACATAGGTATTGATCACGGCTCACAATGGATCGAGGGTACGGGAGTGAATAATCTCATCCTCCGCAATAACATCTTTGAGGAGTGCAATCTCACCGGACGTGACGGGGTGTACATCAATATTTCTGCGGGCAGTGATTTCGGTGTCGGCGGAATGATCCTCAGTGAAAAGTGCTTCTATGACATCCTTATTTCCGGAAACACGTTCATCAACCCCAAGGCTGCGATCATCTCGGCACGAAGCGTGAGGGATCTCGCTATCGTGAACAACACAATAAAGAATCCCGATGAGATAAAGCACTATACCGATCCCGACAAGACCTTCCCCAACAGAGGAAGGATCGAGCTTCGTGGATACGAGGTCAAAAATGCAACTGTTATCCATAATATGTGGGAGGCATCTCCGTACATTTCGGAGGAGATAAATGAGATATACGTTACTGATAAGGTAAGAGATAATGAGCTTACCTCATACGGAAACATTATTACTGAAGTCCCCTAAGCTTAATGTATATGGATACGACTGAAAAACGACAGGTTTTTACCTGTCGTTTTTTGATGGCTACGCTGTTTTTACAAACATGAACGCCGTCTATGGTTTACCATAGGCGGCGTTCCTTTGTAATTACTTATATTCAGACAATGCGTTTTGTATTATCTTATTTAATATTGGGAAGGCTTGCAGCTGCGATAGACTGACCTACACGGCGGCTGCTCTCATCGGGAAGGTGAATGGTGATCTTCTCGGAGAGTTCGGGGAACTCCTCAGCGAGAACCTTCTTTGCGTTCTCGAAGAGAATGCTTCCGCCCTCACCGGAGGATACACGGCCCATAAGGAGAACGTGCTTGATATCGTAGAAGATAGCGTAGTAAGCAACGGCATATCCGAAGTATACACCGATAGTCTCATAGATCTTTGCCGCACGTTCGTCACCCTCTGCCATAAGGCCCTGAACGACCTTCAGCTTCTCAGCGGGAGATGCGCTCTCGTCAAGCTCGATTCCTGCAGCGGGACAAAGCTTGATTACGGAATCCTGGGAGAAATACTTAACGCCGCAACCGTAGTCACCGGACCACTCGTCGACCATTGCATCCTTGTTGAAATCAGCAGGTACGAAGGCAAGCTCATTGAGCCAGCCTGTGATGTTACCGTTACCGTCAACATATCCGCCTGCTTCACTTGTTCCCATAGCAACGCCGAGAACGTTGTTGTCATCGAGATCCATAGCACCTGCAAGAGCAGTAACGTCACCGTCGTTAGCAACCTCGATCGGAACTCCTCCGAGCTCCTTTGCGATATCGGTGTAGATATTCTTAACTACCTTCTCGAAAGCCTCGGGGTTCTCGTTCTTTACCTTGAGGAAGAGAGAGGATGTCATGATACGGTTTCCGATAACAACGCCTGCGGTAGATACACCGATAGCGTCAACTCTGGGCATCTTGGAAGCAGCAGTCTTCATTGCATCCATGATTCCCTCGTAGTGATACTGAGGATCGTTCTGAAGCTTGGGGAACCAAACAACTTCCTCGGAATATGTAGCCTCACCGTCAACAACGGAGCTTACCTTACGGTCACTTCCGCCTGCGTCAAAGCCGATACGGCATCCGTCAAGGTGACGTCCTACGGGAGATGCGGACTCCTTGGAAACGGGAGCATTCTCGAAGGGAACGTGGATCACCTCAAAGGGAGCCTCGTAAACACCGGACATGAAATCACGGTCGAATGCACGGATTCCTGTCTCGGAGTAATCCTCCCTTATTCTGTCTGCGATGACCTTGGAGCCTGCGATGATGATCTTATAACCGCCTCGTACCCAGAGAAGAGTTTTTACAATCCTTTCAACGAAGTCGTGGTTCTCTTCATCGTGGCCGGTGCCATCCTTGAATACATCAATGGTAAATACGGAGGTGAGACCGTCGTTTCTCTCAAGTCCGATAGTGAGCTTTTCTCCTCCCTCAGCCTTTACCGCAGCTTCAAAATCGCGGTATACTGCCGCCATCGGCATAAAGCCGGGATCAAGAGGTGCATTAACTTTAAGCTTCATAAATTGTCTTTCCTTTCTTTATGGTTCGCTTTATGTTTATATTTTCATCAGTGATAATGATGTTTGCATCCTTACCCTCTTCAAGTGAGCCCATACGGTCAGCGCAGCGGATAGCCTCTGCGGGGTTAAGGGATGCCATTCTGAAGGCTGTATGTACGGGAAGATCAGTGTGATCGAGAACGTTCTTAACTGCGTTGTTGAGCTTCAGAACACTTCCTGCGATGGTACCGTCAGCGAGACGGCACTCGATCCCCTTGAGGAATATGGGTTGTCCGCCGAGGCTGTACTCACCGTCGGGCATTCCTCCCGCACGGGTACAGTCGGTGATGAGGATCATCTTGTCGCCCTTGACCTTAGCAATGATCGAATAAAGTCCGGGATTGATGTGGAAGGTGTCTGCGATAACTTCAACAGATACGTTGTCGGATGCAAGAGCCGCACCTACGACACCGGGATTTCTGTGAGCAAGGGCTGACATAGCGTTGAACAGGTGAGTTGCGTGGTTAACGCCGTCCTTTGCCGCACTCATAGCCTCCTCAAACTTAGCATCGGTATGACCCATGGAAACGAGCACGTCGGACTCTGCCGCAAGCTTCTTTATACACTTGTGTCCCTCGTCCATCTCGGGAGCGAGAGTAACAGAAGTGATGATGTCAGAATTTTCGATGATGAAATCAGCATCGGGCACAAGGATGTTCTCCTCTGCCTGTGCACCCTTCTTGGAGGGATTGATGAAGGGACCCTCAGCGTGAACACCGATGATCTCGGCACCGTCCCAGGTCTTGCTCTCCTCTTTGAGGGAACGTACTGCGTTCAGAGCTGCGATGATCTCATCCTTTGCCACGGTCATGGTAGTGGGAAGGAAAGCGGTAACTCCGTTTTCGGCTACGCCGAATGCCATCTTTTTGATGCCTTCGGGCTTTGCATCGGAGGTATCCTCTCCGAGATATCCGTGGATGTGGATATCCACAAGTCCGGGAGCAACGTAGCTTTCGGCAGCATCAATGATCTCAGCACCCTCGGGAGCGCCGTCAACTATACCGCAGATCTTTCCGGTCTCGGAATCAAAGGCGAGAGCCTTGCCGCATACGACAGAATCGGGAAGAACGATCTTGCCGCCTGTAATATATGTTAATGCCATATATATAACTCCTTATTACAAAATTTTCTTTATAATACAGTATATCAAAATTTTTACAAGAAATCAAGAATTATTGCAAAACCTCTTTGTTTTTTTGTGAAGATTTATTTTCGTAGATCAAACTGATCTTTGCCGTCTGAACATAACGGGATAGATTTTTAAAGTGAAAGACAGTTCACCGTTTTCGCAGGTGAAAAAGAAACAGTTCGAACGGCATGTTTTGTTTTGTAATAATACCTGAAATAAGCGGAATCAACTCTTACATTCAGAAAGCTTTCGAACAAATTCAGTTATCTCGTTGCCGATACGAGTCAACTCTTCCAGAAATTCTTTGGCAGTCATGCGGGAGATACCCGAATGTACTGCGGAGAATTGCAAAAGTCTGTCGCCCGTTACCATTCGTATGCTGTAATCAGGACCAAGCTCATGCATTATCCTCTCAATGTACGTATCAGCGGTTTCATCGGCTTTAGTAAATACTACCTTGTAGCCATCGTGCATAAATTCCGTGCCTTTGCCATCCTCAACGAGATAAGCATCGAAGACGAGTATCAGCTCGGTTTTAGTATAAGCAACGTAACTGCTGAGTACGTCCATAAGATCATCACGAGCCTTTTCAAGACTATACTCAGCGGTTTTCTTCAGCTCATCGTCGGAGTAGATGAGATTGTACCCGTCAATTATCACCATATTCCTCTCTGAGCATATTATTTTTGACTTCCGTGGCTTGTCTTTCTTGTCGGCAGAGATCCGTTTCGGTTCACTGTACCTTTTGCGTTTGATGGGGCCGTAGGTGCGGAGCATTATTGCTTCAAGCTCCTCGTCGTTCATGCTGTATTTGCGAGCCAATGCGGAAGCTTTGGGTATTACCGAACCACTTTCATCAGAATCCTTTATGTCGACCTCGAGATGCTTGAAGCTTTCGACCTCGCTCCAATGAACGGTAAAACCCGCACCGTGTGCACAAAACACAGAATGAGGCGGATTGTCGATGTCTCCCTCGGGGTCGTAGCCTATAGCCGTTACGATCTCTTCTTCATTATGGCATGGTTCATAACCGTCCGATGTGCAGAACAATCTGCCTTTACCATGAGTGTACGAAATTACTTCCCGTGTATAATCGTGAATGGTGGCAACAGGCGCCGTGCCGCATATTACGGTGTTTTCCGTGTCCGAGCATTCAAGCTCAAAGCTCGCAGATCTCGTTTGAAGATCGGACATTGCTCGTCCCACAAGAGAGGTGGGCACTTCAAGTCTGAACTTGTAATATGGCTCAAGAAGTGTACATCCCGTCTTCATAAGGCCGTGTCTCACCGCTCTGTACGTTGCCTCACGAAAATCGCCGCCCTCAGTGTGCTTCAGATGTGCCTTGCCTGCTACAAGAGTTATCTTAGTATCGGTCAGAAGAGCACCGGTGAGAGTACCACGGTGGTCTTTTTCGTAAAGGTGGGTAAGTATAAGCCTTTGCCAGTTTGTGTCAAGCATATTATCGGGCAGATTTGTGTTGAATACGAGTCCCGTGCCTTTAGGCTGAGGTTCAATAAGCAGTTGTACCTCCGCATAGTGACGCAGCGGTTCAAAGTGACCGACGCCGATAGCTTTCCCCGCAGCTTTTTCTTTATATAATATTCTTCCTGCACCAAGTGTACAATCTATCCCAAACCTATCGTTTATAAGCCTTTTTATAAGATCTGTCTGCACCTCACCCATGAGCCTGACTTCTATCTGCGAAAGCTCTTCGTTCCACATGAGGTGTAATGAGGGTTCTTCCTCCTCAAGTTCTTTGAGCTTCGGGAAAAACACCCGTGTATCACACTCCATCGGAAGGTGGATAGCATAAGAAAGCACAGGCTCCAGCAGCGGCTTACCTGTGTCCTGCTCAAGCCCCAGCCCCTGACCTACATAGGAAGAGGAGAGTCCGATGACTGCACAGATCTCGCCTGCTGAGACCGTGTCGGTCTGCTCAAATTTATCACCTGAGTAAAGTCTTATCTGGCTTACTTTTTCCGTGATGCGAACACCTTCTTCCGAAAGATAGCGTATCTCATCCCGTGCGGTAAGTGTACCGCCGGTTATCTTCATATATGTCAGCCTGGTCTGTCCGATATGAGAGATCTTATAGACCTTTGCGCCGAAAACATCATCGTCATAGACAGGGGAGAGGGTATATCTGTCGAGAGCTTCAAGTAAAAATTCAATACCCTGCATTCGCAAAGCGGAGCCGAACAGGCAAGGGAAAAGACCTCGGCGGCTGACAAGATAGGCTATATCCTCATCGTCAATGCCGTCTCCGGCGAGGAAGCTCTCCATGAGATCTTCGTGAACGAATGCCAGCTTTTCTTCAAGCTCGTCTCGCTTCTCTGCCTCCAAAAATCCAACGCACAAAGGAGAGAGGATGCCCGAAAGCTCCTTTTCGATATCTTCCTTCAGCTTTATCGAAACATCGCACTTGTTGACGAAAATAAAGGTAGGTACGCCGTAATGTTCAAGGAGTTGCCAAAGAGTTCTGGTGTGATTCTGTACACCGTCCGTTCCGCTGATAACAAGTACTGCGTAGTCAAGAAGGGAAAGAGTACGTTCAGTTTCCGCAGAAAAATCCACGTGCCCGGGAGTATCAAGGAGGATAAAATCACAATTTTCACTTGAAAAACGTGCTTGCTTGGAAAAAATCGTGATCCCACGCTCACGCTCGATGGCATTTGTGTCAAGATAGGTGTTTTTGTGATCCACTCGTCCCAAGGTACGAATTTTTCCCGACGTGTATAGTAGCGCCTCGCTGAGAGTGGTCTTACCTGCATCAACGTGAGCAAGAATACCTATGGTGATCTTCTTTTTCACGGCTTCTCCTCCTTTCTGTGGATTTATTATTTATTATATCATAAAAACAAAACAACCGCAACCTTGTATCAAGATTGCGGTTGAGCTTTGTGTAATAACACACTCGTTAATACAATGAACTACCGAAAGTAGCAATTGTGCATTGTCTTGACGACTTGTTTATTTAATGGCCACTATGACCACCGCAGTTGTGCGTGCCGCAACCGTGGTTGCCACAGCTGTGAGCACCGCCTGCGTGCTCGTGATCGTGGTGGTCGCACTTGACGTTAGGATTATAGCCGAGATTGTTCGCAAGATACGCCTCGACCGCTGCGTCGCAAGCTCCGCTGACACCGCCGTAGAGCTTGATGCCCGCCTCCGCAAGAGCCATCTGTGCGCCACTGCCGATACCTCCGCAGATAAGAATGTCAGCGCCGATGACCGTCAAAAGTCCCGCAAGTGCTCCGTGTCCCTGACCTTCGGTATCAACTATAGTTTTTGATACAATCTTGCCGTCCTCTACGTCATATACCTTGAACTGTTCAGTATGTCCGAAGTGTTGAAAGATCTGTCCGTTTTCGTAAGTAACTGCTATTTTCATGCTTTTATACTCCTTATCATAAATTACATTTCCCAGCTTCCGAGCCAATTAGAGAACTCCATATAGATCTCCTGCATTTCAGCCGCAAGCTCTTCGCCTTTATTCAGCGTAAATACCCAATCCTCTTTGCCAAACTTTTCAACGTATTTGTATTCGGAAGTGTAGTTTTTGTTTTCAAGCTCACCGAGAGCCTTTTTTGCAAGAGCTTCCGCTTTACGTACATTGGCAACAAGATCCGCAAATGCAGTTTTATCCACTGCTTCAATTTCGGCTACGATAGAGTCAAAGTATCCCTCCTTATAGCCGTAATTGTACTGCGCGCCGTCTTTATAGATAAAGTTTTCTGCATCGCTTGCATACAGAAAATATCCCGGTTGAGTTACACCGTTTTCGTCTGTATAGCTATTGACGAAATAAGTATTCCAAGCACACAGGAAGTTGACGTAATCATACATTTTGTAGATATCATTCACTACGTCTGTATTGGCGATCTTCTGCCAGAGTGCCATATCCTCGGAAAGATCCTCTGCTTTAATTATGGTATAGGTCGCATCTACGATCTTGCAGCAGAATTCATATCCGTACATATCGGTAAAAGGCTTATCTTCACTCTCGGATACTTCAAGAGTTCCCACTACTTGAATTGCCTGAGTTGTATAAGAGAAAGACTCTCCCTTCTTAGGATATATCTCCATTGTATTGGAAAGCTGAGAGGTATTCGGTACGCAGAACGGACAGCTCTGATACGGTAGGTTCATCAAAAACATAAACGAGCCATCAACAGGTGAGCTTGTCGCCATATAACCGCTGATGGTCACGAGCGTTCCGTCAAGGGTTTTTAGATAATCGTATCCGGATGCAGCCTTAAAGCTGAGCTTGGTAACATTTTCTCCATTTGGATCAACGGGATCGTCTTTGTCGCAAGCAACAAAGGACGAAGTCATAATGGCGAGTAACAGAAAG
>SVQM01000048.1 GCA_015065335.1 Oscillospiraceae bacterium | reverse complement strand
AAAAGTAAATAATTATTGACATCTTCCTTATAAAGTTATATAATATATCTAGTAAAAATTTTAGTCTTGACTACAGTCAAGGAAAGGCGATAAAAATGAACAGAGTATTTAATTTCTCAGCAGGTCCCTCCATGCTTCCCGAGTCCGTTCTTGAAACTTGTGCAGCAGAGATGCTCAATTATCAGGATTCCGGAATGTCCGTAATGGAGATGAGCCACCGTTCCCCCGTTTATGATGCCATCATCAAAGAGGCAGAGGCTAAGCTCCGTGAGCTTATGAACATCCCCGACAACTACAAGGTACTCTTCCTTCAGGGCGGTGCATCCACTCAGTTTGCGGCTGTACCTCTTAACCTTATGAATAAGAACGGCAAGGCTGATTACATACTTTCCGGTCAGTTCTCCACTAAGGCTTATAAGGAAGCTCAGAAGTACGGTGATGTTGTTGCCGCTGCATCCTCCAAGGATGATAATTTCTCAAGAATCCCTGAGACTACAAGAGACAGCTTCCGTCCCGATGCAGATTACGTTCACATCTGCTATAACAACACTATTTACGGAACTAAGTTCAACTATATCCCCGATACCGGTGATATTCCTCTCGTTGCTGATATGTCCTCCTGTATCATTTCCGAGCCTGTGGATGTTTCCAAGTTCGGCATGATCTACGCAGGTGCTCAGAAGAATATGGCTCCCGCAGGACTTACACTCGTTATCATCCGTGACGATCTCATCGGCAATGCACGTGAGACCTGTCCTGCTATGCTGGACTATGCTCTCATGGCAGAGAACGACTCTATGTATAACACTCCTCCTTGCTACTGCATTTACGTTGCAAAGCTTGTATACGAGTGGATCCTCGGTATGGGTGGTCTTGAGGTTATGAAGGAGAAGAACGAGAAGAAGGCTGCTTACCTCTACGACTATCTCGACAGTCAGGATTACTATACAGCTCCTGTTGAGAAGGCAAGCCGTTCTCTTATGAATGCTACCTTCGTTACCGGTGATGCTGATCTCGATAAGAAGTTCGCATCCGAGGCTGCTAAGGCAGGTCTTGTTAACCTCAAGGGACACCGTTCCGTTGGTGGTATGAGAGCTTCTATCTACAATGCAATGCCTTATGAGGGTGTTGTAGCTCTCGTTGAGTTCATGAAGGACTTTGCAGAAAAGAACCCCAAATAATCGAAAGGGAATAATTGAAATGTACAATATTAAACTTCTCAATAAAATCGCAAAGATCGGTCTTGATGAGTTTGATGCGGCAAAGTATGTCGCAAAGGATGACATCGAGAATCCCGATGCAATCATGGTTCGTTCCGCTGTAATGCACGATATGGAGTTCTCACCCGAGCTTCTCGCTATCGCTCGTTGCGGCGCAGGTGTAAACAATATTCCCGTTGACAAGTGTGCAGAGCAGGGTATCGTAGTGTTCAACACTCCCGGTGCTAATGCTAACGGCGTTAAAGAGCTTGCTATCGCAGCCCTCCTCCTCGCTGCAAGAGATATCGTCGGCGGTGTAGCTTATGCAAATTCTCTTACCGAAAATGTTGCTAAGACTGTAGAGAAGGGTAAGTCCCAGTTTGCAGGCTCTGAGCTTCGCGGTAAGACTCTCGGTGTTATCGGTCTCGGTGCTATCGGTGGTATGGTTGCAAATGCTGCTGCAACTCTCGGTATGAATGTTATCGGTTATGATCCCTACATCACTATCGAGGCTGCATGGAGACTTTCTCACACCATCACCAAGGCTTCCTCTTACGAGGAGATCTTCAGGAAGTGTGATTACATTTCTCTTCACGTTCCCGCAACTCCCGAGACAAAGAACATGATCTGCTCCGACTCCATCGCAATGATGAAGGGCGGCGTTAAGATCATCAACCTGTCCCGTGCAGATCTCGTTTGCGCAGATGACATCAAGACTGCTATCGCTGACGGTAAGGTTGGCAGATACGTTACCGATTTCCCCACCGAGGAGACCATCAACTTCCCCGGAATCGTGACAATTCCTCACCTTGGTGCTTCTACCGCTGAGTCCGAAGACAACTGTGCTGTTATGGCAGCTCATGAGCTTATCGACTTTATTGAAAACGGTAATATCACCTTCAGTGTTAACTATCCTTCCGTTCAGATGCCTCGCAGTGGCGAACACAGACTTGTCGTTCTCCATAAGAATATCCCCAACATGATCAGCACTGTTACCGGTGTTATCTCCGCTGAGGGAATAAACATCGAGAACATGGCTAATCGCTCTAAGGGTGACTATGCCGCTATGCTCATCGATACTAACTCTCTCGTTTCCGCTGATAACCTTGAAAAGATCAAGGCGGTTGACGGAGTTATCAGAGTTATCTCTCTTTAACTTAATAAATTATATACGGTGGAATCACTTGATTTCACCGTATTTTTTTGTTTATTGACAATTATCGTTAGATTTGTTATAATATATATAATTATTATCGGAATAATTTTTTCGTTTTGACCGTATCATGTTTTACTTCTCGGGCAAAATAAGGACTGTTACATATGATAGAAAATATAAATGAACCAAAAGATCTTAAAAAGCTTTCTTTCGCAGAGCTTGATGATTTAACCTCTGACATCAGAAAAACGATAATTGACACTGTTTCAAAAAACGGCGGACATCTTGCATCTAATCTCGGAATGATTGAAGCAACTATCGCACTTCACAGGGTTTTTGATTCTCCAAATGACAAATTTATTTTCGACGTGAGTCATCAATCATATACTCATAAATTACTCACCGGTCGGTATTCTTACTTTTCTACATTAAGACAGTTTAAGGGAATATCCGGATTCACGAACAGAAATGAAAGTGTTCACGATATACTGAGTGCAGGACACTCAGGCTCATCGATCTCAGCGGCTCTCGGAATCGCCACTGCCAACAAATTGCGCGGAAGCAACGATCATACTATTGCAATAGTTGGAGACGGTTCTCTTACCAATGGAATGATCTATGAAGCTCTTAACAACTGTGGTGACAAAAAGCTTAACCTCATCATCCTCATTAACGATAACGAAATGTCGATCTCCAAAAACGTCGGCGGTCTTCACAAATATCTGAATAAAATACGAACCAGTAACGGTTATTTCAGATTTAAGAGAAAATTCGAGTACTATCTCTCAGCAATCCCTCTTATAGGTGGAAGTATCGCCAGAGTTCTGAAGCTAATAAAAGACGCTTTGAGACGACTTTTCGTAAGAGATACAATCTTTGAAGATCTCGGACTTGTTTATGTCGGTCCTGTTGACGGACACAATATCGAAAAAATGTCACGTGTGCTGACAGAGGCAAAAAGCAAACACCAATGCTGTGTCGTACACATGATCACACGTAAAGGTAATGGCTATACTCCTGCAGAGAATGAGCCGCATCTTTACCATGGTGTAGGACATTTTGATGCTGAATACGGTATTGATCACGATGATGTCGGTGTTTCATTTTCATCAAAAGCGGGTGAGTTTCTTTGTGATTTAGCCAAAGAAGACGATAAAATATGTGCCATTACCGCCGCTATGTCAGACGGAACGGGGCTTCGGGAATTTTCCGAAAAATTCCCGAAACGTTTTTTCGATGTAGGCATTGCGGAAGAACACGCTATCACTTTTGCCGGTGGACTTTCAGTTGTAGGCATGAAACCCGTCGTAGCTCTTTATTCCACATTTTCTCAAAGAGTTTACGATCAGCTGCAGCATGATATCGCACTGCAGGATCTGCCGCTGACTCTTCTTATAGACAGAGCAGGACTTGTTCCCGGTGACGGTATAACCCATCAGGGAATATTTGACTATTCCGTTTTTTCAACTATACCAAATGTCTCAATTTTTGTCCCGTCGACCTATTCAGAATTAAAAAATATATTAAAAAGCTCTCTGGAACACAACAAAGACATCAGTATAGTAAGATATCCTAAGGGTGGAGAAGTAACCGATATTCCTGAAATGATATCTTGTGACAATGGTAATATTTATCATACCGAAAACATAAAAGATTCAGATGTTATTATTCTAACTTACGGCAGAATGGTCAAAACTGCATTTGAATCAAAAAAACTCCTTTCCCCTAAATACAATGTTGGTGTTATTAAAGCGGTACGGACTTTCCCGCTTGACTTCAGCCTTATAGAAGCTCTTGTTTCAGACTGTAAGCTCCTTTATATAATCGATGAATGCTATAAAGAAGGTTCAATGGGTGAAAAGATCTCTTCCGGTATCAAAATTGACGGCAAGATCCATATAAATGCCGTCAATGATTTCCTTGATCACGGATCCCTTGCAGATCTAATGCGATGCTGTTCTTTTACACCCGAGCAAATATCCGATGAAATAACTTCACTTTCAGATCAGCTATGATTTTATCATAGCTGATTTTTTATGTCATAATCAGAATGGTAATACCATATATATGAAACAGAATAGGACAAACAGTAGGAGGATAGACATGAATAATTCACCTGGGCATTTGCTCACAGGAGAAGAAAAAGCTGCACTCTCATATATTCCCGACAGGATATCTTCGGAAATAAGAAAATACGCAGCACTTTACGGTGGAATGATAAATGAAATAAGACTGAGAAGCGGTGGACTTCTATCACTTACGATTATGGGTGAGAACATATCCTGTAATGTCACTGTAACCGAAAAAGAATGTACAGACACATTTATGCGTCTTTGCAGAAATTCCATCTATTCGTGTACCGACTCACTAAAGGAAGGATTTATAACCACTCCCGAAGGAATACGTGCAGGAGTATGCGGACGTGCTGTATGTGAAAACGGAGAAATTACTTCAGTTTCCGGCACAAATTCAATTTGCATTCGTATACCTCGTCGTGTACCGGGCGCAGGCGATGTGGCATACGAGCTGTTAAATGAGATGAAATTCAGAAAGGGTATACTTGTATGGTCTGTACCCGGAATGGGAAAAACCACCCTTTTACGTGAGCTTATAGTACGTCTTAGTAATGGATCAGAGCCATTGCGGGTAGCAGTAGTCGACACTCGTCATGAACTTGGTGCAGGTATCGGCAAAAGCGGCCTCATAGATGTCCTTGACGGATATCCTCGATCAAAGGGAATCGAGATAGCCAAACGAACAATGTCACCTGAGCTGATAGTATGCGACGAGATCGCCACAACCGCAGATGCAAAGGCTATACTTGAGGCAGCAGGCTCCGGCATACCGATCGTAGCTTCAGTCCATGCAGGATCAAGAGAAGAGCTATCACGTCAGGGGTATCTGAAAGATATTCTAAAATCAGGTGTAATAGGAGCGCTGGTCGGTCTCCTTGAACAAACACTCTGCGGATACAGGTATGATATATACAGGTTTGAAAGAAACACTGTACAACAGATCTTCAGATAGAGGTTAATATGAAAACTATCGGTATTATTATTATTTTGACTCTTTCTGTATTAGTGGGGTTTATTCTCAGCGATAATCTGCGGACAAGACTTAAAAATATTACCTCTTTGTGCTCATTTGTAGAATACATTTCTGAGAATATCCGACTTTATAAAACTCCTCTTGATGAGATTTTTACATCTTTTTCTAATGAATATTTAGAAAAAACAGGATTTATCAAAGGACTTGAAACAGGACTTTACAATTCAGCAAAAAACGCCGGGCTTTTATACGGTGATGAAGAATCAATAATTATAAAGACCGTAAGTGATAAACTGGGCTATGGAACCGTAGATGAAATGGATAAGCTTTGCTCGTCAGCAATAAATAAGCTTAAAAATCTTGAAGATAAACTAAAAAAAGAATTACCGGATAAACAGAAGGTATACCGAACGATCTCAGTATTGGCAGGTGCTTCAATCGTTATTATGTTCATTTAAGTGAAACGGAAAGGATCTATATGGAAATAGGACTGATTTTAAAAGTAGCCGGTGTTGGATTTCTTGTAGCAGTCGCATGCCAAGTACTTAAAAGTACGGGCAAGGAAGATCATTCCATGTTTGTTTCACTTGCCGGGATAGTGATCGTGCTCCTTATGTTGACAAAAGAAATCGGAAACCTCATCACTACAATATCAAGTGTATTCGGTATCTGATGGATATTTTAAAGATATGCGGCATTTTCATCTTATCTGCCATCCTGTCTCTTATCCTCCGTGGAAAAAACGGAAATATCAGTATTCTTATCGGAATTACGGGGATCGTTTTTGCGGGTGTTTATTTTACAGATAAGCTTTCGCCTATCTTAGACTTTATAAGACAATTTGAAAATGCTGATTCTACCATATTAAACATAATACTCAAAGTTCTCGGTATTGCATACCTCACAGAACTATGCTCTTCAATATGCACCGATACCGGTGATTCAACTCTCAGCCGCGGAATAGAGCTTATCGGAAAAACTGAAATAATAATAATAAGCTTTCCTCTTTTTGAAAAGCTGGTGGGTATATGCACGGAAATGATAAAATGAAAAAAGTTAATTCAAAAAACATAATTAAGCTCACATACGTAATAATTACTGCAATACTTATATCACTGAACTGTGTTTTAGGCGTCTCTGCAGATAGTTTTTTTGAATATTATTTTATTCCTGGAGAGACAGAGAAGGAAATCTCAGTGTCAAATGACGAATACAAAGATTTTATTGATGGATTACCCGATAAGATACGTGAGGAATTACCGCCTGAGATGTTAAGCGGCGATCCCGATGGATTTTCAAGTGCCGCTACGCATATAACCGATTTCTCGTACATTCTCGGAAGGATCGGAGCATGTCTAAAAAACTCTCTTCTCCCTTCATTAAAACACGCAGCAATAATAATCGGTGTGATCCTACTTGGAAAGATTTTCCGTGCTTTGAGTGACAGTCTGTCAATAAAAGAAACAAAATCACTGTCCGCATCTGTCATCAACACCGGCATAGTTATAATACTGATAGGGACAGATCTTATCTCTGTTACCATCTTAGAGGATTTCTGTGAGCTTATAACCGGTCTTATGAACGGTATGGTACCTCTCCTTGCTGTAGTCTATGGAATGTCCGGAAATGTCAGTACCGCTGCCGTACAAAGCGGTGGCATAATGATGCTTGTAACACTTTGCCAGAATCTCTTTGCAAATGTCCTGATGCCCGCCGTAAGGGTATGTCTGATCCTCAGCACTGTTCATTCAATATTCCCCGATGTTGGAATAAAACCGATCACCATCGCAGTAAGAAATATTTCAACGGGTATAATGCTTTTTACAGTAACGCTTTTTTCCTTTATTCTGGGACTACAGAATACAATAGCTCAAAGTGCTGATTCATTCGGTGCAAGAAGCATAAAATTCCTTGTGGGAAACCTCGTCCCTATAATCGGAGGTGCAGTGTCAGATTCTCTCGGTACAATAGGAGGTAGTCTTTCCGTACTCAAATCAGCAGGCGGAGCAGTTGTCATTGTAATAATAATACTACTACTCCTTCCGACTCTTTTGACACTTCTTGTGCACAGATTTGCTATTTTTACGTGCAAGACCGTCGCAGGAGTTTTGGGATCGGAGAGAGAAGAGGCTCTCCTTTCCGATATTGGCTCTGTTTCATCAATTATGCTTGCATTTGCATCTGCAATAAGCATTACATTCATCTACGCATTAACTCTTTTTACGGGATCAGTTCTTGCGATAACAGGATAGGTTTAAAATGAAATATCTTACGGAGATCGTTTTTTCGGCAGTAGTGTGCGGGATCCTTACACTGATTATACCAAACGGAAAAAGTAATATATCAAAATTTGTAAAATACGCCTCGGTTCTTGCATTTTTATGTATGACTGTCACTCCTCTTATAAACAGTACAGATATGCTTACAGAAATAATTCCGGATATTTCATCAATAACGGAAAAATCAGATGATACAGAGACTGGAATAGCAGAACATTCCGAAAAATACGGGAGCCTTGAATTAGTATCGTCTGAAATCTGTAAGGCTGCTGCAAAATCAGCATCCGAGCATTTTGGTGTACCGAAAGAAAACTTTTATATAAAACTCATAATCGATAATACAGAAACAAAATATTCAATCAGAGAAGTAACAGTATATCCAAAAGGAGAAGCAGCAAATATCAGTCATAGTACAATCAAAAAATATTTTAAGGATATTTTTAATACACACATAGAGGTAATAAGTAATGGGAATTAGTATAAAAAATTCACTAAAAGGAATTTCTCCTAAAAAAATATTACTTATCATTTTAGGTATCGCCTTAGGAATAATTCTGCTGAGCTTTGGTGGAGGAATAACGGAAGCTTCTGAAAAGAAAGTACAGGGAAATGACGGGGAAGGAATATATTATTCGGAAATACTTGAAGATAAAGTAGAAGATTTTTTAATGACAGTAGAAGGAATAGATGAGGTACGGGTATTTATAACAGTTGACGGCAGTAAGGAATATGAATATGCCAAAAAAGGAGGAGCTGAAAGTTATGCCGTTGACTTTTTAATTATAAACAATAAAAATGGGGAGGAGGCTGCTGTTGTCAGAGAAATTTACCCTCAAATCAGAGGAATTGCTGTATCATGTACAAACGGTGACAGAGCCACGGTAAAGGAAAAGATCACCACATTACTCAGTGCCGGACTCGGGATCTCAGTAAACAAAATAAATGTAGTCGGTAACTGAGTAATATTTAAAGCAATTGACCAATATAATTTACTAAAATCAAAGAAAGGTATGAATCACTATGAAATTCGATGAACTCAAAGAAAAGGCAAAAAATCTCTTATCAAAAATAGGGCGAAAAACAATAATCGTAACAGCATCCGTTGTTGTTATAGGTATAGCGGTACTCCTTAACTTCATCCTGCTTGGTGACAACGATGAAAAAACAGGACTTAAACCATCAGTCGATCTCTCAGATCTCTCTACAGAAAACAGCGCAGACAAAAACAACTCCGACAATGCGGCAAATGTAGAGGAGGATTATTTTGCAACTATGACTCTGAGCAGACAACGTGCACGTGAAGAGGCAATGGAAGTTCTCCAAGGTGTCGTTGACAGTGAAGACGCAGTTGAGGATATGAAGACCGGAGCAATGGAGGATATACGCCGTATTGCAGATGAGATAAAAACAGAGGCTAATATCGAATCTTTGATCATGTCAAAAGGCTTTGAACAGTGTGTAGCAGTCGTAAACGGTGATACTGCAAGCATCGTCGTTAAATCAGACGGACTTCTGCCCAATGAAATTTCTCAGATCAGCGAAATCGTGTATGAACAGGCGGGGGTACTTCCATCTAACCTTAACATTATTGAAAAAAGCTGATTATTAAGTTTTTATTTACTTAATTACCTGTAACCTTGACAAAACATATAATATAAGATATAATATATTTATATAATTTTGAAAGGACAGGTGACACAATGGATAATGTGCATGTACTCGATGGAGTAACAAACGGCGAGAAGTATCTTATATATAAAGGCCGTCCTCTTGTTCGTGAAAACAACACGATCGTATATGGCTGTGCTGAAGAAAAATATGTGCTTCAGATTACAATAATGACCACAACCGAATATGCGGGAAATGAGGTTCCCGATAAGGTTATCGTTCAGGTGGTTAATACTGATACAAATCTTCCCATGGGTGAGCGTATCGCCAAGCAGGATATGAAGTCAGGTCTCAGCGAAGCATTTGAGATCGGAGTTATCTGGCTTGAAAGACTTCTGGCATCTTAACTGAATAAAAAATACTCTGTTCTGAGAACAGAGTATTTTTTATTCAGTTAGCTTCAGATAATATAATAAGGCACTCGTCTCTTATTATATCCGCTTCGATAAACGGCACTTTTTTCCCGAATATAAGCTGGTATGTTTCATGACCTTTTCCCGCAAAGAAAACAATATCTCCATCCTCCGAAATACGGATAGCATGGCGGACAGCTTTTTCTCGGTCAGCTATCTTCACATATGGATGACTCGGATCCATATGTGATGCGATTTCATCAATTATCTGCATCTGATCCTCATAATCCGGATTATCGGAGGTTATTACAGAGAGATCAGCAAGCATTGATGCCGCCTCTCCCATTTCCTTTCGACGTCCTGTGGTACGACCGCCTACAGATCCAAACACGACTATGAGTCTTGACGGCTCATACTCCCTGAGAGAAGCGAGAGCACGTCTCATGCTCTCTCCGTTATGAGCGTAATCAATAATAAAAGTCCTTCCGGGAAGTCCGGGAACGATCTCAAAACGCCCCATAACGGAAGTATCAGCAAGAGCTGCCGCAGAATATTCAACACTGACACCCATTCGGTTGGCACAGGCAATCGCTGTAAGACCGTTATAGATACTGAATCCTCCCGGAGAACGGAGCTTTACAGCAGTCTCTTTTCCGCAGAACGAGCAAATAAATTCAATACCAAGTGTCATGCTGTCTCTGTACGGAGTACCACCTGAGCCGAAGAAATTAGCATCAGGATTCATTCCTACAGAAACAAGCTCAGCAGTATCGGAGTGACCACTTATAACCGACAGGGATTCGGGATCATCCATATTGTAGATGATATCACCGGAATACCCGTTAAAAAATGATGCCTTGGCGTTCTTATAATCATCAAAATCCTTATGCTCACAATCAGTAATATGATCGGGAGACAGATTCGTAAATGCTTTTACAGCAAAATCGATACCATCGACTCTATGATGAGCAAGAGCCTGGGAGGAGACCTCAATGGCGGCATATTTGACACCGTTCTCTACCATAAGTGCAAAATAATGGTGCAGTTCTTTGCTTTCGGGCGTGGTGTTAACAGTCTCAGTCCTTTCACCATTGATAATAACACCGTTAGAGCCGATGTACGCACAATTTTTGCCGTTCTTATTGAGAATAGATGAAATAAGAAGAGCAGTGGTAGTCTTTCCCTTGGTACCCGTTATACCGATAAGCTTCAGCTTATCAGCAGGGTAATCGTAAAAATACGCAGATAATTTTGCAAGGGCAGCTCTCGTGTCATTTACAATAATAATAGCTGCATCCTTTGGCAGATCGTGGGGAATATATTCGCAAAGAAAAGCACGGCATCCAGATTCATACGCCATAGATGCAAATTTGTGTCCGTCAGAGCGAGCACCGAGAAGACACACAAAAATATCTCCCGAACCCGCTTTTCTTGAATCATACTCAATTTTATAAATGAAAGATTCGTGAGCCTTTTTATCTGAGGAGATCACTTCCGAATCAAAAAGAGAAGCTATCTCTCCGAGAGATTTTTTATAAATTTTCACTATCTTACCTCCGGAATAAAGGAATAACCGTTTCCTGCAAGCTCATGAATACCGTCAGCCCATTTCTTCAATTTCTCATCGAATCCGATATTTTGCTTATTACAAAACGAAATAGAGAAAGCAGCAAGAACATGAAGAGAATCACAGATATAAGGAATATCAGGCTCATTAAAAAGCGAGAGCTCATCAGCCATAACAGAAAGCTCTGTACAACCGAGGATAAGGCAGTCACATCCCAAAGACCGCATTTCATCGGATATTCTTAAAAAAGCATCCTTCGATGACGGCTTGCCACACTTTACACATCCGTAGATCATCTCCATAAGATCTTCCTGGGAATTCTTCGATGGAATAGCAAAGTCAATTCCGAGAACCCTACATTTATCTTGATATGATCCGGCACTTACAGTACCTGCCGTGGCAAGTATACCGGCTTTTTTAAATCCTGATTTTTTAAGAAAATCAACAGTTTCATAGATTATACTTGGTACAGGCACAGACACTGCACGTCTTACCTCATCAATAAAATAATGAGCTGTATTACAGGCAATAATAATACCGTCAGCACCGTACTTTTCAAGCCTTTTAGCATCCTCGATCATGTAGGGAAGCGGGGATCTTTCAGACGATCCGAGTATAAATTCAGTTCGATCGGGCGTAGTTGCACGACTGTTTAAGACAATATCAATATGATCCTGATCACGTTCTGCAAGAGTATGCTCTGTTATCATCTTATAGAGATACGCACTTGACATAGGTCCAAGCCCGCCAAGAATACCCAACAATTTCGACATAATTCCACCTGAATTTATTTTTTCGGATAGTATATCCGGAATTTTTTCTTTTGACGTCTGAGCTGTTCTACCACACAAATAAATCTCAGAGGATTTTTGAAAATATCCGCAGTATACCAGAGAGATGATGTTTCAGCACCCGCATCAGCAAGTTTTTTTGCTTTTTCAACAAGAGACGCATCCTCTGTATAAGTATAAGCGACAGATTTCGGAACATGATGCCAGAAATGCTCGTTCTCACAGAGCACACAATCATCTCCGTCAGAGTCATAAACCTCAGCAGCAAGCTTTGCCACGTTGATTCCTGCGGCAGTCATATACATATTGCTTCTGCCTTGTCTGAGATTGATCTCAAATACTCTGAAATCATCACCATTACCCGTATATTTGATATCAAAATTGGAAAATCCGGTGTAACCGAGATCCTCAAGAAACGCCTTGATCTTCCCGGTAAGAGGGAATTCTGCGGTATTCTCAGTTACGATAGCAGCATGATTTCCAAGTCCCTTAGGCGTATGCTCCTCAACCATAGTGTGCCCGAGACACATCGCACGCACCTTACCTTTTGCATCGGAAAATGCGGTAAACACCCTCATTGATGCATCTCCTCCGGGGATATACTCCTGGAGAATGATCTTATCGGGATAACCTGAGGCATATATCTCGCAAACGATCTTTACGGCATCGGCAGGACTTTTTGCCATATAAACCTTTTTCATTCCGTCAAACGGGAATTTCCAGTAATCGACGCTTGATGAAGGTTTTATTATAATAGGATAGGGAAATCCGAGCTTTTTCTCAGAAAGCTCATCTTCAGTAGCATTTTCAGAAAGCACGACAGTAGCGGGATAAGGAATATCGTACTTATCACACATTTCATAAAAAGCTGCTTTCTTTGAAAGAGGATCGATCAGAGAGGGAAGAGTATACGGACAAGTATACATTGGGAGTTTGTCTTTGTTTTTGATTATCATAGTAGCATAATCATCAGTACAACCAAACAGGATAAGCCTTCCGTCCTTGTGAGACTCTGCATAATCCTTGAGAGTACGAAGCATTACCTCTTCATCATCAATATCAGGAATGATGTTAAAGTCAATTAGGGAAGAGTATTTAGTTGCAGAAATGGCGTATCTTCCGAAAGCAACGGATCTTACCTTATATGCCTCGTGAAAGGCTCTTGCTACATTATAACAGTTAAGATCTCCTCCAAGGAGAACAGGATAAATCTTTTTCATATCTTACTCCGATGTTAAAAATCAGTTGCCGAAGAAACGGCGATGCCATACAAGGAACACAAGCGCAGTCCATATCTTTCGTCCGTTATTACATTTTCCTGAACGATGATCCTCAAGAAGTCCGAGCAGTATTTCCGGATCAAAAAATTCCGCAGCCGCATCTGAGGTGAAATACTCTTTTGCATAATTGTAATATTTATCCTCACGAAGCCATTTTCTGATAGGTACGGGAAATCCTTTTTTAGTACGATCCGCCCACTCATTGGGAAGAATACGATTTGCGGCTTTGCGGAGAACGTATTTGGTATTCTCGGGAGTTATCTTATACTTCTCGGGAATAGTGGCAGCCTCACGCATGACCTCACGGTCAAGATAAGGAACTCTGAGCTCTATGGAATGAGCCATGCTCATTTTATCGGCTTTAAGAAGAATATCACCGGGAAGCCAGAGCTTAAGATCAAGGTACTGTTTTTTCTCAAGCTCAGAAAGATCCTTAACTCTGTCGTAAATTGGAGCAGTAATATCTTTCGGTGTCATACCTGAACGGTATTTTGGACGAAGAATAGCCGCAGCCTCTTTTTCGGGGAATACAAGGGCCTGACCTATGAAATAATTCTCGGGCTTTCCGCTTCCTTTTATTATGAAATCATGACCTTTGAAATAGGGAAGCTTTGCCGAGATACCTGCGGCACCGCGACGAATGAAGGAAGGAAGCTTCTTATACTTTCTCATCATCGGGTTCTCATCATACCATTCGTAGCCTGCGTATATCTCATCAGCACCCTCGCCCGAAAGCACAACCGTAACGTGCTCGCTTGCAAGTCCCGCAAGGAAATAAAGGGGAACAGATGATGGATTTGACTGAGGCTCATCCATATGATACTGTATATCTGCAAGAGCATCAAAGCAATCGTCGGCAGTAAGCATTTTGGTGTAATTTTCAACCCCAAGAAGCTTTGAAAGCTCTTTTGCCTCACCCGTTTCATCAAAATTATCAAAATCAAATCCAACGGAAAAAGTTTTGTTCGGCATAAGAGCCGCAGTTATATAGCTTGAATCGACGCCACCGGAAAGGAATGAGCCTACTTTAACGTCACTTATTCTATGAGCAGCAACAGACTCACGCACACGGTCATCTACAAAAGAAACAGCCTCATCAAAGCTCATGTCCGACTTTTTTGAGAAATCAACATCCCAATACTCACGGATATCCATCTCTCCATCCTTCAGAGTAAAACAGTGACCGGGGAGAAGCTTGTAGGTGTTCTTAAAGAAAGTTTCCTCCGTTGCGGAATATTGAAAAGTAAGATACGGACGAAGTGCATCGGGATTTACCTCGGGAGAAAATCCCGGATGCTCAAGAAAGCTCTTAATTTCCGAGCCAAAGATTATATCACCCGAAGAAATCTTTGAATAATAGAACGGTTTTATACCAAAATGATCTCTTGCTCCGAAAAGGGAACCGGATCTCTTGTCCCAAATAACGAATGCGAACATACCTCGAAGACGTGTAACGATATCATCACCGTATTCTTCGAAGCCATGCACGATCACCTCGGTATCGCACTTTGTATTAAAAATATGACCTTTTGAAATGAGCTCATCACGTAGATCCATGAAATTATAGATCTCACCGTTGAATACACAAACAACGGACCGATCCTCATTGTACATTGGCTGAGCACCGTCTGCAAGGTCGATGATGCTAAGTCTGCGAAAGCCGAGAGCAATATTTCCCGAATCCTCCGCAGAGGATATATGATATCCTTCCATGTCAGGTCCACGGTGGATTATTCTGTCAGCCATACGGCGAAGAACATCCTGTCGGTTTTCAAGGTAGCCTGTAAAGCCTACAAATCCGCACATAAAAATCTCCTTATTCTTCAGTGACGGACGGCACTGATTCAGATGGTATTTCCGGAATGTCCGTTCCGGTCACCTCGGAAGCCTCTGTTTCATCCGTTTTATCAGTTTCGGTCGGGAAAATGCTCGGAACATCGGTAACGATCATATTCTCGGGATCATAGACAAGGGAATTGGTCTGTGAGAGAAGAGTACTTCCATCACAAAGCTGTGCCACATAAACAATGTTTGATACATCAACTTCAACATCTTTGGCAAGAAGAAGAGTATCGTTTATTTCAACCTTCATTTCTTTAGCAAACTTTTCGCACATACCGTCAAGTATCATTGAGTTACCCAAAATAATACCCGAGCGAAGCGAATCCCTTGAATTCTTCCCT
>SVQM01000047.1 GCA_015065335.1 Oscillospiraceae bacterium | reverse complement strand
CGCCATTCTTGCGGCAGCAAGTGTGGTCCTCGGAAAATTCCTGCAGATCCCCATAGGAGACAGCATCCGCATCAGCTTTGAAAACCTGCCGATCCTTTTTGCGGGGATCGTATTCGGTCCTCTTTCCGGGGGTGCTGTTGGCCTCGTCTCCGATCTTGTGGGATGTCTCGCAGTCGGATACCAGATCAACCCCGTAATAACTCTCGGGGCAGTATCGGTAGGATTTGTGTCCGGTGTTTTGGCACGTGTTTTTATCCACAACGGGAAATGCTCATTTCCACGTGTGCTTCTCTCGGTGCTTTTGGCGCACATCTTCGGCTCGATCCTTCTGAAATCGACGGGACTTCGTCTGTGGTACACCACCCCGTGGTCGGTGCTTGCTCTCAGGATCCCCATATATCTCATAAATTCCGTAGCTGAAGCATCAATAATCACCGTTCTTTTGAAAAGCGGAGCTGTCAAAAATGCACTCAAGGGCTTTTTCGGCGGTTCTCGAAAGGTTTGACTTATGAATTATAAAGAATCAATGGAATACCTGAAACGCTCCCGTCGCTTCGGATCCCGTCCGGGACTTGAAAGGATCACGGAGCTGTGCGAAAGGCTTGGCAATCCCCAGGAGGGACTGCGTTTCATTCACGTTACAGGCACGAACGGTAAAGGCTCGGTCTGCTCAATGCTTTATTCCACACTCCGTTTCGCAGGAATGAAGGTGGGACTTTTCACCTCTCCCTATATGCTTGACTTTTCAGAGAGATTCATCTGCTCCGGGGTTAATATCACAAGAGATGAGATCGCATCCATCGTCACAGAGGTGGCGGAAAAAGCCGATCTCATGGAAGATACTCCCACAGAGTTCGAACTTCTTACGGCGATGTCGTTCCTCTTTTTCCGAAAGAGAGAATGTGATATCATCGTATATGAAGCAGGAATGGGTGGTCGCCTTGATTCCACAAATATCATTCCCTCTCCCGATGTAGCTGTGATAACGGGGATCGCCCTTGATCACACGGAGGTGCTTGGTTCTACTGTTGCGGATATCGCCTTTGAGAAGGCAGGCATCATCAAGCCCGGATCCAAGGTAGTATGCGGTGAGATGCCTGAGGAGGCGGCAGAAGTAATTCGTCGCAAAGCGGCAGAGGTGGGTGCACCTGTTACTTTTGCCGGAAGAGGAACCTCTTATGAGGTCACTGAAAGGACATTCTCCGAGAACGGAGCATCATTTTCAATGGGCGAGAGGACAGGCTTCAGCCTTCCCCTTGCGGGACTTTATCAGTTTGCGAACGCATCAGTGGCGATCGCCGTTCTCGACAGCCTTGATATATGCGGAAAGAAGCTTCCCGATCTCATAATAAAGAAGGGGCTTGCACGTGCAAAGTGGCGTGGCCGCTTTGAGCTTTTCCGTCCCGATCCCGTTATGATCTTCGACGGAGGTCACAATCCTCAGGGAGTTATGGCGGTAGCTCAAAGCCTTGCCGTATATTATCCCGACAGGAAGTTCACCGTGATCTCAGGTGTCATGGGTGATAAGGATCACAGCGAAATGTGCCGTATCATGTCGCAGTTTGCAATACGTGCGTATACGGTGACACCCGACAATCCCCGTGCCATGGATGCCAAAGCATACGCAAAGGAGCTTTGCGAATACGGCATTGATGCCACCCCCTGCGACAGCATGGAGGATGCACTTGCCCTTGTGACCGACAAGGATACCATCGTCCTCGGAAGTCTTTATATGTACAAACAATTTATAGAAGCTCTCGGAGACTGAGCGCTTCTGAAAAGGAACAGATCATGCAAAAAAAAGTAATCGCAGTACACGATATATCATGTGTGGGCAGATGCTCAATAACAGTTGCACTTCCAATAATCAGCGCCGCAGGAGTGGAATGCTCGATCATTCCCACGGCACTCCTTTCAACGCACACCGGCGGATTTACCGGATTCACATTCCTCCCGCTGACAGACGAAATGGAAAAGATCACCGCACATCTCAAAACCCTCGGAAGACCGTCTGATGCGGTATACACGGGATATCTCGGCTCCCCCGATCAGATCGGCGCAGCAAAAGAGATCATAAAAGGTCTTATGAAGGATGGCGGTGCCGCAATAGTCGATCCCGTAATGGGTGACGGCGGGGTGCTGTACAGCGGATTTGATCACAGAATGGTAGACGGCATGAGAGAGCTTTGCGCAGAGGCAACTGTGATCATGCCGAATATCACCGAGGCATCCTTCCTTCTCGGACAGGATTGCCCTACTCTTGAACCAACTGTCGGTGATGAGACAGAGAATATCCTCAAAGCTCTTGCAGGACTTGGCGCAAAAGCGGTAGTACTGACGGGAGTATATTCTCCCAACGGAGATATCGGTGCAGCATACTACGATCCCGTCACCGATGAGACGGGATATGTCTTCGAAAAAAAGCATCCCGGATTCTATCACGGTACGGGAGATGTTTTCGGCTCTGCTTTTACTGCGGCATATACTCTCGGTGCAGGGCTTGCGGGTGCAACGGAGGCGGCGGTAGTTTTCACCGCCAATGTGGTAAAGCTCACCTCTGAAGAAAACGACGATAAAAAATACGGTCCCGTGTTCGAGCCTGCTCTCGGAGATTTCGCCCGTGATATGGCAAAGCTCAGAAAAATATAACAGCATATCAAAAAACTCCGCTCAGTGCAAAAAACAGAGTGGAGTTTTAGTTTGCCGAAAACAGTTTCTTATTGTTACCTAAGAAATTCCTTCATCTCCGAAAGCCGTTTCTCGGCGATGCTTCTGCCGATCTCATACACATTTCTGAGGTTATCCCCATTGTGCTCAATATGACCGATAGGCAGTTTTTCATCGGGGCGTATCACAAATGCTCTGCCGTCTCTTTCCGCCTGTCTCACATATTCCACGGACTCGTTATACATATCGTGGCGTGTCGCCATGGCACGTACCATTTCGGGATATTTCCGCATGGCAATACGCATGATAGGAAGCATCTTCGCCTTTCTCTTGCGGTAGCTGTCAGGCTGAGTAAGGATCACGACGTTTTTTGTGTATCCGATGCTCTCAAAATATTTAAGCGGAACTGAATCCGAGATACCTCCGTCAAGATATCCTTTTCCCTCTATCTCCACTATTTTTGAGGCAAGAGGAAGGGATGCCGAAGCTCTGAGCCATTCCATCTGATCTCCATCAAGGATATCACACTTTTTGTATACCGCCTCGCCTGTTTCAACATCGGTACACACCACGTAAAATTCCATCTCCGACTCGGCATACGCCTTATAATCAAAAAGATCAAGCTCATACGGGATCTCACGATAACAAAAATCCGCCCCGAACATATTACCCGTCTTTATTAGCGAACGTACACTGCAAAATCTCGGATCCTTTGCAAATCTCACGTTATATCTGATGACTCTGCCGATCTGCCCCGATTTATAATTGCATCCGAAAGCGGCGCCGGCCGATACTCCGATCGCACCGTCGAGGATGATGCCGTTCTCCATCATCACATCGATGACACCTGCGGTGAACATTCCCCGCATTGCTCCGCCTTCCATTACAAGTCCTGTCTTCATTGAAACCTCTCAGACATTTTTCTTTAATTGTACCACAAAATCCACCTTCGGTAAATAAACATCCCCGTATTTTTTACACATTCAAAAAATTTTCGTTTACAACAGGGAAGAAATGTGATAAAATATTATTATCTATACTTATTAAAGGAGTTCCTTTATGAGCTTTAAGACTGATATTGAAATAGCAAGAGAGCACGTTATGGCTCCCATAGAGAAGATCGCCGAGACTGCGGGTATTCCCGAAAAATACCTTGAGAGATACGGCAGATACAAGGCTAAGGTAGATCCCGCAATAATGAATGACACTGAGGTTGGTAAGGGCGGCGGAAAGCTTGTGCTTGTTACTGCGATCACCCCCACTCCCGCAGGTGAGGGTAAGACTACTACAACCATCGGACTTGCGGATGCACTGTCAAAGATCGGTAAAAATACCGTTGTAGCTCTCCGTGAGCCCTCCCTCGGTCCCGTATTCGGAATCAAGGGCGGTGCCGCAGGCGGCGGATATTCTCAGGTAGTACCCATGGAGGACATCAATCTCCACTTTACGGGAGATTTTCACGCAATCGGTGCGGCGAACAATCTTCTTGCGGCTATGATCGACAACCACATCTACCAGGGCAATGCTCTTGGAATCGATCCCCGACGCATCACCTGGAAGAGATGTGTTGATATGAACGACCGTCAGCTTCGCTTTGTCACCGACGGACTTGGCGGCAAGGTAAACGGTACTCCCCGCGAGGACGGCTTTGACATCACAGTAGCCTCTGAGGTAATGGCGGTATTCTGCCTTGCCAAGGATCTTTCCGATCTGCGTGCACGACTAGCAAGAATGGTGGTTGCATCCACTTATGACGGACGTCCAGTGACCTGTGGGGATATAAAGGCTGACGGTGCTATGACAGCACTTCTTCGTGATGCCATGTCCCCGAACCTTGTTCAGACTCTCGGCGGTGTTCCCGCTATTGTTCACGGCGGTCCCTTTGCGAATATCGCACACGGATGCAACTCGGTTGCGGCGACACGACTTGCAATGAAGCTCGGTGATTATGCCATAACAGAAGCAGGCTTCGGTGCTGATCTGGGTGCCGAGAAATTCTTTGACATCAAGTGTCGTGCGGCAGGGCTTGAGCCTTCTGCTGTAGTGCTTGTAGCGACTGTACGTGCACTGAAGATGCACGGCGGTGTTGCAAAGACCGAGCTTGGTCCAGAGAATATTGAGGCTGTGAAGGCAGGTATGCCGAACCTTCTCCGCCATCTTTCAAACATCAAGGATGTTTATAAGCTACCCGTAGTGGTTGCGCTCAACCGTTTCCCCACTGATACGGAGAACGAGATCAAGACTGTAATGGACGCTTGCGCCGAGCTTGGCGTGAATGTTGTACTGTCCGAGGTATGGGCTAATGGCGGAGACGGCGGTGTCACGCTTGCACGTGAGGTAGTACGTCTTTGCGAGGAGGAAAAGGGCGATTTCACCTTCTGCTACTCCGATGATATGTCACTTTACGAGAAGATAGAATCCGTTGTTAAGAAGGTCTACCGCGGTGACGGAGTTACGATCACGCCTGCGGCGACAAAGATCATTGCCGAGCTTGAGGCTCAGGGCTACAGTAATCTTCCCGTATGTATGGCAAAGACTCAGTACAGCTTCTCCGACGATATGACAAAAGTAGGCGCACCCGAGGGCTTTACCGTTACTGTTCGTTCCGTGAAGCTTTCCGCAGGTGCGGGATTCGTTGTGGTGCTGACCGGTGATATCATGACTATGCCCGGACTTCCTAAAGTTCCCGCCGCTGAAAAGATCACCGTGAATGAAAACGGTGAGATCGAGGGACTGTTCTGATATAGGAATTATTATTCATTCTTTTCTTGAAAGAAAAGAACCAAAAGAACTTTACCCTAATATAGCCATATAGGATTGCTGTATTTGATAGCCTGCAAGGCGGCATCGCCGCCTTGCGTACTTTTATAATTGAGTGGAGAATACCAAATATCGGTTTTTCACTTCGTTAAAACCGACCTTATAGGATTCTGTTGATAACGGTAATCCGTAAGTCTTCCGACAGACGTATCGGTATAAGGATATATCGTCGGATTTTACAAAGCAATTTATTTGAAGTTTTTGGGATCAAACCCTTTTTTCAAAAAGGGTTTGCGGGGTATGGGGCAGAGCCCCATAATAATAATAATAATATAAATCATGGTAAAAACAAATGCGATGCGGCTGCTCGGAGCCGCGAAGATAGAATTTTCCGTCAGGGAATATCCCGTAGATGAGGAAGACCTGTCGGGTACTCATGCCGCCGAGATGATGGGGCTTGACCCTGATTGTGTGTTCAAAACTCTTGTGACGAAGAACGGAAGCGGTGAGTGCAGAGTTTTCGTCATACCCGTAGCTTACGAGCTTGATCTGAAAAAATGCGCCGTAGCATCGGGGGATAAGCGTCTTGAAATGATCCCCATGAAGGATCTTCTGCCTCTGACGGGGTACATCCGAGGAGGCTGCTCTCCCGTTGGAATGAAGAAAAAATTTCCTACGTACATTGACGAGACCGCCACTCTGTGCGACACAATTTGTGTCAGTGCAGGTCAAAGAGGGGTACAGCTTGAGCTGTCGCCGGAGGATCTCGCAAGGTATGTGGAAGCCGAGTTTTGCGATCTTATTGTGTGATAGATGGAGATATACCAAAGCCTTCCCGGCGGGGAAGGCTCAATAGCTTTGTTCGTCCTACTGCACAATATAATTCCCATAGACTTTTACGGTCTATGGGAATCTTTTTATTCATCCTTCTTCTTAAACACAAGATAGTCTAAGCCAAAGATGTGAGCGAAGTAAAGAAACTTCGGCGTCTGAGATGGTACCTTCTTCCGGGACTCAATCATACATTACGGGAGGATATGGAATCCTCCCCTACCGTGCAGATATCATTGTGTGAGAAAGCCATAGATCCTTTTTGTGAATCTATGGCTTTTGGAGTTTAGTAAAAGAAATACAGGAATACTGACAGCCCTATACATACAGGGTATATCGGCCATATTACATGGTGTTCTTGGCAAAATATCAACAGACCTCCCATAATAACAGTATGTATTACGACCACTGCCAGATAAATTATTATGCACATGATAAGGAAAAAGAAATTTTCTCTGGCGTTATATAAAACACCATACACGCCATAGACTATACTTAATAAATAATGACCTACCAGAAGAAAAGTCGCCGGACCGTACTTGAACTTATCCGAACCGGCTATTATTGCACAAAGAAGTGCTACAACCCCCACGATCACTGCAATTGTAACAGTATTGTCTATGAAAAACTGCATCCATTCAATGCAGAATTCTTTGGAATAGCTGAAAAGTGCAAAAAGCACAAATCCGGCAAAATATATCAGTCCACCGCCAATCGGAACTATCAATACGACTTCCATAATTAAGCGAGATCCTTTTGAACCTTATCAGCTACTCCCTTTGCAATCACAAAAGGAGCAACGAACACTCCGATCGCAACGGACAGTATTCCCTTTACAACAAAATAAATCAACCATCCATTAAACGACATTACTACAAACATAGAAGGAGTAATCCTGTTCAGTGCCCTCCAACCGCAGCTACCCAATGCCACTGCAAATATGACCGTGACTACAGGTATGTCGAACACTGTCAAAAATGCTAACATGAATCCCCACATAATAAAGTACAGCACTACGATCATTACCGCTTTTCCTACTCCCGAAGCAAGAAATTCTTTGAATTTTGAATTGTTTTCTTCCATAATTTGACACCTCCTTGTCAAATATTACTATACCATAGTATTTTGTGTTTGTCAAGTGTATTTTATACAATAGTATTGTAATATTTACTCGGAGGAACAAAATGTTCGGAAAAAGAATCAAGGAATTACGAATAGCACGTGGTGTAAACCAAGTGGAATTCGGAAAAGCACTTAGCGTAACAAAGCAAAGCGTAAGCAATTGGGAAAACGGGAATATTCTTCCGTCCATAGATATGCTAATAAAAATTGCGGAGAGCTTCTCCGTCAGCACAGACTATCTTCTGGGGCTGTCAGACAAACGTTATCTTGACGTATCGGGACTTACGGAAAAACAGATATCGAATATACAGAATTTGGTTGATGATATACGCAGTACATCCGAAAACAGATAATATCGTAAAAACCGCAGGTCTGACGACCTGCGGTTTTTTCACTTATTTTTCTTGAACACAAACAACTTGCTTATCACATAATTCAGCACGACAACGACTACGGCGACGATCGCCTTTACCACGATATCGCCTTCAAGTCCGACAAGTCCGGCTCCCCATGTGAAAAGTCCTGTCTTATCAAGATGTGTCACGTCGATCATGAGCCACATGAGGAAAAGCTGGATAAGCAGTGTTACCACTCTGCCCCCCGCAAAAGGGATCAGTTCGTGTACCACGGCACGTGCTGACCAATCCTTCTGTTCGAACACCCATATTTTATTTGTAACATAAGCAAAAAGGACTGCGGCGATCCAAGCGATAACAGATGTGACGATATACCACGGAACAAAGCCTGCGATCTTGTAATTTGCACCGAAGATCACTGTCAACGGTGTATACACCGCAAAATCCACAAGGGTAGTCAGCACTCCGAAGATCAGATAATTGATGATTTCCTTGTACCGTGCGTAAAGCATTTTCAGTTTCATTCGACACCCCTCTCCGAGAAAACCCTCTCTGCGATCGCTTCAAATTCATCCGCCGTAAGTAGAACATTTAACGCACCCATGAATGCCGTAGCATTCATTCCGTCGGGAAGTCCCAGCTCACGGCATATCATATCACGTCCCTCGGCACTTCCGGCACCCGTAAGTCCCCACTCAAAAAGCATCGCCTTTGTGATCTCACGTCGCTCTCCGACGATCCCGTCGCTATCTGCACCGAGCCTTTTGATAAATCCCAAAAAGATCTCGTAAAGAAGCGCATCATCCATTCCCTCAACGCCGAGAGTACCTGCGGCCGAAGGGGATTTTTTTCGTCTCTCCTTGCCCTCAATCTTCGGGATATGAAGATCGTAGATCTTATCCCCGGGGAGAATTGATGCAAGATAGGAGCGTATCTGTCTGCCGCCTCTGTCGCTGTCAGTCAGCACTGCGATTCCGCGAGGCTCTGCCAGTCGTCGTATGAGTGCGGCTTTTTCTTTTTTGTTGAATATTCCGAATCCGTCGGTGGTGATGATATGACCGTCGATCACCTGCGATAGCTTTATTTTATCATATTTGCCCTCTACCACTACAGGAACGGGCATAGATATCTTTTCATCTGCCATGATCTCACCGCCTCTCACTGCCGTCTCTTTGCGGGAATCGTGCAGATAAGCCTCTCAAGAGCTATATACTTGAGATCGGTTGATTTCAGAAGCATATCAGCATCACGGCATCTGTCCACGGCTGCACGGATACGTGCCGGTTCAACTCCCTTGAGTGCCTGCATATACAAAGAGCATTTATATTCATGCATTCTAAGGGCTGAGGCGATATCCTTTTTCTGCTCCCCTGCGCTCTGTAGCATACAGACGTGAAGCATATCGGTGAGGACTCTGCCGAGGGCGGCGCACACCGATACAGGCTCGTCCTTGCGGTCACGGTATTTTCTGAGAGCTGCAAGAGCACCTCTCCTGTCTCCGGAAAGCACTGAATTTGCAAGGGCAAAGGCATCGTCCTCTTCATTTTTGCAGCACACAAGCTCCACTGTGGCAGGAGTTATCTGCGTCCCTGTGGCGAGAGCATAGGCGATCAGCTTCTCGCATTCTCCGTGGAGGATGTTCATATCTCTGCCGCAATATGCGATCATGGTGTCAGCCGTATCAAAATGCGCCTCGGCACCGGCTCTTGTAAATTGGGTGTTTATCCATTTTTTCAGTGTCGCAGGCCCTTTCAGCTCAAACTGAACAGGGGTCAGGTGAGAAGTCAGCTTTTTATAAAGCGGAGAAGGCTTTTTCGGAAGTGTTCCGGGATCCATGGCATCCGAGGGAACACACACGGCAAGCACCGTATGAGGATAATCCTCAAGGCGAGAGAACACACCAAGGTATGCCTCAAGCTCCTTTTCACGGAGAGAGCCTGCCTGAAATCCTGTAAAAAGCACTGCTTTCTTCTCTGCCATCATGGGATATCCGGCGATCATTTCTTCAAGTGAGGCGGCTGAGATATCGGCACCGTCTGCCTTCAGGATATTGAATTCTTCAAACTGTCCGTCGCACACGGCGTGACACATATCTGCGGCGTACCGCATCTTCAGAAAATCTTCGTCCCCGAACAGCAGATACCCGCCGTCAAGGCGTGCGCTTTTTATGGCATCACGAAATTCCGAGTCCGTCATCTCTTATCCCCCCTTTTTCAATCTTCGGTCCGGGGAAGTCCCCGGTGGCAAGTATCGGCCCGGGGATGCCCCCGGGGCAAATATCGGCTAAGTTTGGTCTGCAGGATAAAACAGTCCCACGACCGTGACCCCGACGATTCCTTAGGGAACGTCGGGAGAATACCGGGCTGAGCCTTCCCATCGAGGGGAAGGTGTCAGGCATAGCCTGACGGATGAGGTGTTTCCGCCCGTAGCACAGAGGCAGCCGGAAGCCCCCGGTGGCAAATATCGGCCCGGGGATGCCCCCGGTGGCAAGTATCGGCTAAGTTTGGTCAGTGGGATAAAACAATCCCACGACCATGACCCCGACGATTCCTTAGGGAACGTCGGGATAATACCGGGCTGAGCCTTCCCATTGAGGGGAAGGTGTCAGGCATAGCCTGACGAATGAGGTGTTTCCGCCCGTAGCACAGAGGCAGCCGGAAGCCCCCGTAGGCAAGTATCGGCCCGGGGAAGCCCCCGGTGGCAAATATCGGCTAAGTTTGGTCAGTGGGATAAAACAGTCCCACGACCATGACCCCGACGATTCCTTAGGGAACGTCGGGAGAATACCGGGCTGAGCCTTCCCATTGAGGGGAAGGTGTCAGGCATAGCCTGACGGATGAGGTGTTTCCGCCCGTAGCACAGAGGCAGCCGGAAGCCTCGTAGGCAAGTATCGGCCCGGGGATGCCCCCGGGGGCAAATATCGGCTAAGTTTGGTCTGCAGGATAAAGCATATCCCACGACCGTGACGGTTACGACAATACGGTGTCGTAACCTAAATACCAAGTTGTAGTATCTACCAAATTTAATCTTCGGCACAGTTTTAGCCGAGAGATAAATATACCTTACTCTTTCTCAAGCGTTATCTCCATCACGGTCCTGTGTGCCGCAGCACCTCTTATCTCAAGAGCGTAATCAAGTCTCAACACACCGCCATCGGCTGTGATCGTGTTATCTGCTCTGAGAGTGCGGATCCGCATCTCGAAATCAATAAAAGGTGTGCGGTAAACACAACTGTGGCGCTTTCCCAATTCAAATGTCATGAGGGTGCTGACCATTCCGACCTTTGAGATCGTCACGAGCCCGGGAAGTGCGGGATCGAATGAGATCTCGCATATCTGCTCCGTCTCACCGTCAAGTGACTCCATGTATCTCAGAACAGCACGTCCCTTATCATCGTAAGTGAGCGATGCATCGGCGGTCATGGCGTATTCTTCGCTTGCAGGCTCACTCTCAGCCTTTGCGAATGCACTTGCAAGCATCTCTTCACCCGTAATGTCACCGTCTGTACCGTCCTTGTCCCCGACAGGATAAAATCCTTCTTCACCTGGTGCATCGAACATTGAAAAATCGTAGAGGATATACTCCTTTGAGGTGAGGGACATATGAAAATGCTGCTCACCCTCCGTACATCTATCCGATGAAAGAGCACCTTTTACAAAGGCGCTCTCCTCATCTGAATATTCACAGAGAATGTTGTCTCTGTTTTTGTTCATTTTAATTCCCCGATCAAACAATGGGATTTACGTAAGGACAGCCTGCATCGTAGTTGAAGCCCATATCTGCAGGAGCAGCCCAGTATACAGCGTTGGTGATGATACGCTGAACGATGGGATTATGGAAGGAGGGACAGGTCTCGTGACCGGGCTGGAAGTAGAAGATCTTACCTGCGCCGCGTCTCCAGCAACAGCCGGAACGGAATACGTGACCGCTTGCATACCATCCGTTAAAGATGAACTCATCGGGAGCGGGGATCTGGAAGGGCTCCGCATAGATCTCCTCGGTCTCAAGCTCGAAGTGATCGGGAACACCTGCAGCGATAGGGTGAGAGGGCATAATGTTCCAGATGAACTCCTTTACCTCAGCTCCCCAGCAAAGGTTACCGGTAGTACCGATGATAGCCTTGAAGGGCTTGGAGTGGTGTGCGGAGTGAAGGGGTACGAATCCCATGCCGTTCACATAAACTCTCTGACGGATCCTCTCAACGAGAGCGTCGTCAACCTCACCGTGGTGCATATGTCCCCACCACAGAAGTACATCGGTGTTGTTAAGGACCTCGTCCGGCAGACCCTGATCGGGATCGTCCAGAGAAGCCAGAGTGACCTTGATGTCGTCGTTTGTCTCAAGGAAGCTCTTTACATATGCGTGGATTCCGTCGGGATACAGAGCCTTAACCGCATCATTGATCTTTTCGTGTCTGAATTCATTCCAGAATGTGACATTGATAGTCTTTCCCATATTTATAACCATGCCTTTCTTGCACATACGTGCTTATATATATAAATTATATAATAATATAACGTTACAGTCAACGGTTTGATGTTATTTTTTATATAAACAGGGGAATTTTCTCGTGCAAAGCACTATTTTTTCTCCACCCGATAGAGTTTTGTACCCACATTATCGGGTGCTATCTCTCCTCTGTCGAAAACTATCACCACGGCACTTCCGCCGTCGGTGAGATAGAAAGGACGGTTTTCATGTATAAGCGGCACTACATCAAAGCCCTCGTATACATCCTCGTCAGCGGCTATTTTGGGTATCAGTGCATCGAGAATTATATCTCTGTACGCACCGCCGAATACAAGCATGAGATCAAGATGCTCACCGGTATTTCTGTCGATATTATAATACTTATCACGGCCGTAAAACGGGACATCCTCACCCTTCGGCCGTATGGCAAAGGATATTGCCGAATCGGTGACGCACAGAATGTCAAGCTCTGCGGTACCTGATGTGTTTTCCTTTTTCTCAGAGCTTTCATCTCCGGCAAAAACCTCAAGGTATGCTGCATCTCTTTGCTGCAAAGCTGTCAGCTCACTCTCATAAAGCCTGTTCATCTCCATTATGGCAGGAGACGTTTTTTTATCAGGCAGATGTGAGTCCGAAAATATTAAAAGAACGACAAAGAGCACCGCAAAAACAGCGATGCTCCATCTTATGATATTTTTACGGATACGAAAATCACAGTGCTTTTTCATGGAGCCTCCTCCCGAAAAAACAGCGCCGTTATTTTCCCACAGCCTTATTTATGATCTCACGTGCCGCAGATGTGTCATTCGTAACACAGATAAGAACGTACTTACCCTCCCTTGCGATCACGGCCTTCTCAAGACGAGCCACCTCTGAGGGAACGTAGTTCCTGTATGATTCTATCTGGTCTGCGATATGCTTTTCGGCTATCTCAAGCATCTCCTCGCCACCCTTATCATCGGGCGCCTCGAATACTGCGATCTCCTCAGCCGTAGCACCGCTGCCAACATATACTACGGCAGAGATGTCATCTCCTGTACCGTACAGGTATTTTACAGCCTCCGCATCCAGCTTTGCAAGAGTATCATCAAATTTAACTCCCGAGGACAGCTCATTTGCCACCGCTTCAATATCGATCATGACGGGCTTCTTTTCTTCGTTCTCACATCCAACAAACACCGCAAGCATCAGAAAAACAGCAAGGATGATCGGAAATACGGATATTTTTTCGGTCTTTGTATTCATTTTTTCTCCATTATACACTAAGTTATTTAAGAATTATGTCGATACACCGCAGATGATAAAGTTTATGCCTGCTTTAATACATCAAGCCATCTCTCACAATAGCTTTTCTGCAGATGGATACCGTCGAATGCAGCCTCCTCGGGAAGCGCACCGTCATCACCCACGAAATAGGGCACAAGATCCATGTAGGTAACACTCTTTCTTGCACACATATCACGGATAAGTCCGTTGTATCTTGTAATGTTCTCGTTATTGTATATCTCATCCGACTCGGATTTTGCAAGAGTTACGGGAATGATCGACTGAACGATGATCTCTGTATCAGGCATACAGCTCTTTACATGGTCCACCAGATTTTCATATTTGCTGATGAATACACTGTCATATGCCCAACCGAGCTCATTCACTCCAAGCATTATATAGATCCGTTCAAAGGAGGATTCCGACTCCACCGCCTGAGATACACTGATCTTGGTACCGTTCATATCCACTACGGGAGCTGTAAAATAAGTGTCCACCATAAGACCTCTCGCCGTATATGCCTTGGCACCTTTTACCCCCGAATAAAGCATAAAGCCCTCGGTACGTGAATCTCCGATAAAAAGACATCCCGAAAAATCGGTGTCTCTTACTTCCGGAGGGATATATTCCGTCACGGGAGGAGCATCGGTTGCAGCAGTACTCTCCGTATCCCCCGTATCCTCAGTCTGCACAGGCTCCGTGATGGCAGTGCTCTCCGAAATCTCGGTCACAGCAGGCACGGTATCCGCTGTGGTATCCGTACCGTTACCATCCTTTTTGGGAAGATAAATGATGATAATTACAATTATGATCGCCGCAACAATGCAAAAAGCCGTCAATACTGCAGGCAGTGTCATTGATCTGTTTTTTGCGTGCTTTATTCTCATCATCTCCCCTCATTTTTTTCGTTGGTCATCACTTATTTTATATTATACTATAACCTGTAAAAAATGCAAGTATTTTGTTGTTTTACGAAACAAAAAAATAAATTTTTTTCAAATAAGACATTTTTTTCATGTGATGGGGCTTAAAGATCTCGGAAATTCCCCCAAAACCCTTGACATACAAGGCTTTTAGGGGTAAAATATATTATATGTATCTATATGTATTGATAAAACACAGCATTATGCTTTACATATTTTACATTAGATTTTCAATTAAATACAGGAGGTGCCGTAAATGACGGGAATTATTATTGCCGCAGTTATTACAGTCGTCGTTGCACTTCCGCTGGGATTTTTCGTAGGCTCAGCCTATCGCAAGAAGCTTGACACAAACGAGATCGGTTCCGCCGAAGCTCAGGCAAGAAAAATACTTGAGGACGGAATCAAAGCAGCGGAAACAAAGAAAAAAGAAGCATTGATCGAAGCAAAAGAAGAAATTCTGAAGCAGAAAAACGATTTTGATGCAGAAGTCAAGGAAAGACGTAACGAGCTTTCAAGACAGGAAAACAGGATCAATTCAAAAGAGGAAACTCTTGAGAAGAAGATCGAGAACGCAGAGAAAAAGGACGAAACTCTCACCAAGAAGCTTAAAAAAGCCGAGGAGGAGCTTGAAAATATCGAAAAGCTCAAGGCGGAACAGACAGCTACCCTTGAACGTATCTCCGGAATGACTGCCGATCAGGCAAAAGCGGAGCTTATTGAAACTCTTGAGTCAACACTGCGTCACGAGCAGGCTATGAAGCTCGTAGAGCTTGAGGCTCAGTTTAAAGAGGAGGCAGATACTAAGGCGAAGAATATCCTCTCCATGGCGATCCAGCGCTGTTCAGCGGATCATGTGGCTGAAACCACGGTTTCCGTTGTTCCTCTTCCCAGCGAGGAGATGAAGGGGCGTATCATCGGACGTGAAGGTCGTAACATCAGAGCCATTGAGACTCTCACCGGAGTTGATCTTATTATCGACGATACTCCAGAGGCCATCACTCTGTCTTGCTTCGATCCCGTTCGTCGTGAGATCGCACGTATCGCACTTGAGAAACTCATCTCGGACGGACGCATCCATCCTACAAGAATCGAGGATATGGTAGAAAAGGCTCGCCGTGAGGTAGAGGCATCTATAAAG